>CBDVCJ010000452.1:0-1528 GCA_965372445.1 uncultured Thermoplasmata archaeon | reverse complement strand
CTTTCTCGTTACTCCCGTACTCCCGTTCGCGCTCCCGTACTCCCGATGCTCCCGATGCTCCCGAAGTGTAGCCTATCACCTATCTCCTACCACCTACCACCTTAAAATTGCGCACAACACATAACAATATGGACCCCTACTTTGGAAAAGCCGAAGGATTTTACAATCGAAAACAATAACAATGATTTTGGCGGTAATTTACGATGTAAATTACCTTGCATTGAAAATCCCCTTCGGGCATTTTCAAAGCCGAGGCAACTTGACGAAGTAAGTTGCCGCAGCCGTAAAAAAGCCGAAGGGTTTTTTAGGGCGAGGTAATTTGCGAAGCTAATTACCGCAGACTCTTGAGTACAGTGAACAGTTAACGAAAAGGACCTCGGACAAAAAGACATTGTCGAATCTCGGACTTCGGACTATAAGTCGTCATTGTAATCTGGACCTATGGTATTAATCCCATAACCTCTGACCTAAAATTTGGAACTTTAACACTCCTCATAGAAATTACTTGTTTAGAAATTCACCGACCCTTTCCATTCCGACAACGATCTTCTCCAAGTCATTCACTAGTGGCCCGTAAGAGATCCTCACTGCGTCCTTCAATGAAGGCCCAAACCCAGCCCCAGGTATAAATAACACCCCGGTATTTTTTAAAAGCTCGGGAACGAACTTATCGCCATCGGTCCCGACATCGATACAGGTATAAAGTCCGCCCTCAGGGTCCAGCCTAGGCATTTTAAGATGTTTATCTATAGCTTCGACAGTTACCTTAGCGGCTCTTGCATAATCATTACGTACATAATCAATATATTTTTTCAGCGAGCCATCATCTAACGCATTTTGTAAATATTTGGTCAAAACCATCTGATGTAATGAATCCGGACAGAGTATGGTACATTGTTGGGTGCGTTCCATTGCCTCTACCACGGTCGTTGAAGCTTCGAGCCACCCAAGTCGTCGACCGAGTCCTCTTGACCATTTTGAATTCGAATGGAGCGTTATTAGATTTGCATGGTCGGTGGGTGACCAGGAATAGAATGACGGTGGCGCATCACCAAAATATTGGGTTTTATATGCGTGGTCTATTACCAGATATGATCCGCAATCACTTGCAAGATCTAACATTGCCTTTACCAATTCATCAGGTAAATTCTGGCTGGTCGGGTTATCGGGCGCAGTTATTAATGTCATTATCGGTTTGCTATTATTATATAATTCTGTGAATGCATCTATGCTCTCGTTTGGATTTGGTACATAGTTCCATGATTCGGTGTCAAGCACATTAAATAGTTCAACCTTTGATCCTGGCAGCGCAAATGCAAGTTGGCCCGGATAATTTGCATAGGTTGGATCTAACATAATTATAGTATCGCCCGGATTGGCGATCGAAACGAACATATCATGTGTTATTTGCGTGCTGCTTTGACCTATGATTATATTTTTATCGGTAAGATCATTCAACCCGAAAATCTCACGTTCATATCGCGCCAGCATTTTACGACATTCAGGATCGCCAGGGGTTGGGCTATAG
>CBDVCJ010000451.1:0-1659 GCA_965372445.1 uncultured Thermoplasmata archaeon | reverse complement strand
CTTCGGTTTCTGAAAAGCGAGGGTTATTTTCGAAGAAAATGACCCATGTCCTCAACCCTCAACCCTTAATCCCCACATTCAGCCTCTATCCTATCTTACCACTTATTGGGTAATAATCCCCAAAATCGTAAAAATTACAAAATATTTAACTAATAGTATTTTCATCAATAGTAACAAATTTATAATCGAAAAAATATTATGGGAGACCACACTCGAAAAATCTGGTTGGAGGCTTGAGAAATGGCAAAATCATCAGAATATTCAGGATTTTATAAATTACCACCTGAGGAACGTTTAAAGATAATTCGTGAATATGCAGAATTAGAAGCTGAAGAGGCAGAAGCTATTGGTAAATCGGGCGGTTTGGAGATGGAGCAGGCAGACAGAATGATCGAGAATGTAATTGGCACTATGGATATGCCCTTAGGCGTCGGTATGAATTTCTTGATCAACGACAAAGATGTTATCGTACCTATGGCGATCGAAGAGCCCTCGGTCGTTGCCGCAGCTTCGAATATCGCAAAAATTGCGCGTCAATGCGGAGGGTTTCACAGCAGCAGCACCGACCCGATAATGATCGGTCAAATTCAGCTCACTGGCATCCAAGATCCATTTGGCACAAAAATGGCGATCCTTGCGCGCAAAGAAGAGATCTTAAAATTAGCGAACGATCAAGACCCATTATTGGTAAAATTCGGGGGCGGTGCACGCGATGTTAAAGTTAGAGTTATTGACACTGAAAGTGGTCCGATGGTGATCGTTCACCTCCTGGTCGATTGCCGCGATGCAATGGGTGCAAATGCGGTTAATACGATGGCAGAGGCGGTTGCACCGCTGCTTGAAGAAGTTACAGGTGGCCGAGTATATTTACGCATTATTTCCAATCTCGCAAAATATCGGCTAGCGCGCGCGTCAGTAACCATCACCCAAGATGAGCTTGGCGGCGAGGATGTGGTGGACGGTATTATTTTCGCATATAATTTCGCGAAAGCAGACCCATTTAGATGTGCAACCCATAACAAAGGTATTATGAACGGTATTGATGCAGTTATTATCGCAACTGGCAACGATTTCAGAGCGATCGAAGCCGGTGCACACTCTTATGCGTCCATTAATGGCTACCATCCCTTGACAACCTGGGAAAAGAATAAAAATGGCGACCTGGTGGGTACAATTGAATTACCTATGGCTGTCGGGTTAATTGGCGGTGCTGTGAAAGTTCATCCCGTGGCTCGTGCAAATGTCAAGATCCTAGGGGTGCAAACCGCGAACGAACTCGCTGAAATTGTTGCAACGGTCGGACTCGCGCAGAATCTTGGGGCACTTAAAGCGCTGGCAACCGAAGGCATCCAGCGCGGCCATATGCGGCTGCATGCACGGAATATAGCAGCAACTGCAGGGGCACCCCCGGAATTAATTGAGAAAGTGGTGGAGATACTAGTAAAAGAGAAAAAGATTAGGATGGACCGTGCCAAAGAAGTGATCGAAGAACTTATGTTGGATTAGGTATTATTGCCAAATGGTGTTGGATATTTTTACTTTCTTTCAAGTATGTTCTATCATCACCATTAAACAAATATGTTGAAAATGACACCAACTCGAACACTTAGAACATACCATCAATTCAACAAACAGATAGAACATATCTTTTAAAATTCA
>CBDVCJ010000450.1:0-1663 GCA_965372445.1 uncultured Thermoplasmata archaeon | reverse complement strand
GTATTGGGAAGATACTCATGCCATAAATGTAATGCAATTTACAATAAATTTTTTCAGTTCCACGACTTTTAAATATTACAATTACAATTTCGAACCCCCCACGTTTGATAATTTAGCGGAATGATAAGATATGGGATGTGGTATGTGAGGTGAGGTATGTGGTTTATTTAAATTCCAAGAACCAAGGTACAAGTTCCAAATAAATTCCAAGAACCAAGGTTCAAGTCCAATTAAATTCCAAATACCAATGGCTAATGGAAGGTTGTGGGTTTGGATTTTTGATTTTGGAGCTTGTTTGGTGCTTGGTTCTTGTCTCTTGGAATTTGATAATTAACACAATGTACTACACCTCACATCCCAAAACATATTATAATCGAACCTTTCAATATATACCCACCAGGAGATATGAATGCCAACGCCAAAAAGATCCCAACAATATTTAGAGCTCACCGCCCAGCTTCGTAACGAGTGTAAAAAGCTCATAGCGCGTGAAGACGTTAAACTCGTCATCGGCTGGGAGCGCGGCAGCTACGGTTTCCGAGTCGCGCCGTCGTTTGCAGAGTCCGCAGAAGCTGTCGAGCGGCTCGTATGGTCGCCGTTCTGCATCAACAATCTAGCCGTATATCCCACTCTTGAGGAGAAGCTGCCGTTACCACGCGGCATAGAGCCCGACACCCGCAAAACCGCGCTGGTGGTCAAAGGCTGCGATTCGCGCGCGGTCGTGCAGATGCTGGAAGAGAAAGGCTGCGCACGCGAGCAATTGGTCATCATCGGCATTCCATGTTCGGGCATTATCGACCCCGAAAAATTAGAGCCAAAATTATCAGCGGAAGACCTTTTAGATGCTGCATTAGACAACGGTTATGAAGTTGAAGAACACGACCAGGATTTCGTGTTCAAGCTCAAAGGCAAAGACTTGAAATTCCCGAGATCTGAGATCATGTACGATAAATGCAATACCTGCAGATTTCACACGCCCTTGATCTATGATGTTTTGGTGGGCGACAAGATAGAAGATGCAGAATGTGAACCGGAGCGTAATGAGAGGGTGCAAGAATTAGAGGCCAAAACCTCTGAGGATAAATGGGAATACTGGCAGCAGAAGTTCGAGCGCTGCATCAGATGTTATGCATGCCGAAATATCTGTCCTATGTGCTTCTGTAAGGTCTGTATCGCAGATAACTGGCAGCCCCAGTGGATACACAGGTCGGTCAATATCCCTGAAAATACGATGTTCCATGTGATGCGCGCGTTCCATATGGCTGGAAGATGTATTGATTGCGGCGAATGTGAGCGTGCCTGCCCGGTAGGTATACCGCTCATGGAATTGAACAAAAAGCTTCAGCAAGATGTGAAGGAGCTCTTCGAGTACGAGGCCGGGATCGATATTGAATGTAAGCCCCTACTGGCAATATTTAAACCCGACGACCCTGAGGAATTTGTGCTATAGATGATAATTCACTTATATCCAAAAGGTTGCGGTTGGGAAACTCGTATCGTTAAGCGGTTGCGAAGTGCGGTTAGTTTAACGGTATCGAACTTCGAAACCGTAACGAAACCGCTTGACGACTGACGATACGAGCCTCGAAACCGAAACCTATAGACCAAACCCTGAGAAAAAATTAAGCGAAGATAAAGATGACAAAGATACTTAAAAAATCAC
>CBDVCJ010000449.1:0-1667 GCA_965372445.1 uncultured Thermoplasmata archaeon | reverse complement strand
TATTAAAGGAAATCCAAATACATCTCAAATAAAAAAAATTAAGCGCGGATCATTAACTTCTATCGGATTTATGATTTTAATATATATCATAATAGTTGATCTCGTATTATTTAACAGATCAGATATACCTTTTCTTGGACTATATTTTCTGAGTGGAATATTATTGGTTTTCAGTTCGGTTTTAATCGTAGTCACCAATTTAGGGTGGATCGCCGCCAAATTAAATTCGGGTCTCTCCAGGCTAACCCACCGGCCATCCAATTCGGTGTTCAAACTTTCAACCCTGTATCCGGTTCGGTCGCTCAAACGTTCTGGTATGACCATTGGGCTATTTGCATTGGTATTGTTCATTATTGCCGCACTGGGCGTCAATGTCGCGATCCAAACCGCCAACCTTGACCACCACGCCTCGACGAGCAGCGGTGGTTATGATATTATGGGTGAGACCAACTTACCGATAAAATTCGATCTTAACAATCCTGACGAGCTATCAAAAAACAATATTAGCTCACCATCTCTTTCCTTGGTTGAGGTGACCGCGATCAAAATGGTGGGCGAAGAAGGCGGCACATGCTCCAACATGAATGTACGCTACCCGCCGAGGTTGCTTGGAGTGGACCGAACCTTCAGGCGCGAGAATAAGTTCGGGTTTGCATCGGCCAAAGGCGACGAGACCAAGCCAAAGGAGGTCTGGTCAAAATTAAATGCCGTGCTACCTGACAATCGTATTCCGATAATAGTTGAGTTTAATACTTTGGTTTGGATCTATGAAGAAGATCTGGGGTCGGTCTTTAAACTCGACGCCGAATCCGGGGATGAATACGAGCTTGAAGTTATTGGCGTGACTGATAGCTCTGTTCTTGCAGGCACGTTCATTATGTCAGAAGAGAATCTTGATATGCTATTCCCCAAGAGTGCGGATTATCACCTATTTCTTTTTAAAGTTAAAGATAGCGATAATGTTGGCCAGCTCGCAGTGGATTTAGAGCAGGAGTTGAGTTCGATCGGGATGGATACGGTAACTGTCCAAGATCGGTTATTGGACGATATTAGGTATGAGCAATCATTTATGGCGCTGTTTCAAGTGTTTTTAGGGCTTGGATTGATCATTGGGGTTGTTGGGTTAGGTGTAATTACAATTCGCACAATTCACGAACGGCGTTGGGAGATCGGGGTACTACGTGCGATCGGGTTTAAGCGTAATATGATCTTAAAGCTATTCTTAACCGAGATCATTTTCATTGTAATCATTGGAATTATAATTGGGATATTGATCGGGATTCTATCCTCATATTTGTCCTTTAACCTTTGGAAAGGTGCTAATTATCAGTATATAGTGCCCTGGGATACACTTTTATTATTGGGTGGGATTGTTTTGATCGTAACTATATTGTGTGTAATTTATCCGGCATATAAAGCTTCGAAGATACCACCAGTTGAAGCTTTGCGGTATTTGGAATAAATGGCAGATCGATTAAAATTAGACTTCTTCTCTAAATCTGGCAAATCAATATCTACAATCGGGAGCACGGGGACGGAAAAAGACGGTCAAATGTCCAAGATCTATCCCGGGATTCGTTCCTCGGGATTCGGAACCCCACCCCTCATTTCAAACCGCAGAGACGCAGAAACGCAGAATTAGGTTGGATTTGTTGACTAAATTATCA
>CBDVCJ010000448.1:0-1822 GCA_965372445.1 uncultured Thermoplasmata archaeon | reverse complement strand
AGGGTCATTGAGATCAAAACCACTATCAAAGGATACATTCTTGATAGAACTAACTTTGAAAAGATGTTGGTCGCACGAGCTGAAAATAACGGTGCTGAGCTGCGGTTACGATCTACGGTTACAGGGTTAAATAAAACAGGTGTGACCGTTTATAACAATTCCAATAACAAACGCAGCACTTACCAGGGAAAGATAATAATCGCGGCGGATGGCGTGGAGTCTCGCGTTGGGCGCTGGGGCGGGTTGAATACCACTCTTGCTCTTAAGGACATTGGTGTATGTGCACAATATCAAATTCAAGATTTTGACCTGGACCCCGACTGCGTTGAATTGTATTGGGGTGAAAAATATGCACCCGGCGGTTATGCTTGGATATTCCCAAAAAATAATGAGCTTGCTAATGTAGGTGTCATCATACCAGGCAGTTTTAGATTGGTGGCTCGAGATGTTTTGGATAAGTTTGTTAAATTCAGAGCGCCGCACGGTAAGATCGTTAAGGGTATAGTCGGTTGTGTACCGGGATCAGTTCTTCCCGATCCTTTGGTCAAGGACAATATTATGTTAGTGGGTGATGCTGCACGTGTCTCAATTCCAGCAACCGGCAGTGGTATCGGTAATGCGTTATTTACGGGACGTGCCGCAGGTGAAGTTGCAGGAAAAGCCATTAAACACAATTTGAGTTTAGAACACCTTATGGAGTACAATCAAATAGTGCATAAAAACCTTGCCAAACGTTTAAAACGCGCCTATAAATTAAAAGAACGTTTCATAAAAAGTGAAAATAACATCGAACGTCTATTTGTTTTGCTCAAATCATTCGTGTGGCTCCACAAGCTTGCACCAAGATTTGTCGAAAAATATGGGTTGAGGAATTTACGATATTGATTTGATAACATTATTCAAAAAAGGGATGTGGGGATTGGGGTGTGGGATGAGGTGTGGGGGTTGGAATTTATTTAGCCGCCTGATATTACCTGTATGATCTTTATTTTGTCGTTCTCTTTGAGCTCTTCATCAATAGGTATTGGCTGATCATTTCGAACGACGATCATTGTATCTGGAGTGAGTTCCAACTTTTTTAATATGTCGTAAGCTGTAGATCTATCGGCAACTTCGATCTCAATAGGGTTTTTATCATCGAATTTTGTTAATTGAAGTTTCATTGAATATTAGATATATAATACTATAATATAAATATAAAGGTAATAAAGACAAAATATTATCAACCCGCACCCCACACTCCACATCCCACACACCAAATAACGTGGCTAAATAAATCAACAAAACGAAAGTTATTTATATTCTATTGAATTTTTCGTATTAATACTTAATAAAGGGGAGCAACACAAATGCCTGACATTCTAGGAAGCATGACTGGTGTAATTGCAGATGTTTTGGTTCAAGAGAACGATAAGGTAGATGCAGGCCAGGACGTATTGATATTAGAATCAATGAAGATGCAGATCCCGATCCAGGCAACCGAAGCTGGGGTCGTCAGGGAGATCAAGGTAAATAAAGGCGACCTTATCAAGCCCGGTCAGTTACTATTAGTACTGGAATGACAGTTCACAACTGAATTTACTAAATTACTAAGGATGTAGACTGAGGGCTAATATAGGGATTTCAGATGGCTGTTAAATAGGAAGACGGAGATCAGAAGACAGAAATCAGAGCTAGATTTCTGACTTCAGACTTCTGACATCCGGCTTCACTATCAATAAATAGTCATTGGAATCCCGAATCTGTTCATTGCCCCTCATCCTTCAACCTCCATCCTCCACACCACAAATGCCGAAGGGATTTGGGGTGCTCATGCGGAGAA
>CBDVCJ010000447.1:0-1863 GCA_965372445.1 uncultured Thermoplasmata archaeon | reverse complement strand
TGTGGTTGATTTTTTATAGAAAATAATTTAAAACGCTCTTCGAACTTCCAAACGGCCCTCGTAACCGTAGAACGAAACCCGTGTAAACATTTGGGATTTTGGCTCTTGAAATTAAATGGGGGGTGGGGGTGACTACAAACTCCAAACTGTAAACTCCAAACTTCAAACCAATTAGCTAATTCTATAATCTCATAACGAAACACAAATCTAGAAAATCTACATTTATGACTAATACGAAATCCTGAATTTTGATATCTTTTTACTGTCAATATCTTTATTTAGCCAGAGCTCGCGCGCTTCGGCTACTATGAAGATCGAGCCTGTTACACAAATAAGATCGTTATCAGATGCAATTTTATTCAATGTGTGATCTATCGAATCTTGAACCGTGGGTTTGATCATCACATCATCATTAATTTTTTCAACCACCCCGCAGATCGTTTCAGGCTCGGCCGCACGATGTATTTGGGCTCTGGTAACGATAACTGCATCCGCTCCCGGAACTAATTCGCCAATATAACCTTTGATATCTTTTTCCTCACACATACCGATTATCAGTATCAATTTTTCAAACTCGAAGTTCTTAAGATTCGTTTTTAAGGACCGGGCAGCGCTCGGGTTATGTGCACAATCCAGAACCACATACGGTGAGGTTTGAAGTATTTCCAAACGACCCGGACATTTCGTATTGGCCAACCCTTTGCGGATCGCATCCGCGGAAATTGTAATGCCATGTTCGCGCAATAATTCAACCGCCGCAACTGCAGTTGCAGCATTGGCCACTTGATAGTCGCCAATGATCGGGATCATCAGATCGTTATAATTATCATGGAGGCCTTTGATATTAAAAACACTCCCTTTCAGATCTGATCGTTGAATTTCAAAATTCACTTCTTTGCCAAGTTGATATAATCTACAGGATCTAGCTTGACATGTTGAACTTATTACCCCCATAACCTCCTCGTCATTATTGTTCGTAATTAGTATGCCATTCTCCTTAATTATACCCGCCTTGTTCTCGGCCACCGAAGTTAAAGTGGTACCCAGCATTTCGGTATGGTCCAAGCTCACGGGTGTTATCACCGACACTAGAGGCATGACAATATTGGTAGCATCATAAGTACCGCCCAGCCCGACCTCAAGCACAACGAGCTCTACATTCTGGTCGGCGAAATATTTCAATGCAATTGCGGTCACGACCTCGAAATAAGTTGGATGCTCCAGATCAGTTTCCCTTGCGATCCGGTCGACCAGCGGTTTTACCAACGCAACAAGTTTAACGACATCGTCTCGCGAGATCTGCTCGCCGTTGATAGTGATCCGTTCCGTAAACTCGATCAAATGCGGTGAGGTATTCACCCCGACCTTATATCCGGCCTCCTGTAAGATCGCGCCGGCCATCGTACATACTGAGCCTTTACCATTCGTACCGCCTACATGGATGAGCTTATAATCATTTTGTGGATTGCCAAGCAATCCCAGTAGGTATGAAATCTTCTCGAGACCGAGCTTGATGCCGAACCACTGAAGGTTGTAAAGCCATTCGATGGCATCTTCATAGGTTGTGATCATGATATTCATTGGGCGTATGGAGATGATATATAAATATTTTTAATGACAACTTACCAAAAGAAGGATGGAGGATGGAGGATTGAGGATTGAGGATTGAGGATGGAGGATGAGGGCAATGGATGGATTTGAGTTTCGTGATTCGAGACGGGTGAGGATATCGACTACTACGGTAACTTGCTTCGCCAAGTTACCTCGGCTTTGAAAATGCCTGAAGGGGATTTTCAATGCAAGGTAATTTACATTGTAAATTACCGCCAAAATCATTGTTATGGTTTTCGATTAAAAATTCCT
>CBDVCJ010000446.1:0-1892 GCA_965372445.1 uncultured Thermoplasmata archaeon | reverse complement strand
GGAAACGCGCCAAGGTGTGGCGCGATATAAATAACAATAAGCCTTAGGAGGGAGGCAAAAAATGAAGCAAAAAGTAATTATTGGCGCTCTGGCGATAATAATAGTCATACTTATGGCTCTAAGTACTATCCCTATGAGCACCACAGCAGGACCTTATGAAGGTGAAAATCTTGCTCTTACAGCCGTCGCTTCACATGGTGGCGGTGGCAGTGGTTCTTGGGGTCCGCAGCGATTAAACAACGGTGATAAAATTGGTACATATAATGACTGCTGGACTACGTATAGACCACCAGGCAACTGGGTAGAACTCACTTGGAAAACGCCGGTTACGATAGGTTCTATGATAGTCTATTATACACGCTACCGAACTTACATCGGTCCTCAATATTGTCTACATAAATTTGATGTACAGTGGTGGGATGGCTCCAGCTTTCGGACCGACCAATCAGTTGATGATAAAGATACCTTCACAAATCGCGACCATTATGTAGAATTGACACAATCCGTCACCACGACAAGACTTCGGCTTTCTAATATGGTATCAAGAGGAACATATAATATAATGATCCAGGAATGGGAAGTATTTGGAGGAGCATCCGGCATCCCCGCAGTTGTGAAACTAGAACCACAATCACTGAACCTTGATTCCATGGGCAACTATGTGCAAGTAAAAGTCGAAGGTTTCCCAGATAATCCAGAATATTCACCAATGGATGTCGATGGAAGCTCAGTTACTGTTGGCGGTGTGAATGTCGATTTAAAATATGGTACCTATAATAACAATAGGTGGATTGGCAAAGCAGACCGGTTACTGGTTGAGGATGCTATTGGTGCGCCTGGTAATCAAGTGGAAGTTGAAGTTTCCGGAAATCTCAAAGATAGTACGGGTTTCACGGGTGCAGCAATAATAAAAGCACTCTAAAAACAATGATGCTGAAAATGAATACTATAAAGCATCATTTTCTCTTTTTTTTTATTTTTTATTTAATTTTGATACAGTATGTTTTTTTAAGCTGGAGGCTGAGAAGAAGATTTCAGATTCAGGATTTAAGATGGTTATTGTGGAAAGAGAGGATAGAAGTTAGAAGATAGAAGCTAGAAATTTAACTCCAGCTTCTAACTTCCAGCCTCTATTTTTCTTTTTGGTGATCATCTTGAATCTCGAACCACGAAACTCGAATCTTTCTCCCAGCCTACATCCTCCATCCTTTTATGACAATCATTTATTAATAAATGTAGGGTTTTATATCCAAAAGCGGTGTCCCATCAATTGCATCCATTCCCTTGACCGTCAAAATATTATTCTTTTTCTCTATTAGTTCTACAACGGTTAACGCAATAGGATTTGGTCGAACTGGTGCACAGGTCGCAAATATGCCGCGGGGCTCGTCGCGCTTTTCATGATCCTCCGGACTGCTAAAAGGTCTAATCATTAAATTGTCGGGCGGCCGTTCTGATCTATGAAGACAATATATAATCACTAACTTTGAATACCGTTCTATTCCGGTCAGCCCATTCTGATATTTTTCATAGACCTCGATCTCGGATATTGCATCAGATGTAAAACCTTGATGCGGGGCATCTTCACGAGTTTTATAGGGGGTATGGATTATGCCGATGGGTTTGAATTCGGGCAGCTTAATTGACATCTTAGAAACCTCCTTGAAATTCCGATGTTAGGAGTCAGGATTGAGGATTAAGGATTGAGGACATGGGTCATTTTCTTCGAAAATAACCCTCAGTGTGTGCCCGAACTTCGTTCGTTCCCACACTTGGGGTATGCCATAGTAGATTGGAGATTTCCTTCGGAAAGGCGAGAGGCGATAGGCGAGACAACCTTTCGCCTATCGTCTGTCGCTTTGGGAATTCCGAAGGAATTCTCAATCGAAAAC
>CBDVCJ010000445.1:0-1912 GCA_965372445.1 uncultured Thermoplasmata archaeon | reverse complement strand
CGACCCAAAGTGAATTGATCGACCCTGAGGTTATGGGCAACCAACCGCCCCAAAGAATCCATACACCAATGAACGATACGACCTTTGGCGACCCTATAAATATTACCGCAAAAGTCACTGATGATGTTGAAGTAGAATGGGTAATATTAAATTTTCACACTAATCTTGAGGTGGCAACTGGGGGGGGTGGCTCGGAATTTTTTACTACTACGATGGAGACTGAAGATGGGGTGAATTATTTTGCAACGATAACAGTATCGTACCCCAGTACTGTCTTTTATTATATTTGGGCAACCGACGGCGAAGCTAGCGCCACCCATCCTTCGAGCAACCCTGATATCTATCCACATATTTTTCATGTCTTCGAGCCTAATAACGATACAGATAAGGATGGTATGCCGGATTGGTATGAGGAGCTATATCCAAACGTTTTAGACCCGAAACAGCCGGATGCATATGATGACCCTGATAAAGACGGATTGCTAAATATCGAAGAATATGATAGATATATCGACCCCGGCAATCCGGATACTGATGAGGATGGGTTGCCGGACGGTTGGGAGGTGGAACACGGGCTGGCACCGCGTGATGACGGTGAAATTGACCGGGTCAACGGCCCCAGAGGCGATCCCGACAACGATGGCTATAATAATCTAGCCGAATATAAGGCTGGTACCGATCCGTGGGATTCAAGCTCATTCCCAAAGGATAAGAAAGATGAAGATGGAACTTGGGTTGCAATCGTGATGGTTATAATTATAATTCTTGCGATTATATTCTTTATCTATGGCTATTTTCGAGGCAAGAGTGAGGCTGCGGCCGAGGAGGACCTAGAGCCAGAAGCGGATAAGGAAACCGATGAAGATTTAGCCTACAAAAAAGCAGCCATAAGCGCGCCAGGCGCAGTAACGGTCACCGCCCTCGCAACTGCACGGGTCTGCACTAAATGCGATAAGGCGATCCACCCGCGCAAGCTGATGCTGAAATGCTCGGGCTGCGGGCAGGTGTTCCATAATGAATGCCTGGTCGACCTCGAGGAATGCCCGAACTGCAGCGCCCCGGTGAGTAAAGCCAAGAAACTCAAGGGATTTAAGCCGCGGATCGTGCCCGGTACCGAGCGCGCATCCGAGATTACCGAGGGTGAAGGCTACATGGGTGCGAAATTATTGATCAAACCACATAAAGGTGAGAGCGCGCGAGCCGAGCAAACCAGAACAGAAATAGAGAATGCGATCACATTAGTGCATGAAAAACGCGCGAAAAAACTCAACTTGAGAGAAATAGATCAAAAATTATCTGATAAATTTGAATGCTATCTCGAATTCAAGGCGTTTAAGGAGATGGTGGAGCACTGCTTGGAATATGCTGATGATAAACTTGAGGTCATGGGGTTCTTGATCGGCGACCTGTACTACCGCAAAGGCCAACCCAAAACCGGCTCGAATTTATATTCAGATATCACCCGCGTCATCCCCGGCGGGGACCTCAACACCTCATCTGTGAGCGTGAAATTCACAGATAAGACCTTTAGCGGGATCTTCGAAAAACTTCAAAAGCTCGATGAAAAACAGATAGAATACAAGATCCTGGGGTGGTACCATTCGCATCCAGATCTGGGCTGTTTCATCTCAGGGACCGATATTGCCACGATAAATCGCAACTTTAAGAGCTCCTATAATGTCTCGATCGTGGTCGATCCGGTAAGAAAAGATATCAAGATTTTCAAACTGAAAGGCGGTAAGGCGGCGGAGGTTGGGTGTATGGTGTATGGCAAATGAGTGTCATATTTAGGGGTCGGGTTACTTATTGTCTATTTATTGTGGATTCGAGATTCGAGTCTAGGGAGTCTAGGAGTCGAGGGAGTCCAGGGAGCCCATATAGTTGTGAGTTTGTGGTAACATTGTCATTATGT
>CBDVCJ010000444.1:0-1968 GCA_965372445.1 uncultured Thermoplasmata archaeon | reverse complement strand
TAAATCCGAAATACTAAATAAATCCCAATTTCGAATAACTCAAAACGTTTTTATTGTAACTTGGAGATTAAAAATTTGAGATTTACAATTTTCATTTTCCAATTTGCATTTGGGATTTAGGGTTTGTTTAGGTTTTAGAGATTCGGATTTAGAATTTTTTAATACTTTAACCCCAATTATTTAGCTATCTTACCACTTAACACTTTCACCAATAGGAAAGCTACCACTTACCACACTGAGGAAATATATAAAAAAATTTAAATTGTGCTCTTCTCAAAAAAATATGCGCCAAGCCCCACCATCCCAATAGCAAACCCCGTAAGTATCACGAGATCCAATAGCAACGGAAAGGCCGAGACCCCGAGCAGTGCACCTCTCATACCGTCCACGCCATAAGTCAGTGGATCGACATACGATAGAACTCTTATCCATTCTGGTAGGTTGTCAATAGGGAACAGCGCGCCTGATAATAAGAACACCGGAAAGATCACGAAATTCATCACCAAACTGAACCCGTGTATATCTTTCATCTTCGATGCAAAGATCAACCCTAACCCGATAAATGTAGTTGCTATTAACAGCATGAAAACCATTGAAATTAATATCGAGCCGATCCCAACGATCTCGAACCCCATCACCACCGCAATTATCAGTATCATCATTCCTTGTATGAACGCGGTTGTCATCCCCCCTGCGATACGGCCGAGCACGATCGATATCCTTTTTACAGGTGCCACCATGATCTCTTTAAGAAACCCGAACTCGCGGTCCCAAAGTACTGAAATCCCCGCGAACATCGAGGTGAACAACATCGTCATTCCAATAATACCAGGCACTATATAATCAATATAATCTATATCCTCGGATACGCCGGGCAATACCATCGTTCTAAATCCAAACCCTAAGAACGCCAGGAAGAACAAAGGCATTGCCAACGTCCCGATGATCCTAGACTTTGCGCGGACGAACCTTTTCATCTCACGCAGCCACAATACATACACCACAGGTAAATCAATAATTTTCATCTTCTCATTCTCGCTCTTCGTTGTACCATCTCACGGTTACGGTCCTTTTGCGACGCTTCGCGCTCACGCATGGTTTTGCCGGTGTAATGAAGAAATACATCCTCGAGGCTGGGCTTGTGTAAGTTGACCGATTTTACTGTTATACCGAGTTTCGTGGCGATATTGATCAATTTTGGTATGCGAATTTCACCGCGCTCGACCGTAAGACTTAAGGTGCCATTAAGGTCTTTCATTGTTTTTATCCAATCAAATTTTTCAAGATTTGCTATATACTTTTTTACATTTCCATTAACCTCTAACGACACTACATCTCCACCCAGAACATCTTTTAATTTTGTCGGAGAATCCAAAGCTACGATCTTACCATTATCAATAATGGCAATTTTATCACATAGATAATCTGCCTCTTCCATATAATGTGTCGTTAAGATTATCGTCACATCACCTTCACGATTAAGGTTCTTGATGTAATCCCAGATATGGCGGCGTGTTTGTGCATCCAGACCGAGTGTGGGTTCATCCAAAAATAATACTCTGGGCTTGTGGATCAGCCCCCGTGCAATTTCCAATCTTCTCTTCATACCCCCCGAATAATTGTCCACGAGCACATTTTTTTTATTTATCAATTCAACTAACTCTAAAACCTCTCGGATCTTTTTTGTACGGGTGGGTTTATCAATACTATAAAGCATTGCATGGAACTCGAGATTTTCCCAACCCGTCAGTTGCCCATCCAAAGCCGGCTCTTGAAATACGACCCCGATATTTCTGCGAACGGAATCTTTATGCTTTGCGACCTCAAACCCGGCAACCTCTGCATAGCCCGAAGTTGCATCTATAAGTGTTGACAGGATGTTGATCGTCGTGGTCTTGCCGGCACCATTTGGACCGAGAAACCCGAAAAGTTCGCCCTCCTTGATCTTGAGATTGATCTTATCCACTG
>CBDVCJ010000443.1:0-1983 GCA_965372445.1 uncultured Thermoplasmata archaeon | reverse complement strand
CTTCGGGCATTTTCAAAGCCGAGGCAACTTGACGAAGTAAGTTGCCGCCATGGGCGATATAATATCATCCGCCTGTCGCCTTTCTGTAACAAGCTCCAATCTCTATATCAAAAAAATTATTCAGCGTATTCAGCGTACTCAGCGGTTAAAAGTGGGGGGTGTAGAAGCCGATTCCCCCTTCCACATTCCTGTATTTGAGTAGTATATTCGATACTCCCGTTACTTTGGGAAAACCGTAGGTTTTTTCAAAGTAGAGGCAACTTGGCGAAGCAAGTTGTTGCAGTAGATGATGATTAATCTACTACTCCCGGTATTCATAAGTAATAACTGATTGCCTAACCATAAAAATAATAGCCACATAGCGCCATACACCACCCAGTCACTGGTGATATTTTGGCGATTGCAAAACGAGCTAATTTCGAACGTGAGCTAGTACTAATAATCACAGGAAAAAAAGATTATTTCGGGCAGCGCGGGACGCATACCGACGGCATCGACGTTATGTTCTTTAAAGCGATCGATCGCTCTAATTCCTGGTCAAAAGCGGTTAGGTGCGAGATCAAAACCACTATTGATACCAAACGCAGGTTCAGCCGCGACCAAAAATTAATGAAGCAGTATTTTATGTATAGAGAGATCTTAGAAAAATATGGGATTATGACATTCTATTTCTTACGTACCTTAGACAAACATAAAAAAATAGAGTTTAAGAACCGCAAGAAAGAGGTTCTGAAAACCATCGAATTTCGGGACGGCTATCTCGAAGATAAATGGCGGGTGTTTAAGGTTGATGAACTTCCAAGAACCAAAGAAGGTTCGCCGTATCTGGACTTTTTTGATCCCAATGCAATGACAATTGATGATTTTTTAGAGCTGATCGAGGATTGAGGTATAGTTTGTTCGGTCTAAGCGTTCTATGTTCAAATAATGATTTGTTAATATTTATGTTTTAAAATCACCAAAATATTTAAATGTCCAGATTTCATTCCAATTTTTATTATTGATGAAAGATATAAAAATAGACGGGGGAATTAAATATGCACTTCCGGAACATTAGAATTATTTCCATTTCAATACTAATAATTATAATATTAATTAGTTCGGCAATTAACTACAATATTTTTTATCTATCAAATAATTCCGACAAAATTGAGATCGAGACCGAAGGGGATTGGCTGGAAAACAATTTGGATCCTCGTCAATCTATTAAAAATACCAGATACTCGGTAAGAGATAGTTGGGTTGATACATTTGATAATGAATTAAACATAGATTCCAAAAGTAACTTGCTGGTCTCTAATGGAGATGTAACGTTACAAACAAGTTCTTTCTTAATTACCACTACCAACGATTTTGATACCGGCACCAAATCTTCGAGCAGTAATAACTTTGAAATTGAAACCGTAACAGATAACCCGGCCATCCCATCAGATCAATTCGAGCTTGGTTCAAAATATGGCGATAATTTCAATTTTGCAGATAACGATGGTAAAACTTGGAAATGGCTGGATTCAACTGATATATGGGCACCCTCGGGAACATATTCAAAAGATATCGATACCACGGCAAATGACAAGTTACATTTGGAAGCCGGCTCTCCAACCACTCTGGGTGTCATTGGGGTTGGATTGGATGATAAACTCACCGGCGATTTTTCAGTACAGGCCAAACATAGTGCAATATCCTGGACAAGCGGCTCTTATGCACAATCCGGTATGCTTTTTTTTATTGATACAGATAATTGGATCAGGATCTGTGTGATCTCGACTGCCAGTGGAGATTGGGTGGAAGCGATCACAAGAATCGATGGGGTATCTGACCAAGACTTTTTTGGCAGCTCAGATCGCAGCGTTTCATTCAGGATCAGACGCAGTGGCAGCACAGTTTATTGTGATTATGATATGGCACAAGGCAATAGTTTTACCAACCTAAAAACAACCACAAGTAGCTTTTTAAATAAAGATGGCGACGTTCAACTAATTT
>CBDVCJ010000442.1:0-2016 GCA_965372445.1 uncultured Thermoplasmata archaeon | reverse complement strand
GCACACCACCTAAATAAAATAAAAAAACTACCCTGCAGCTTTTGCCTTTGCATCTTCCTCTTCTAATATCTCTGCAAGCTCTTTCTTGATCCTGTTCATTACGCTATTAGGGTCTCGATAGTACTCATTAACGATTTTAGCAACTTCGCGATGTTCACGGATGCCCTTTTTCACCATATACTTAATAATCTTAGCACGGCGATCGACCTCGTCGATGACTTCATTCGCCGAGATATTTTCGCGCTCCATGATCTTCTCGTATAACTTGCTATGGCCGCTGTATTTAAATTCATCCCTTGCAGGCAACCATTTATATACGGTGTTCGTTACAATTTCATTGGAGGTCGGCTCTATACCTATAATTTCAACTAATTCCTTGATCCTACGGGTACGCTGATTCTTCACCCTGACCTGTGCTTGAATAGCTATAAGGTTCAAACCCAAAAGCAGAATTCTTGGAATATTGATGGGTGGATTCTCCAATCTATGTACAATCGAGGTAATTGAATCCGCATGGATTGTCGAATAAGTAATTTGTCCGGTCGCCATAGCCTGGAAAATTGCCATTGCCTCCTTACCACGAACCTCACCGACGATCATATATTCAGGTCTTTGTCGCAGTGCCGCAATCAATAATGCGTACATATCAATTGATGCACCTGCTGTGGTCTCGGTACCTTTCTTCTCGCGTGTCAGGCCTGCAACCCAATTATCGTGCGGCAGGTTCATTTCACGGGTATCTTCAATTGTAATGATTTTCGAAGCTGGCGGTATAAAGTGCGAGATCGCGTTCAAGGTTGTGGTTTTGCCGCTAGCAGTACCGCCACTGATAATTAAAGATTCACCGAACTGCACGGCCAGCCACAGATGTGCCGCCATTTCCGGCGAAATTGTTCTAAATTTTACCAGATCAGAAATCGTCAGTGGGTCCTCCTTGAACTTACGGATGGTAAACGTGCTGCCGCGGGTGGTGACTTCAGTACCTAAGGTTTGATTCAATCTCGAACCATCGGGTAAGGTTGCATCTAGAACCGGATGAGAGATCGAGATGTTCTTGCCACTTTTTTGCGCAAGAAATACAACGAAATTGTCCAATTCCTCCGCCTTTGAAAATAGCAAATTCGTCTTAATATTCTTGAACTCTCGATGAAATACATAAAATGGTAGATTTGTGCCATCGCAAGATATATCTTCTAATTGTGGTTCATTCATCATAGCGTCGATCTTACCATAGCCCATTAGATCACGAACCGCATAATAAAACATCCTTTCACGACTAACGGCGCTCAGCTCTCTGCCAGTCTCCTTAAGTAATTTATTCACAGTCTTTCTTAAACGGTATTCATTGAAAAATCTATAGACCTTCATTAGTTGTGTCGAGGTTTTTACACCATGTTCCTCTTTTAATTCTTCGAGATATTCTTTTTCATCATCAGGCAGTTTATCTTCGTCGATCTCTTCACGGTCATAATCAATTCTATCGATAATTGTATTTTTCAGGAACTCAAAAATATCTTTTTCTTCATCTGTAAGTTCTGGTTCAATTATATGATAGACATATTCCCGTGTTCGTAGATTCAGAGTAATCCTAACATAGGAATAAGGTTCTCGGATCGGATTCAGATACACCTCTTCAAGGTTCTCGTCAGTAATCTTTGGTATCTCGGTAACCTTTAGAGTTGTCGGTACACCTTTGAATGCCTTTTTTATCCTTGTCGCACCGCCTTTCTTCTTTTTACTGGCCTTCTCTTTAGCGGGCTCGGCTTCAACGGTCCCAGAATAATCTTCATCCGTCCCAGAAACAGAATCTGCAGTGACTTCAGCCATACACAATCACCCTCATTTTGTATTATGGAGTTTTAGTATTTATACGTTTAGGAAATAATAAAACTATCTATAGTAATTCTTATTAATGAATCGGGAATCGAACCACATCCCCCCATTTCAACCGCTGAAGACGCTAAGGCAACTAATTGCAATATTTTATAGGATTCGAGATTTGAGCTTCGAGACGGA
>CBDVCJ010000441.1:0-2051 GCA_965372445.1 uncultured Thermoplasmata archaeon | reverse complement strand
CCCGAGGGCACGAATGTGCCCGTGTGCTTCGAGCAAAGCTCGGAGCATGTGTCGTGAGGCGGTATGGAAGCTCATATCGCCAAACGGTTTTGAAATACGAGTCGACACCGTTCGACGAGCTTCGTAACCAGCCTCGAAGCCGAAACCGGATGATTGGGTTTTGAAATGCGGATTTAGTCATGATATTCCGGCGGCAATAGATTTGGAATGCCGTCCTGGATCGGGTACTCGAAGTTACATTTTTTACAAAATAATTGACCTTCGATAATATCATCATCTTCCTCTTTAGTTATGTTCAAATCCAGTTCGGTTTTGCAGGCCGGGCAGCATAATATCTTCATGAGATCTGGTTTCATATTATCACTTGTTGGTAAACTGAGACAGATATAAGTTCACTTAAGATAAATATTTGCATTTAATTTAGGCTGACTGGGGCTGATGTCCTAGGTCATATAATGCCATATGGTCCTGAGTCCTTTGCAAATTACTGCCAAATCGTCCTAGGTCCTACCAGGGAACCGGACTACGGACGCAGGACTTCGGACACAGGACTCAGGACAGGGGACTCAGGATATAGAACTCTCGCCGAAAACACACCAATTTAAAATAATATAAATCCATACTGGCAAACGATGTCTGCCAAGAATAAAGCTAAGAACAACCGCCCGACGTTAGACGAATATTTTATGAAAATGGCGTATCTAATCTGCGAGCGTTCGACCTGTTTGCGGCGAAATGTCGGGGCACTGATCGTCAAAGATAAACGGATACTAACTACCGGATATAATGGCGCGCCAAGAGGCATCAGGCACTGTTCCGATATGGGCTGTATACGCGCGAAGTTAAAAATTCCACAGGGGGAGCGTCATGAACTGTGCCGAGGCATCCACGCGGAGCAGAATGCGATCATCCAGGCCGCAGTGTTTGGGGTCAGCATCAAAGATGGCTCGTTATACACCACCCACAGCCCGTGTGTCGTTTGCGCCAAGATCATTATCAATGCCGGCATTCAAGAGATCGTTTATGCAGACCATTACATAGATAAATTATCAGAAGAAATGTTAAAAGAAAGTAAAGTGAATATCCGTAGATTCGAGCTCTGAGCTCGTTTTGAAGGTCTTATTTCGGCCTTTTTCGTGGTTTTATGGGTCGCTTCGATCGTTTTTTGACACTCGATCTTAACTTACCGGTTTTTTTGGGTTTACGTGCGCGGGTGGCTCTTGCAGTCTTTGATCTGGATTGCGCTTCCATCTCTTTCCATTCCATTACCGGCGGTTTCCAGTCTTCTTGCACTTCGTCATCCCATTCCACAACATCCTCTGCCTTTTTTCTCCTCCGAGCCGGTTTGGGCGGTGATGTAATTTCAGTACTCCAATCTTCTTCCTCAGCAGGTTGTTCCTGCCGGGGCTCTAATTCTTTCTCTTGGCGGGAGCGTTTCAAAAATATTATGATGACGATAATAATAATTATAATTATTATCAAATAGATTAACCATAGGATCATTACGTTCAGATCGAGTTCGTCACCCTCTCCCCCAGCCCTCGCACGGGTTTCTGTATAGAATTCCCAGGTTAGGTCGGAGCGGATGTATTTACCACTGATATTTCCATTAATTTCTTCGAAGGTCATATTAACAGGAAAAGTGTATGTTTTCAAGATCACGGTATATTTAATATTTTTCTCAAGATTTATCATGGGTTGGAAACCTACTGTTTGAGATTCATTATCAAAATACCCACCGCCTTCGACTTGAGTTCCAATTGGGTCTAATAGAATAATATGAGAATTAGCTATTGTAAGATCAGAGGTGTTACCGCTGAAAGTTGCCCTGATACTCGCATCAACCGGCACATTTTCTTCATCTGAAGAGGGGTAAGTTATTACCGACACGGTCGCAAACACCCAGCTGTAATCATCTGCGGGTGGTGGGTCTGCAAAGCTATTTGAATTGCCATCCAGAGGATTGCCAGCCAGATCGGTAATTGCACTTTTCAAGGTTACAGTATAGCCATGATTATATTCTAACTGTCCCGGATCTGGGATGAATTTTA
>CBDVCJ010000440.1:0-2071 GCA_965372445.1 uncultured Thermoplasmata archaeon | reverse complement strand
AATGATATAATTGCATCCATTTATTCCACATCAAAAGTATCAATTTTTTTTAATAATGGAAATGGTACTTTTCCAAGAGTTCAAAATTATTCAGTAATTCAACCCAATTCTGTTGCTGTTGAAGATATTGATGGAGATTATGATTTGGATATTATTACTTCAAATGGAATGAATATGGATGGTTCTATATCTATATTATTTAACAATGGTTTTGGGGTGTTTGCTCCAGATTGTGACTTTGACAATGTTCCAGATTTTGAAGATAATGACGACGATAATGATGGATATAACGATACGGTTGAACAGACTGAAAACACCGATCAATTTAATCATAGTTCTATACCAAACGATTTAGATAAAGATTATTTACCTGATTCAATAGACCCCGATATTGATGGTGATGGAAAACAGAATGAAAATGATAGTTATCCTTATGACTCTTCGAGATGGGAAAAAGAAATAATTAACTTAGAATCGAATGATTCTGATTTTTTAGTTATTTTAATTTCGGTTATTATTTTAATATTAATTCTTATAATAATCATAATAAAATTTCAGAAAAAAGTGAAATAACCTTTAAAATAAAAATATCAGATTTTTATAAAAATTGGTTATCGGAATTAATTTGGAGCTTGGTTTTTGCATCTTAGAATTTTTAATGACTATGGTTCTTGATCTTTCGGTTCTGTTTTAATCTTCGGCACCGGCTGTGGTTCTACAGGTTCCTCCACAGCGGGCTCCTGCAGTTCAACTTGAGGTTCAACCTGAGGTGTTGGTTGTTCTTCCACCACGGGCATCGGTGCCGGTTCTGACGCGGGCTCGACCTGCGGTACGACTTGTGGCGTAACCTCGGGGGTTGGCGGTTGCTCGGGTGGAACTTCAGGAACCTGAGGTTGTTCAGGGGGTGGTGTTTCAGGAACTGGCACTTGTTCTGGCGGTACTTCTGGTGTCGGCGGTTGTTCTGGGATTGGAGCCTCTGGAGTTGGCACTTGTTCGGGTGTAACCTCAGGTGGCACTTCTTCTGGAGGTGGAGGTTGAACTTCTTCAACTGGCACTTCTTCTTCCCCTTTCTTCTTTTTGAGGAAGATGAAAAGCAGGATCAGTACTACGATAATAACTACAATGATCCCCACAAGCGCATAGAGCATTGTGTTGTCTTCATCACCATCGCCGTCACCGTCTTCGGGTTGCTCTTCTGCTTTGGTAATGTAACCTGTATTAACAGTGCTTGTATTAACAGTGAATTTACCATGTGTGGTTTTGAAATAATAAGTATGTTCACCTTCAGATAATTTGGTGCTATATTCATAATGACCATTTGTGGATTCCATATTATTAGCATTTCCATCAATCACCACCTGTATAGAATCTGGAAGGTCACCTTCTGGATGGCTGTAGTCTACTGAAAAGGTAAATTCTGTATTCGTATCACCAGTCGTGGGTGTCATTGAAGGATTACTTAATTCAGGTTTAAAATCGGTTATCGGTTCTGTTGTCACATATAAAGTAAAATTTGTAAAGTCCCAACCATCTTCGCCATCATCGACAGATACCTTGACCCAGTATGAACCTACATTATCAAGTTTCGGAGTGCCACTTAAAACTCCAGTTACGGGATCAATATCCAGCCAATCACTCGTATTGGTCTCCAGCGACCATACTAACTTATCGAGTGGTGTGTGGTCGTCCTCAGCTTCATAATCAACTGAATAAAGCTCATCAACAACTGCATTTATATCATCTTCCGTAAGAATATCTGGTGGTTGGTTAGCTGTTGCCCAAACAATCAAAGTAAAATTATGTGAGTCGAATCCACCCTCGCCATCACCAACGGTAATATTCACCCAATACCAGCCGACATGACTTAGGGTGGGATTGCCACTGAGTATTCTGGTGATTTTATTAAAACTCAACCAACTCGCATTGGAATTGTATGTCCAAATTAAAGAACCAACAGGTGTACGGTCATCGGTCGCTTCGTAGACCATATTGTATGAATCACCTGCAGTCACACTAACTTTATCAATCGTTGTTATTTCTGGTGGATTGTTTTCGAAACCTTCTGAGGTTA
>CBDVCJ010000439.1:0-2101 GCA_965372445.1 uncultured Thermoplasmata archaeon | reverse complement strand
TCCATTACCGCCATCTGGTGCGTCATCATCAACATATAAAACAATCCTAACTTTTTCGTCTATCCCTATATCAAATTCATCTACTCCATTATAGTCTCCGTCAAACGGGCGAAAATCTCCATCCATATCATATTCTGGTGCATATTTTGAGTAACCTGAATCAATAGCGGGAGAATTCCAATCGATATGATACGAATCGTCTATAAACATTGGATCTGTAAAAGTATCGTTTTCACCTAAAGGGGTATCCCAATAATCATGGGTGTTATTCCAAAAAAGATTATTGTTAATTTGTGTTTCTGATGACTTACAAGTGTTTAGTGCTGTAAAGCAATTAAAAAAAATGTTGTTGATAATTCTTTGGATTCCTGTTGGACCAAAAACTGCATCATGACATGAATCATAGACATTGTTAGATATTGTATCGTCAGATGGTGATGTCCCTCCAAGACCTTGAACAGAATATGTTGCATAATTGATACCAACAAATACATTGTTAGATATATTTGAAGATGCCCCATCCCAATTATGAATACCTGTCCAATTAAGATCTACAAAAATATTACGAAAAATGCTAACATTTTTACATCCCCTGTTTAAAATTCCTCTGTCACCATTTTTTATTATAAAACCTTCTATTAATGTATCATCGGCGGGTGTAATCATTACTCTTCCATTGGGCCCCTCAGTAAGATTTGTTCCATCAAGAATTGCTCTGTTTGGCATTTCCCCAATTAATTTTATTCCCTTTTTAAGAGTGAGATTCTCTTCATATATTCCATTATATACGAAAATAGTATCTCCAAAATTAGAAGCATTTATTGCGGTCTGAATGTCTGTATACATAGCTCCACCATCATCATTTACGGTAAGTATCGCTCCTTTAGCGGTAGAATATTCGGTGCTATATACAAATAATAATCCAAAACAACTAATAATTATTAAATAACCTATAAAAATGGAAATAATTTTCTTTTGCGGCCTGATATACAAATTGAACAGCCCCCTTGAATATTATTCTGACAATCTCTAAAAAGAAGTACTAACTAATTAATTTTGCTATCAAATTCAAAAAAATAAAAAAGAGAGAGGTTTTCAACTGCAACGACTAATAAATCCAGAATCCCAATCTCAAAACCCAAAACAATTTCAAATGACAAAATCCAAAACGCTTAACGGTATGTTTTTTGGTATTTCGGATTTTACTCTTGAGGATCCTTGATCTTGGGCACCGGCGGTTGCTGTGGCTCTGCGGGTTGCTCCACAGCGCCCTCCTGCACTTCAACTTGCGGTTCAACCTGAGCTGTCGTCTGAGGTTGTTCTTCCACCTGTGGCATCGGTGCCGGTTGTGGCGGTGGTGCGGGCTCGACCTGTGGTACGACTTGTGGCATTACATTGGGGGTTGGTGGTTGCTCGGGTGGAACCTCAGGTACGGGCACTTGTTCTGTCAGTATTTCTGGTGTCGGTTGTTGTTCTGGTGGAACCTCTGGTGGTACTTCTTCTGGTAGTTGTTCCGGCGGGACTTCTGGTGGCGGAGGATGTGCTTCTTCGACTGGTGTTTCTTCTTCCTTCCCTTTCTTCTTTTTGAGAAAGATGAACAGCAGAATTAATACAAAGATAATGATTATTACCGCAATACCAATCCCTGCATAGAGCATTGTGTTGTCTTCGTCGCCATCTCCGTTACCGTCTTCGGGTTGTTGTTCGGCCTTAATGATATAACCTGTATTGGAAGTGTCAGTATTAACATTAAAATCCCCTAAGGTTGTGGTAAAATAATAGGTATGGTCACCTTCGGTTAGTTTGGTACTGTATTCATAGTGACCATTAGCTGAAGTCATATTAAACTTGGCTCCATCAATAACCACTTGGATAGAATCTGGTGGGTCATCATCCGGTTGGCTGTAATCTACTGAAAAAGTGAACTCAGTATTCGTATCGCCACTTGCGGGTGTCATCGTGGGATTACTTAATTCAGGCTTAAATGAAGTTATCGGTTCTGTCGTAACATAAAGAGTAAAATTAGTAAAGTCCCAACCATTTTCACCATCGAATACTGATACCTTGACCCAATAACTACCAACATCTTTTAATTCAGGTG
>CBDVCJ010000438.1:0-2108 GCA_965372445.1 uncultured Thermoplasmata archaeon | reverse complement strand
GCACCCCTAGCGGTCAGTTTTTATTTAGATGCTATATAAAATATAGCATAAAGTTTGCACCGGTAAAAATAGGAAAAACTCCAATTGCCCACGATAGAATTAATAGGGTAAGAACCCATTTATTACGCAATCGCCGCATGAACTCATTTTTCAGAATTGTTTTGATCCTTACGGATCGGCCCTGCAACTTACCCTCGAATTTTCGATATGATTGTTTATAGATCCCCATTATTTTTCCATCCAATAGCTAACGCTGTTCAATTTCAAATCCTGGTTGTTCGGACTGATCTATCAGTTTAATGAACAACTCATCCAATGACCGTTTGGAACGGTCCAAATGTCGTAATTGCACACCCGTCTTCGCTGCGAGCTCGATCACACGCTTGGAAAGATCGGGCGTGTATTTTATTAGTATATCGTTTTTGCGCTTGACGGGGTCAAGTCCATTTTTTATTAATTCCCTGATGAAATTATCGACATCACCTCTTACTCTTATCACCAAGTCCGGTTCTTTTTCGTATAATAGCTCCTGAAGCGTTCCCATTTTAACAAGTTTGCCGAAATTCAAAATTATTACGTGGTCGCAAATTTGCTCGATGTCGGTCAATATATGAGATGAGAATAGTATATTTTTTTTCTGGTCCTTTATCACGCCTTTGATCAAGTTCAACATTTCGCGTCTACCCGAAGGGTCAAGACCCGTTGTGGGCTCGTCTAAAAATATCAGTTCCGGGTCGTGGATCAGTGCCTGTGCGAGTTTTATTTTTTGCTTCATCCCCGAAGAATAGGTCGAGATCTCGCGATAACGTTCATCCCCGATCTTGACATAGTACAACGCCTCGTGCGTGCGCTGCATCGCGTCATGGTACGTTAACCCTGATAATTGGCCTAGATATGTAAGGTGGGTGACGGCATTCATATCTGGTATAAAACAATCATTCTCAGGCATATATCCGATCTTCTGACGGATCTCCAAACTGGAAGTTTGGATATTTCGGCCCAAGACCGTCCCGGAACCGTATGTGGCGGGACTTAAACCCAGCAGCAATTTTATCAATGTGGTCTTACCCGACCCGTTCGGTCCCAGCAGCCCGATCGCGCCGTCCGGTACCTGTAGGTCCAAATGATCCAATGCGGTAATTTTGCCGTAGAGCTTGGTCAAATCGTTGGTTTCTATGATCATTAAAGTCTACCCCAAATCACAATTTCTTTTGATGCTAAACATTGTGATATTAATTAAGTTTATTGTTTTCTAATTCGTATACATTAACTCTAAATCGCAATTAAAATAAGTTTAAAAAGATATACCTGAAATAATATCAAAAGCTGGTGTTTATGGACGATCTAATATGGTACGCCTGTTACGGCTCGAACTTATTACGAAGTAGGTTTATGTGTTACATCGAAGGCGGTCAACCCGAAGGGGGTGCAAAAATATATCGCGGTTGTACAAACCCAACCCCACCTGTAAATACCAAACCAATAATACTGCCCTATGAACTCTATTTTTCGCAAAGGAGCGATATCTGGGAGAATAAAGGTGTAGCATTTATAAAATCGCAACGCAACGAAAATGCAAAAACACTTGGCAGAATGTATTTAATTACCAAGCAACAATTTGTTGAGATCGTTCGTGTCGAAAATAACCTGCATCCCAGAGAGGATTATCTCACGATAGATTTCGAGCAAGTCATTAATAACGGGGAGTCAGTGCTATTTCCATCATGGTACGGCCGAATAATATATATTGGTGAAGATGACGGCCGGCCGATATTTACCTTTACTGCCGGATGGGGTGATGACGAGATCGAACCGAATCCTCCAGGTGAAAAATATCTTGAAATTATTGTTAAAGGTATCAAGGAGACCTATGATCTACCTGACGATGAGATAATACACTATCTCAGGAATACAATTGGAATAAAAACGTAATGAGCACGCAAAAAATTGCAATAATAATTAAAATTATAATAACAATTTTAGGTTCTTCTCCGAATTTTGGAATAATGACATTATTAGGGGTAACTTGTTATATGTCTTCCATTGTGGATTTGAGATTTTAGATTTGAGAATTAAATTGAGTTACAAATACTCGGGAGTATCGGGAA
>CBDVCJ010000437.1:0-2109 GCA_965372445.1 uncultured Thermoplasmata archaeon | reverse complement strand
AGAAGCACAGAAGCGCAGAAATGTTACATTCTGCGTTTCTGCGTCTCTGCGGTAAAAAAAGGAGGACTTTATACTTTATTTACTATAAAAAACTCTAATAAATTAAGGTTGGTGAATTAAATGAAACACAAAAAAAGTATAACTCGGGAAATCAAACCAAAGTCTCATAAGCGTGACCAAAATGCATCTAGCGGTATTTTCAATAGGAGGCTTGTGATAATAGTAATATTTGCATTTTATTTTGCATTTATTTTGGTATCCAGAATTCCCATAATTGCCCAGGATAGTTATACCGATAAAATGGAGGACTCCTATTCCCACCATTTAACCTACAAGCTCGATGGGCGGCAGGGCCATTATTATGTCGAGCGCTATGATAAAAACCAATATGGCTATATCGATGTTACCTATACCACGCCCTCGAATTCACTTGAAGTCGAATGCCGAAATGTAAAAGTTCTATGGATCTACAGCCGTTCGATGTACGAAGATGAATGTGAAGATGTTTATGGGATCGACCCTGAATCGGATAACAATTATTACAAGAAATATTTTATTGACCGCGATGAGTTCCATGTACATGTTTATACAAAACAAATGATGACAAACTTGACGTTCATTGATGTGCCGACACCCTATAATGTAACTGTTAACAATGAAGAGTGGTGGATCGCGGGACTTAACTATACTTGGAACGGCCAGGATCTAGTATTCAGGAAGGTCCCTGAGGGGCACACTTATGTTGATATTTATTTCCAGAAACCGAGCAGTTTGGCACCTGTGGCACACATAAAAACCAACAAAATGATCGCAGGTGTAGATGAAGATATTATATTTGATGCGAGCGATTCTAGTGATCCCGATGGCCATATAACAACCTATATCTGGGATTTTGGTAATGGCGATTTTGATTCAGAAATTATAGCAACTTACAGCTTTTCAGATACCGGTAATTATTCAATTATTCTTACTGTGATCGATAATGATTTCCTGATCGGGCGTGCATATACTGCTTTTACTATTACAGATGAAATTTCACCGAACCCCAAAATAATCAAGCGCATTCCAAACCAAGAGAAGGAGGAGGATTCACCCCCGTGGGCACTTGACCTCACGAATTATGAATATGATGCCAAAGATTCAGATGTAAAATTAAACTGGTATATTACGGATGTAGATACATCATTATACCGGGTCACTGGCGAATGGAGTAACGACGACATTTTTATTTTCTATCCAGTTCCTAATGCATATGGTAATGACGAAGTTACGCTATGGTTAATTGACACTGATGGCTATATGGATTCGCAACAGATCTGGATAAATCTCACACCCTTGAACGACCCTCCGGTCTTTTTCGGTGCACCAGACATTATTCTTCATTATGATTACCCCTATACATTCTATTATGGCCCTTACATTTACGACGTTGAAACGCCCCTAGATGATCTGATAATTTCCACATTAGAAACCACAGATGAAAGTTATACGCAGGTCAATGGTTTAAATATTACCTACGAGTATCCAAAAAGCTTGTTGGATCAGGATATATTCGTTACATTAACGGTCTCAGACGGAGATGATACGAGCGTAGATATTATTAAAATCAGTATATCTGAAGATTGGGTGCCTGAGCTAGTAGAGAAATTACCCGATGTCGTTCTTGAAGAAGGAACGATCAAAATTAATGTGTTTGATCTGGACGATTATTTTATTGACCCCGATAAAGATTCGTTATTTTATTCTTATGGTGAAACACATATTAATGTAACCATAAATAACGATCATTCAGTAGATATTGCCTCACTATCAGAATGGTTTGGTGTCGATACCGTAACCTTTAGAGCTGAGGACCCAATAGGTGCGTTAGCCGAGGACACAATTCTTGTCACCGTGATCCCAGTCAATGATCCGCCGACGATCTCTGGGGTGCCTGATCTGGTTGTGCACTATGATTATGATTACGTTTTCGATTTAACCAATTATATTAGTGATAAAGACAATGATACAAGCGATTTAAAGGTTTACACCTCAGATCTAGACCATATTCGGTTTGATAATAACTATCCGATGCAAATTATAGTCAAAAACCCACTCAGTATGCTCGGG
>CBDVCJ010000436.1:0-2127 GCA_965372445.1 uncultured Thermoplasmata archaeon | reverse complement strand
CGTCAAAATCATTGTTATGGTTTTCGATTGAAAATTCCTTCGGAATTCCCAAAGCACGGGAGCTGCGGGAACATGGGAACCGGGATTCGGAACCCACCCCCCATCTCAGCCGCTGAGTACGCTGAATGCGCTGAATTTTAGTTATAGATTCAAGATTTATTGTTAACGATAATTCTCTAATTGAAAATACAAAATTCAGCGATTTCAGCGGTTAAAAGTGGGGGGCGGGGGGCCCAATTCCCCATTCCCGTGTAATGGAGTTATATTCGATGCTCCCGGCTCCCGATACTCCCGTTGCTCCCGAGTATATGAAAATTCTAATAAACACAAAGCCATTAAAACAGTTCACTTGCTCTAATCAACGGTGTCAGCTCGACCTCATACTTCTCCAGCAATTCCCGCGCACCTTCTTCGCGGTCGACGACTACTAGCACTTGCAAAACCTCTGCATCCTCGGCTTGAAGCGCTTCGATCGATCTCGCAATTGAACCACCGGTAGTTGCCACATCTTCGACCACCACCGCCTTTGAGCCTTTCGGCAATTCGCCAACGATCTGCTTTTGCGTGCCGTGCTCGCGAGGATGTTTGCGTATCATCACATAGTGGATGCCGGTCTCTAGTGCAAGGGCCGTCGCTAATGGTACTGCCCCAAGCTCCATACCGCCAATAACATCAAATTTGGTGGCTGAGCTGCCAATGATTTTGCTCATCTCAACTGCGATCTCTTTCAAAATTCTTGGGTTCGTACTCGCGCGCTTGATATCGACATAATATTTGCTTTTCTTACCCGACGTCAACGTAAAATCACCGAATTGTATTGCACCGCATTCGATCAATAAATCTTTCAACATAAAACAGCCTCCTATTTTATTGCTGAGCTTTTATCAACACATTTTTTACATAAACCCATATGTAGCCAATAGCATGAAGTACAAGCTTCACGGCCACAGCCCGCGCAAACGTATTTTGCATATTTCGTACCACAAACTTCGCAACGAACTTCCTCGTCTTTGGATTCAGTTTCCATATTTATTATCCCCCCCAATCTGATATTATTATATGATAGGATGAAGGTTATAGGAGATAGGTTATAGGTTATAGGTTATAGGAGATAGGTTATAGGTGATAGGTTATAGGTGATAGGTTATAGGTGATAGGTCCAGCGTCCGCAGTCCTGTGTCCTGAGTCCGATGTCCTGTGTCCTGAGCTTTGGAAATTTCGTAGGAATTTTCAATGCGAGGTAATGAACGAAGTTCATTACCGCAGTCCGGTTCCCGAAAAGGACCTCGGACGATATGGTAGTAAATCGTTAAGGAAAATGGCATTATATGACTAAGGACTTAGGACGCAATAGTTATCGTCAAACACACAACGCCCAACACACAACTCTACGGACTCAGTAGACTCCCAGACTTAGTAATCACCAAGGTTCTTTCTTCTTACCGATCTTATAGCCGATAATATTTGTAAATCTATGAAGTATGAGTGTTAGAACCAGAATGAATATCAACCCTAATATATGTACATCATAAATATAACGTTCGAAAAACCATTGCCAATTGAAAATTAAAACCAGCACCCAAGCACCGATCAGAAAATCAAATTGGTCGAGTATGGGTAATCTTGCACCGCGTGGTTTATTTAATCTACGTTTGATAAAGCTCCCCATCAGATCACCTAGCATCGCTCCAACAGGAATTAAGATCATTATTATATATGCGATCTTGGCAGGTCCGAACCCAATGAAATATTCATAATCCAGCTGCGCTTCCACCAATATCTGTCCAAAGCCGATAAGAATACCGCAGGTGATACCGCAGATCAGCCCTCGCCAGGTTTTACCGTCGCCGAAAATGCGTCTGCCATCTGAATGATTTTTACCCAGATCAACAGGTTTGCCGCCGCCAAAAATAACTGCGAACGAGTTGGGCAGGTAGGCCGGCAGGATCAGCCAGAACGCTTGTATGAGTACAACCGCCACCATATTAAATTCAATACTAGACACAAAGACCCACATTGCGTAATAGCTATATGAGATTTAAATTTTAGTGAGTGGAATTCAAATAATTATTTATACTCACATACAATTACGAAAATAATATTTTGATTTGGATTATTATTTTTGAG
>CBDVCJ010000435.1:0-2226 GCA_965372445.1 uncultured Thermoplasmata archaeon | reverse complement strand
CCGAGGGCACGAATGTGCCCGTGTGCTTCGAGCAAAGCTCGGAGCATGTGTCGTCCGTCGTCTAACGATTTCGAAAATTTATTCCATAATTATAAGTTTGTAGTTTGTGGTTTTTGGTTTGCAGTCCCCCACCCCGTTATTTTATTAACTGCAAGCTACAAACCGTAAACTGAAAACCGTTGATGCCGAGCTTCGAAACCGCCAAACGACACGGGCTCTTTATCATATCCAAAAAGATAGTACAGAGCCCGAGGGCTTTCGTCCTTATGGACTTCAAGCCTACGGACTTTGGACTTCGTCCAAAGACCTCGGGCCTCGCTTGATTTGAGCACAATACACCCTATAATCAAGCTCAACCTACGAGCCTCGAAACCGATTAACTTAGATCTTTTTATATAAACCTATTAAATATTATAATATAATTATCCTCGTAATTATTCCAAATGGAGGCATACCTATCTGGCTAGGTGTCGATGATACGGATTCACCGAACGGTGGCTGTACTACTTATATAGTTACCGAATTGATACGCGAACTTCGCAAAGATCTAGATTTAATTGGCTACCCTAAGTTGGTCAGGTTAAACCCGAACATACCCTGGAAAACGCGTGGCAACGGCGCGATCTGTTTACAAGTTGGTAAAGGAACCTCACAAGAGTCCGTAATAGGCGCCATTCACGGCGAGCCGTGTTATTCATTTCAAGAGCTGCTGGAGGTTGACGAGGGGGTGGATAAATGTCAGCTTTTAGAACGCGCCACGAAAGTAATTGAGCATAATGCAGAGCTAAGTGCGAAAAATACCAACCCCGGCATCGTGGTCCTGGACGCTCAAGTTTCATTACCCGATAACCTCTATTGGCAAACAGTACGAGAAGTAATGAAGTTAGATCATATCAAAAACATATTGGAAAATTCCAATGCGGTTTTTAAAGGCTTTAAGAACTCGAGGGGTTTGATCGGTGCCGCTGCAGCTATTTCGTGGGCACAATTCATTTCTGTGACACCGAAAGTTGATAAAACCTATGAGATCCTGTCATATCGTAAAAAGGCCAGGTGGGGCACCCCACGCGAAATTGATGAAGCGTCCGTAATTGAGATGGATACAAGAGTTGGCAATACATTTGACAATTATGATCACCATAACAGTCACATAAATATTGCACCTAATTCACCCTGCCCGGTTCTATTCGGGATCAGGGGCGAGGCACCTGAAGTTTTACATGGGGCCTTGAAGCTAATAAACTCCGAAGTTGTCGACCAGTGGCTGATATTTGAAACTAACCAGGGTACAGATGACCATTTGCAGTCAAGCTCAATTTCCGAGGTCCGACCCTATCAATCGGTTATAACTGAAGGCAATATTGTTACAGAGCCGCGAACTATCAACGGCGGTCATGTGATCGTCGCTATTGCGGATGCGGAAAATGACACTAATGGAAAAATAGATTGCGCTGCTTATGAACCCACCAAAGGTTTTCGAGAAATTGTCAAACAATTAAAACCGGGAGATCAAGTAAGAATCTATGGGAGCATTAGAGCAGAGCCCTTGACCATCAATATCGAGAAACTTGAAATTATTAACTTGGCTGACCAGACCGTAAAAACAGCCAACCCCAAATGCCCGGATTGCGGCAAGAGCATGAAATCGATCGGTAGTGGGAAAGGTTATAGATGCCGGAATTGTGCAATTAAATTACCGGAAACCAGTGCCATTTGGGATAAAGTAGATCGAGAACTAAAACGGGGTATATATGAAGTACCGGTATGTGCACGGCGGCATTTGAGCAAACCGCTTAAACGGATAAATAGCAATTAATCGGGACTCGGGATTCGACGACCCCCCCACCCCAATTTAACCGCTGAGTACGCTGAAGACGCTGAATTATTGGATAAATTGAGAGGGTGTTGGGTACCGCGTGTAGGGTGTCGGGACATTTCATATACCCTACACCCGACCCGCTACACCCTCACAATTGATTCTTCAGCGAGTTCAGCGCATTCAGCGGTTGAAAAAGGGGGGTGGGGTGGTCGAGTCGTGGAGTCCTGAATTTAGTGTTCAATCCCGGTTCCCGATGCTCCTGTCTTTGGTGTATAATACACAGGCTCCCGATGCTCCCGACTCCCGATGCTCCCGTTACTCCCGATACTCCCGATACTCCCGTTACTCCCGATACTTTTGAAATTCCGAAGGAATTTTGAAAGTAGAGGCAACTTGGCGAAGCAAGT
>CBDVCJ010000434.1:0-2241 GCA_965372445.1 uncultured Thermoplasmata archaeon | reverse complement strand
TATTCCGGCTTCCTCTTCTCGAGGGACGCTTTTAGTGTTATTATTCAACAACCGGGAATCGGGATACGATTAGTATTAATTTAACACTAAGAGCAGAAAACATTGGTTTTAGATTTGACTGTTGGAACCACGAATTAACACGAATCGATATCTGGATCTATTCGTGTACATTCGTGTGTATTCGTGGTTAAAAAACCGAAAAAGAGATTTGGAAAATTGCTCTTTATTGTTTTCGTGCTTTCGTGTTAAAATGAGTGGGCGGGGGGTTGTCGAATCCCGAGTCTTAATAGGCAGATTGGCAGACCGGTAGACTGGCAGACCGGCGGACTCACTTATCTTTCCAATCAGGTTTACGTTTTTCTAAAAAAGCCTTCATACCTTCCTTCTGGTCTTCCGTTTCGAACAATTTCGCAAACGCCTGATTCTCCAATTCCAGACCCTTTGACAGTTCGTGATCCACGCCTTCATTTATCACCTGTTTCGCCGCCCGGATCGCGCCCGGACCTTTACTCGCAATGGTCTTCGCCATCTTTTGCGCGGTATCCATCAATTCCTCGGCCTTTACAACCTGGTTGACCAGCCCGATCTGCAGCGCCTCTTCGGCGGTTATCATATTACCTGTGAAGATCAATTCCTTAGCTTTACCTTTACCAACCAGCCGCGGCAGCCGCTGTGTACCCGCGAAACCGGGTATCACCCCCAAATTCACTTCGGGCTGACCAAGCTTCGCGCCCTCGACCGCAATCCGGATATCGCACGCCATCGCGATCTCGCAGCCACCCCCAAGCGCAAAACCGTTGATCGCCGCGATCACAGGTTTGGGCGTAGTCTCGATCTTATCGAACGCGTCCTGCCCCATTTTACTGAACTGCGCGCCACCTTCGTTATCAAACTCCACCATCTCCGAGATATCGGCACCCGCAACGAAGGCTTTGCCTTCGCCTGTCAGTATCACGACCTTAACATCGGGATCTTGACCAAGTTCATCGAACATATTGTGGATCTCAGTTACAACTTCGGAATTCAGTGCATTAACCGGCGGGCGGTTGATTTTCACAACCGCTAGATCGCCCTCTTTTTCTAAGAGCAGGTTTTTGTATTCCATTTATTTCCCCTCCAAATAATCGTAAAAGCCCTTACCGGTCTTTCGACCGAGGTGACCAGCGCTCACCATCTTTTTCAATAACGGGCAGGGCCGGTATTTAGAATCGCCTAGACCTTCATGGAGCACTTCCATAATTGCAAGACATGTATCCAACCCGATCAGGTCTGCGAGCTCGAACGGGCCCAAGGGATGGTTCATCCCGAGCTTCATCACCGTATCTATTGCCTCGGGCGTGCCCACACCCTCCATATATGCAAACATAGCTTCGTTCAGCATCGGTAATAATATCCGATTCGATACGAACCCCGGGAAATCGTTCACTTCTACTGGGGTTTTGCCAAATTTCGCGGATAGCTCTGTGATGACTTTGGTTGTCTCATCCGAAGTCGCTAACCCCCGTATGACTTCCACCAGCTTCATTCTCGGCACCGGGTTCATAAAATGCATGCCGATGAACTTCTCGGGACGTTTCGTGGCGGCACCCAATTCGGTGATAGAGATAGATGAGGTATTGCTGGCAAAGATCGTCGTACCCCCGCAAAGCGCATCCAATTCGCCAAACACCTGTTTCTTGAGGTCGGCACGTTCAATTATTGCTTCGATGATGATATCAGCATCCGCCATATCTTGTAAGTCCAGAGTACCTTTTATTCGACCCGTGATCGCTTCTTTATCTTCAGCTGTGATCTTCTCTTTGCCAACCAGCCACTCCAGGTTCTTCTGGATATTGGCCATCCCGGCATCGACAAATCGATCTTCAATATCGCGCATAACAACTTCATAACCTGCCTGGGCCGCCACCTGGGCGATACCATTGCCCATCTGACCGGCACCTATGACACCTATTTTCTTGATTTCCATATTAATTACCCCATTTTATACTTCTCAAGAGGTTGGAAGTTTAGTTATTATAATGATTATAAGGTTATGGTTAAGAGGCCGGTTTGGTTGAAGTCCGATAGGACGAAACCATGAGGGCTCTGGAATATTTTATTGAAACGTCAAAGAGCCCGTTTGGTTTATAGGTTAAGAAGTTGGGCTTCAATCCAATGTCAAATTTCAAACTTCAACACTAACTTCATAACCTAATTTCCACACGGGCTCAGAACTTCGTTCAGAGCCCTCGGGCCTCGCTT
>CBDVCJ010000433.1:0-2289 GCA_965372445.1 uncultured Thermoplasmata archaeon | reverse complement strand
ATTCTACTCCCGTTACTCCCGATATCAGTTACCACACATCGCTTTTGTCTTTCCGAAGGAAATCTCCAATCTAAAATCTCTAATCTACTATGGTAAACATTTAATAATCTTGCCACTTACCACTCTGATAATTTGATAGAATTTAAAAATAATCATATCACTAAAATGGGAAGAAGTTCCAAAAAAATTAAACGTTCCACCATCTGAATCTGATAGAATATTTAGCAAATAATCCTGAATCTCACAATTTCAAATATTTTTTAATAACCACCATCAGTTCCGCGAACTCATCTTCTTCACCGCTCGTCTTTATTTGATCATTAGCTAATTTGAACCACGGGATGATCGACGATTTACGCTTTTTGAGCACCGCTTGGAAATCATTCATCATAATTTTTCGGGGCGGTTTACCTTCCAAGGCCTCTTCAAGCGGCAGATCAGCGGCCTCGTCACATATCTGGATAATATCTGCAGAGGAATAGCCATCAGTAAGTTCTGCCAGGTCGTTATAATCGATATCGGTCTCAATGGGTCTGTCTTTGGTGCCAAGCTTGAAAATCTGCTTTCTTGAATCCAGATCCGGTGGCGGAAGAAATAATAATTTAGTGAACCTTCCAGGTCGTCTAAGCGCGGGGTCGACGTTCCAAGGTGCATTAGTTGCGGCCAAAACCAGCCTTTTGGCTTTGGCGGTAGTAACGCCATCTAATTCAACGAGCAGCGCATTCACGACCCTATTCGCCGCATCGCTGCTCTCATCCCTTTTACCACCAATCGCATCAATCTCGTCAAAAAATAAGATGCTTGGCTGGTGGTGCTTGGCGGCTTCGAACGCAGTCTTGATATTCTTCTCACTTTCACCCAGCCATTTGCTGAGAATTTCGCCGACCTTTAAAGTAATGAACGATGCACCGCATTCACCTGCGGCAGCTTTGGCAATAAAGGTCTTGCCACAGCCTGGCGGGCCATACATTAAAATGCCTTCACCGACCTTTTTACCATAGTGCTCATAAATTTCCGGGTGCTGGAACGGGTAGACGATCGCCTTGCGGATCTCGTTCTTCACCTCGTCCAGACCGCCAACATACGAAAAATTAATGTCGGGTTTTTCGATCGGCACAATTTTGATCCGGTCCTCATCTTCATCATCCACCCGACCTCTCGAAATCACCCTTTTAGAGATCAATGATATTGCTTTACCATAAAAAGTTTCGGCAAGTTGTTTACGCAGGCCTTTTTCGTCTACATCGCCGGTTGTTTTGGACGCTTCAAGAAACGCTGAGGCAGCTTTGAGATATAACGACTTTGCATCCTCTAATCTTCCCGCCTCTTCCTTTTTGCGGGCTGAAGAGGCATAGGCCTTAGCCTCTGCAATATGTTTATGAGCATTAGACATAAATATAACACCAATCACGCTTCTTCCGCTTTCTTGATCTTATCGGCGAGCTCTTCTTCCTTATCACCTTCGACCTTGAGTTCCGCCATAAGTTCGGCCCTCAAGGATTCCTGCTCTTTGTTCGTCTCGGGTGAGGATGCGGTCAGTAATTCAGTCTGTGTCATAATCATCTCAGAGGCGGTTTGGACTTTCTCCACTGCCGTGCGAATGCCAGTTACAGCTTTTTCGATCTGTTCGGTATCGAATCCAAGAACCTTTTGGGCATCTACAAGATCTCCACCGATTTCCACGATCTCTGCCAGATCCTTCTGCGATTGGATGGCATCTTTCATGGTTATTGCCATTTCTATCATACTGCTTACAGTATTCAATTGGTTTTGAATATTGGCATATTTTCGGGACTGGAGCTTGAATGTGCGTTCATCACCGGATTTCAGTGAATCTTTGGCCGTTTCACGTGCTTTTTCGCGGCGCTCTTTGATCGATTCCTCGCGCTTCATCAATTTTTTCTCGGCGATCGCTAATTTCGTCTCGAGTTCGGCTGGGGAGACCTTCTTTTTAAATAGACTTACCATTTATATTCCTCCATCAATCCTAAACATTATGTATCTTTATAATAATTTTCATGGATTTGAAATTTAAACCCAATATAATCAGTAATGCCCCTTGAGTTATATAGTGTATATGTTCAATTATAATAAAATTTTGCTAATAATAAGTTAGGTTTTGGGTTGTAGGTACCTTTTCGGGAATTGGGACTGGGGAATCGGAACTGTTGTAATTTAATCCCCACCCCTCTTAATTTTAACGCGAAGGACACGAAACTAATTAGTTTTAAATAATTCAACCGCTGAGGACGCTGAAAACGCTGAATTATTAATTAATTGAGAGGGTGT
>CBDVCJ010000432.1:0-2303 GCA_965372445.1 uncultured Thermoplasmata archaeon | reverse complement strand
ATCCCAACCACTTGTGATCTCGCTATTAGATAGGTCGACTGTTATTTGATAATTGCCGAGGTTATAGATCGTGATATTGTAAGTCGCATTTCCGCCCGGGTTCAGATATTTCAAAGGCTCTTCACAGCCCATGGCAATGCCAAGTTTTTCACTAGTAGTTAAAATTACCATGTCTTCTTTGACGATAACACCAATTTTAGTGTTTTCATGGCTGTAGACCGATTCACCGACCACCTTTATCACTGCAACGTCATAAGCCTGAGCATCGGCAGGAACCTCAACAGATATATTAAGATCTTTTGTGCTGACCGCACCTTTATAGATATCGGCATCAAGCTCAACATCGATCGTATCAAGGCCACTCTCGACAAATTTAGTTTCCCAGCCGGGTCGAATGCCTTCGATCCTTAGATTATATGTATCATTAAGTTCACCCAGGTTCTTTAAGGTCAATTGTAACCGAGTTTTTGCACCTGGCGCAAGCTCCAGCCATTTTTCCCCGTAATGATCGGATTCCTGATCTTTTACAACTGGAATATTATACCTCAAACTAAAATCCAGGTCAATAACCAAATAAGTCGTTGTTGTCAGCGAATCCGTGGCTAATTTATTTTCGGAAGACCAAGCATTGACAACGACGTAACAAATATCGCCGATATCTCCAACATCCGGCGCTTCGACGTGAAGTGTGATATTTGCGGTTTCCATGCTGCTTAAAAGTACCCACCATACTTTATCACCTTCGGGTGTTATGATCGGATCGTTCGGGGTGGGTGTTTCAAGATAGGCATTCCAGCCCTCGGGAGGGTTGGAGATCGTGAGAGTAATATTATCTTCTTCGATAACCAAGATGCCTTTACCGACTGAAGTTACTGTGAGATTATATGAAACATTGCCGCGCAGCCGCGTCTCTTTCTGCAGTATTTCGCCCACGCCGGTATCGGGATGCGTCCAGCGTCGAAGATACACGCCCCTACGCGAGATTTGCAAGATCAAAATAGCTAACGCCGTCGTGAAATCTTTACCTAGACGTTGACCTTCGAATTGGTTGGCATCCCAGCTGCCGTCCTCATTCTGCCAATCTATTAACATATCCGTAACTGAGGAATTCCACCATATCCAATCTTCGCCGCCGACCTGATACCAGACCTGAGTGGCATAATACCAGTAATAAAACGGCATCTGCACATGTTCGGGCGGGTTCTCGATCTCCCAAATGGGTGGGCGCTGCCTTAGAAATTCCAACCCTAACTCTATATTGGGGTCCGAGGTCACATTTTCACCCATCAGTAACAGGCAGAATACTGCAATCGCAGTAAGATCCGAAGCTTTAGAGCCGCCTGGGGTATAACTCACTGCCCCATCGGGGTTAAAACAGTTATCGATAAATACTTTGGCTGCCTCAAGTGCCGAATCTGGGATATTGATCCCAATTTCTCTTGCGGAAACAAGCGCCAAGACCTGCCAGCCGGTCAACGACATATCAGAGTTCGAGAAATCTGGGGTATATCGCCAGCCACCGTAATGCCAGGCCGAAGGGCTGACAGGGCCGCCAAGAGTTGTGGGCCGGAATTCGGTATGCTGTGCTCGGAATATCAGATCAACTGCATTTTGCACTAATAGCAATACTTCCTGATCTTTTGTTGCCCAATAATAATCGATCAATGCGAGCGTTGCGGAGCCGTGTGAATATAGCCGAACCCCGGGCTCGACCGGGTCATACTTGTCATTATGTATCAAACCCCCCCAGTAATCCTGTTCACTTCCGGGCGGGTACGCCTCAGGGTCGTGACAGCTGTCTTTGAGAAATTGTAATGATTTATATAATGATTCGGCATAGGTTGATTCGCCAAGAGTTTGATAGTCCAGGAACGCTCTGAGTCCAAAGCCACCTAATGCAACGGGTTTGCCGTAATTGATAGTATCCCAGCCACCGTCGTCTGCTTGGGTAGTGACCAGGTAGTCGAGCCCTTTTCGGATCGCGGTACGCACCACTGACGTTTCGGCGCCTCTTTGGCTGTCGGAGTTTGCATTAGGCGTTGGGTCTAAGTTGTTAGCTAAAGATGGATTGAGATCCGGTTCTGAACCTATACCATCAACATCACTATCAAAATTCCCCGGGATTTGAATTTCCGTTGAATTGGTGATCAAGCTCAGGAAGGTACCAGAAATCAAAATAAGAGCTATAAAAATTGCCATTTCCTTTTTAGATTGGCGTTTCTTTATGTTTATTTCCCTCATTAAAACCACCCAGTTTAATGTTTTATGATTTAATAACTAATTTTATATTTTATGGTAGTTAC
>CBDVCJ010000431.1:0-2312 GCA_965372445.1 uncultured Thermoplasmata archaeon | reverse complement strand
ATTTAGCTATGTTTGGTGGCCAAGATTCCGAAGAACCCGGCTTTTACGAATGTAAATACAAGATAGGGTTTAGTACTGGATTGTTTGCATCAATATCGTCTACAGGTATGATTGCGGTTCAATCCGCAATACTCCTTAGCTTAAAAGGAACAAAAGTTGAATTAGACGGACTCGAAGGATACGAATATGATAATTTATATTATATCGAAATACCGTTACTACTAAAATTTTATCCACCAATACCACTCTCCATTGTTAGACTTAATGCGTTTGCAGGACCTTATTTAGGGATAGACGTTCTAAATAGATATAGAACTACAGATGAGGTTAAAGACTATTATAAATCGCTCGGTGTGGAAACAAAAGGAGAATATGGCGATGTCAAAACTTTAGATTTTGGTTTGGTTGTCGGCTTAGGAGCTGATATTGGACGAATATTACTTGAAGTAAGTTATTCAATGGGGATGATATCAACAGACGATTCAATATTTAAATATGACCTATATAATTGGGTATTAATAATAATGTTAGGATATAGATTTAAGTAGCATTCTATGACGGTAACAAAATTAAATCTCAGGTGCAAGAAGATGAAGATCAGAATTCTCTTCGTATTAGCCGTGATTATAATATGCACAGCGTTAGCGGCTTTTATCCTAGCGGGCTGTGGACACGGTACCATGTACCCCCGGCCTCCCTGGCCGACCGACTATAGCGGGATATTCTCCAAATTCATCACTGACCCGGCGGATGACCTTGTTATGCTCTGGCCGGACCAGCCTCCGTATCCCGTCAGCTATTCTCCGGTGGACGTTACGCAGGTGTCACTCGGCGTCAAAGGCAACTGCTTCTACATCAGAATAGAATATGTGGGTGTTATCCCCACCGGACCAGTCGACATTCCCGAGGATCCGCCCGTCGAGGCCCAGATCGTGGGCGCGCAAGGCACGAACGTCATCATGGGCGTAAACAACGACGGCATTTGGGGAGATGTGGCATTCTCGGTTGGGTTCAAATACGGCGAATGGATCGGTGTGTATGCTCATTCCGACCGCCCGCCTGGCACCAACAACTACCAGTTCTATCTTGAGGGCGAACTCGGTGAGGGTGGGCCCGGACACAATTATGTAATTGTCCGGTACAACGACGCAAAACTGGGAAGCCTCTTCCCCAGAGGCACGACTGTGCGAGTTGACATCTGGTCCGAGGCCGGGAGTTTCGATTCAAGCGGAAACGAGTTCTACCACCACTTTGCGTTCGACGTTCTCGCTATCACGACCTGGACGTTGCCGGAGTAGACCTAGGTTGGTAAAGCATTAAAGTAGGTGAATATATATGACTATCTTGGTTTGTCTTACTTGAATCAATAAAATTAAATGCAATCATATCTATTACCGCCAGTAGAATGACTTAATATAAACCATCACTGTACTGCATCAGCTCTGCATCTGGTTTGTGCATCCTTGTTAAATACTATTTCAAGGAGGTTTCACTATGAAGAAGTTAATACTTTTATCTCTTGTCGCGGTTTTCTTGTTTACGGGCCCACTTGCTTTTGCCTGGGAAAAGGGTGTATTTGGATTCCTCTACAAGATCGATCCAGTAGGTAGACTCTGGTATGATCCTTATTCGATTTACCCCGACAATTTCAACCCTGGGAAACGTCATAACATCGGAGCCGTATACAACATCTCGTCAAGTGTGGCGTTGAAAACTTCTCTACTATTTTCCATCCTCAGGGGCGATTATCTTGACGGCTATGACACAGTTATTGGAAAATATTACGTCTACATGATCGGTGGGCAGGTCGATGTCCCTATTAGTCTTTTTAACGTCAATAAATTTGACTTTTATATTGCACCTGCGATCCGAGCTGCCCACGCATTTGTAAAATTTGAAGAATCCGATGGAACCACCGTGCATGATAACAGTTTTATTGAGGCGGGGGGCCTTGTCAACTTCGGTGGTCAGTTCATGATTACTAAGAATTTCGCTATATTCGGAGAATGGGGTGTTGCCGTCGTGTACACCGAGGTCAAAGAAAGAACACCATGGGATGAAACAGCCTCTGGATGGGCTATCCATACTGACCAAGCAGGGATAGGGATAATTTTCTTTTTGGGACGATAACTTTTACTCTTGAAGACAAGTTCAATAACCAGATGTACCAAACGGACTATGAAAGCGCATACGAGGAGGGGATTGGAAAAGATTTGAGTCCACTCATTGAAATTCCTGTTGCTGGTAATTATGGGAAATATTACCGCCAGTAGAATGTCTTAATTTAAGCTAGTAAGGTATTATACCTTTAC
>CBDVCJ010000430.1:0-2374 GCA_965372445.1 uncultured Thermoplasmata archaeon | reverse complement strand
TTATATTAATAAATTGCCGCAGGTGTGTGCCCGAACTTCGTTCGTTCCCACACTTGGGGTGTGCCATAGTAGATTGGAGATTCGAGATTCAAGATGATCACCAAAAAGGAAAATAGAGGCTGGAAGTTAGAAGCTGGAGTTAAATTTCTAGCTTCTATCTTCTAACTTCTATCCTCTCTTTCCACAATAACCATCTTAAATCCTGAATCTGAAATCTTCTCCACAGCCCTCAGCCTTAAGCCTAAATCCTCCAACCAATATTTATCATTACATTGACGATTGTCTTACATCGGCATAATGCCATGCCTGCGGTCTGGAGGTCTGAAATCCTTTGACGCATAATTTTCAAATCTGAAGATCAATTCATTTCTCAGACGGCCCGGAGAGACCAACGAATCTATTATCAATTCACTCGCCAGTTTATAAATATTGATATCTTCACGATACTCTTTGCGTAATTTTTCGATATATGCAGGCCGCTCCTCCTCGGGTTGCTCCAAGATCTTATTATAAAATACTGCATTGATCGCTGCTTCCGGGCCCATGACCGCGATCATCGAGGTTGGAAGCGTAATACAACAGTCTGGCTCGTAACCCGGGCCGGCCATTGCATATAGGCCTGCGCCATAAGCTTTCCTTACGATTACTGAAATCTTGGGGACTGTGACCTCTGAAACTGCAGATATCATCTTGGCACCAGCCCGAATTATGCCCTGTCTTTCAACATCAGTCCCGATCATAAATCCAGGTACATCAGCTAAAAACAATAACGGAATGTTGAATGCATCGCACAATTGTATGAACCTAGCAGCTTTATTTGCAGATTCGACGAACAGCACCCCGCCTTTTACAATGGGTTGGTTGGCAATTATACCAATGGCTTTGCCATCCAATCTCGCTAGCCCAACGATTATTTCCGGTGCATATAGCTCTTTTATCTCGAAAAACGAATCTTGGTCGACAATTCGGTTGATGACCTCACGTATATCAAAAGGCACATTTTCATCCTTTGGGATGATCTCTTCAAGCTCATCAGGGTCTTTGCTCGGGTTCTCAGAATGTATGGCGGGGGTACGCTCATTAGCATTTTGCGGGAAAAAGTGTATATATTTTCTACAGGCATCGATCGCTTCCTGCTCGGTCTTCACCAGCAGATCTCCCGAGCCACTGACCGTACAATGCATCCTGGCGCCACCCATCTCTTCCAAAGTGGTCTTTTCACCTATTACCATCTCGGCCATCCTGGGCGAGCCAAGATACATACTGGCGTTGCCGTCCACCATGATCGTAATATCGCAAAACGCAGGGATGTATGCGCCCCCTGCTGCTGACGGCCCGAACAGGCAACATATCTGTGGTATTACACCGGAGAGATTCGCCTCGTTATAGAAGATCTTACCTGCTCCACGCCGACCTGGAAACATATCTACTTGGTCTGTAATTCTCGCACCAGCCGAATCTACAAGATATATCAACGGCACTTTCAACCTCATTGCGGTCTCTTGAATTCTTAAGATCTTTTCAACGGTGCGTTTACCCCACGAACCTGCTTTGACGGTCGAATCATTTGCCATCACACATACTGTTCTACCGTGGATTTTACCGACTAGTGTCACCACCCCATCCGCAGGTAGATTACCGGCAAGAAAATTAGCAAACATCCCATCCTCGGTTTGACCCTCAGGGTCTATTAATAATTACAACCTTTCGCGAACAAATAATTTACCTTTTTCCTTAAGTTTGATATGATATTTCTCGGCACCACCTTTTTTAATGGCCGTCATCTTTGGTGCAACTTCATCATCTGCCATTTAATCCCCCCCAATGATTTAATAAATCTCGATGGGATTTTCTGTATTGTGTTTGTAATATATTATAATTATGTTGGGTTACGATTATTGTCGTATAAGTGGTAAGATCGATATATGGTTACCATAGTGGATTGGAGATTAGAGATTTTAGATTAGAGTTCGCTTATTGAAAGGGGAAAGGTAAAAAGCGATAGGGGGCGGGGGGACTCTAATCTCTAAACTCCAATCTCTAATCTATTCTAGCCATTTATCACTTAAGCAGCCATATATCGAAAAAAATTATTTGGCTGACTATTGACCACCCATCCCACATTTCGCGCATACCATTCTCCCATCGGGGTAGCGTGTTAGAGGAACCCTACATTTCGGGCAATAGCTAGTTTGTTGCTGCGGTTGGGCTGCAGGTTGTTGGGGGGGTTGTTGCACAGGTGGCTTGGCGGGCGGTTGTTGGGCTGGTTGCTGAGCTGGCGGTTGGGCTGGCGGTTGGGCTGGCGGTTGGGCTGGCTGTTGGGCGGGCTGCTGGGCCGGCTGCTGGGCTGGCGGTTGGGCTGGCGGCTGGGCTG
>CBDVCJ010000429.1:0-2379 GCA_965372445.1 uncultured Thermoplasmata archaeon | reverse complement strand
ATAATGTTCTTACCAAATTTAAGAAATTTGTTTATAGTAATTATTACAATAATATTATTTTTCATTTTTTTTAAAACCATGAAAGAGTTTATTGGTTCTTTCTTAAAACTTCATTTTTTGCCTTCAGACATGATAGTTAAATTAATTGAGAAAGTCCTCAAATCTAAGAAATATAACTATATTAAAAAGGGCCCTAAAAAAGCTTCTATTAATAACCTTGCAGTATTTGATGAGATTGTATATATCAAGAAATATGATATTGTTATAAATATTTCTTCTAAAGGAATTATCATAGGTAAAATAAAACCTTCAAATGAAAGATTAATTATCTGGCTTTTAAAATCTATTAATAGAAAAATCGAAAATGTTTCTAAATAAAAATATTATACCTAATGCCGTTACATACAAAAGTGGGTCGCCAGACAATGGGACAATCCACCGATTGTAATATAATAGCAATACTGGACGGGGTTACGCAAAACTTATGTCGCATTTCGAAAAGGAAGACGACATTTTATATGTACCAAAATATTTATTATTTCAGATTAAAATAGTATTATATTCAGAATGAAAATTTATTATCACAACTTTTTTAAACTAATAAACAATATAATCCTTTACTTGGTTCAATATTTAATTAGTTGATATTGGGGGTAAAGGAATGAATAAAATTTCAACAATTTTATTAGTTTGCATATTAATAATTAGTAGTTTTATTGGGATTATAAGTATAATGCCCAATAATGTAAGTGCTGCCGGCCCAACGTATGTGAAGGGCTTGATCAGTTCGAATACAACCTGGACCGCTGCGAACAGCCCTTATATCGTTTTAGGTGATGTGAAGGTAGATAACGGTACAAACCTCACAATCGACCCGGGAGTGACAGTGAAATTCGATGGGTTATACAGTCTGATTGTAAACGGTACACTGTACGCTAAAGGCACATCAAGCCAGCATATAATTTTTACCTCGAACAAATCATCACCGGCTAAAGGTGACTGGTACCGGGTCAGACTGCAGGGAAGTAATAATACAATGAATCATTGTGATATTTCATATGGTAACTATGCATTATACATTATGGGATATAATTCCAACAACAGCATCTCGAACTGTGAAGTCTCAAAAAATACAGGTGACGGTATTTATCTTAAAAGGGCTTCAAACAACACTCTGTTCAATGTAACCGTATCATTGAGCAGCAGTAACGGTTTAACTTTATTGGAATCCGAGAATAACACGATCAAGAACTCGTTTTTTCACCAGAACAGCGCATTTGGTATTTATTTACGCACATCCAAAAATAACTTGATCCTTAACACGAACTCATCAAACAATACCGGCGGCGGTATCGAGCTGAGTTTGTTATCAGTTCAAAACGAACTAAATAATCTAACGGTAATTGAAAACAAAGACAATGGAATAGATCTGTGCGGTATTGGTTATAATACAATTTTAGATTCGACGATCAATGGTAATGATGGTAATGGAATTGATCTAGGCGGCAATGCAAAACATATGTGGATTGAAAACTGTTATCTCAAGAATAACACTAAGGCCGGAATTGATCTAAAAACATCTTCTTATAGCGATATTGTAAATTGTATAATAATTAAGAATCAGGGTGAGGCTGGAATTTATACGGGAGGTTCGGTATCGAACATAAATATAACAGGTTCGAAGATCTGGGATAATTCAGGTGATGGAATCGAAATCTACTATGCAAGCTATGTGAATGTGATCAATTCAAATATATCAGATAACATTGGCAATGGTATATTTTTTAATGGTGGTAAAATTCAAGAGTACAATCGAATTCAAAATTGCACAATTTATGATAACGGGGAAAATGGCATTTATATTTATGCTTATTCTTCGTCTTATACAGGTACTATAGAGGATAATGCATATCTGAAATATAATGATATTAATTCCAATACGATCTATTCTAACAGTCTGAATGGCATTTATCTCTATTCATATTCCTATTATCAATTCCCGTATTGTAATTGGAATAAAATATATTATAATAATATTTACTCAAATAATCAAAATGGCATTTATTTGTATGGATATTCAAGTTCATATTATTCGTGGGTCGACTATAATGATATCTTCAATAATTCGATTTATTTAAACAATCTGAACGGCATTTACATTTATTCAAAATCTAAAAGTGCATGGATTAAAAATAATGATGTTTTCAATAATAATATATATTTGAACGACCACAATGGTATTTATTTTCATGGTCATTTATTGCCTAGCGGAAGTGCATCCTCATGGATATATTATAATAACATTTACAATAACATAATCTATTCAAACATAAAGAATGGAATTATTCTGGAGAGCAGAGATCATTATTTTTAATCCAT
>CBDVCJ010000428.1:0-2394 GCA_965372445.1 uncultured Thermoplasmata archaeon | reverse complement strand
CGTAGAAAATAACCCTCGTCTTCCTATTGGTCAGCCATTAGAAAACTGGAATCTCCAATCCACAATATATTTGTCAATAAGTTCCCTGACTCCTCATACCTGACTCCTGACTCCTAACTCCTAACATTACCATCATGTAATCTCTTTGTAAACTTCCTCAATCTGATCCACTACTTTCTTCCATGTAAAATTATTCTTCACTCGCTTACGTCCCGTACGGCCCATTGTCTTTCTACGCTTATCATCCCCCAGTAATTCAATAATTGCAGTTGAGAGCTGCTTGGCGTTGCCATATTCCACGATCAACCCTGTTTTCTGGGCTTTGCCGATGACCTCCGGCACACCGCCAACGCGAGTGCCGACACACGCTTTCTCGCACGCCATAGCTTCACATAACACAATACCGAAAGCTTCGTATTCCGACGGTAATACAAACAGATCACAGGCGGAAAACGATGACCTGAAGAGTGTAATGTCGGTAATATGGCCCGTGAAAATGAAATTTTTAGAAATTCCATATTTTTTGAGCTTTTTCTCAAGAATGACTTTCATACCTTCATCTTCACCCACAAGTGCAAAAGTCGCCTTGGGAAATTCTTTTAAGATTGTAGGTGCCGAGTCCACTAATGTCTCTAAACCTTTGTTGCTTGCAAGCCTACCGACATATAAAATTAAAGGGTGGGAGGGTTCATATTTTTCAATAAAGGGCTGTGGGTTGGGGATCGGGTCGTATTTATCGAAGGGTATGCCATTAGGAATATACCGGATCTTGTCGTGATCCAAGGGAATGTGTTGATCTAAAAGCTCGATCTCGTGATGTGAGACGCCAATAATTATATCCGCAGCCTGGATAACCGTGGGTGCCATGAACCGATCGTAGATCCTGCGGATCTGTTTACGTTTTGCACCGCCCCACATCGACCAGGGTGGGTGGTAATGGGTCGTGATAACGAATGGGGTATCTCTCAGCTTTTTGTTCAGAGCACTAACATTATTCTGAAAATATCCGTAGGAATGGGTATGGATCACATCGGCATCATATTTGAGAATTGCAGATGTCATGGCGGGTATGAAAAGATAATGCAAGTTACCGCCCATGGTATAGGCTTTAAATCGTGTTACCGGTACACCCTTGACCTCTGCGTCCCAGGTGTCCATGCGCTTGAACGGGATCTCCATCCAAAGGTCGGAAGTGTAAACCCGTAGGTCATAACCGCGCTCGACTAGCTTTTGTGAGATCGAGAGCACATGCATCTCCGCGCCGCCAGGAGCGGGTGGGAAACGCGTGCACGCTTGGAGTATCTTCATTTTCTAAATCCCCGGGCTAATTGTGATTTTGTAAATAGGTAAATAACACAATTTATTATTAATGTATGGTTAATTAGCAATTCTTTTTTTCGGGGTTCATTTTTCAAAATTATATAATTTAGATAAAAAATTTAAAGTACCTGCTTTTTTTACCTAGAAACACATTGATAAAATTTAGCCCCGTTTTGTAGCAGTCAATCATGCTAGGTTCTAGACCTCGGGGCTACCTTTATGGTGGTTGAAGAGTTTAAGGGGAAGAATCTCCTTAACAACCTCTCTTTATTTATCGAATGGTGGGACGCTTTGCGTCCCACAAACCGGAAATTAAAGAGAGAGGGTTATTAGGGGGAGATTCTTCTTCCCCTAATACTTCAACAACCATAAATAAGCGCTCCCGTGGTGTAGTCCGGTCAATCATTCGAGCCTCTCGCAGTTTAGATTTAAAAACTGGGGACAGCTCGATACACGGGTTCGAATCCCGTCGGGAGCACCTTTCCAAAGGTTTAAATCTCTTCAAAGATATACACTTAGTTATGACTAGGACAGAAGACATTTACAACTATAATTTGAAATTGAAGAGAAAGGTAGAAAGTATACAAAAATCTACCAATCTATCTAAGAATAACAAAAAGAAAATATTCGAGTTTCAGAAGAACTGTATAGCACAGGGGCTAAGCAAGGCACGGGTTTTACGATATTTGCAAGATCTGCCAAAGCTGGCGGAATATTTGGGGAAAGATTATAAGAAGGCCACGAAGAAAGATTTTGAAGATGTGTTGAATAAACTTGAGAGTTCACACTATGCACCTCAAACAAAACTTGATTTCAAAAAATCCATCAAGAAATTCTATAAATGGTTGAACGGTGGCGAAGAATGCCCTGAATCTGTGAAGTGGATCAAGACCGGTCGAAAGATAAATAATAATAAATTGCCCGAGGAATTACTAACGGAAGATGATGTAAAACAAATGATTGAAGCTGCATATAACCCGCGGGATAGGGCTATCATCTCGGTTTTATGGGAGTCAGGCTGTCGAGCCGGAGAACTATTGACAATGGACATAAAACACATTGTATTTGAGGAGT
>CBDVCJ010000427.1:0-2407 GCA_965372445.1 uncultured Thermoplasmata archaeon | reverse complement strand
CACACACCACAGCCCCATCTTACCACTCGTAGGGTGATTTCCCAAAAATCGGGAGAAGTACCAAAACATTTAATTTTAGGCTCACAACGCTAACGCATCTTCTATCCTGCCAAGTTCGATACCGGTAGTGCTATTCCCGGTTATTGCACCCTTCGTATTGCCGATCAAACACGCGCCAATAAGTGGTGTACCATAATTCGCTGTGCCTTTTGAAATTGGAACTCCGAAGAGATCCTGTAGAAATTCCAGGTCTTTTTCCGAAGTTTTGGGATGGCACAACCCGCCTTTATTCGTTACTACTGCCGAAGCACCTACGGTCTTCAGGTCCGAGATTGTGCCTTTCACAACCTCCACCTCGAGCGTGTCTTTGATCACCTCGTAGCTCTCCTTGGTAAAATCAGGGTGGATTAATGCTGCTTTGTCATTGGTCAATATATTATTTCCTGCGGCATTGAGTTTATCCGGGACCCTTGAAATATTTAACCGATCCCCAAACCCCTCCAGCTCTTTCTCTTCTGTAAATTCGGTTACAACTACCCCTTTCGAGTTCATTGCTAGAAGTGCGCCAATTACACTCGAACCGCCGATCGTGGTTAAAATTAGTTCGGTCTCCATTACTTTCTCAAGCTTCCTGCCAAAGCTGGTGGGTATATGTCTTGGGACAATTACAAAATCATCACTAGCTGCACAAAATATTCCTATATACGGATTGCCATTTATATCTAATTTCTTAAGACCCAAATTAAATCCTCTACATTTTAATAAAAGCGTTCATTGAATGAAAATTGTCTACAATCAAAAATAAATAATAGGTATATTTCACTCCTCTTCCGGTATGGAGACTTCAATCAAATTATCTTCAAATTTTATGGCCTTAACCCTGATCTTTGATGGTGGATGCTCTATTCCACGTGACCATATTTTACGATTCACCGGCTCGTCCAGCCATACATTCTCGATCTTGCCCTTCATATGTTTTGCAATGAAACGTTTGAGCTCTCGAACTGCATGCTTGCCTCGCTTCGGGCGCGGGATAGTTTTTGTTATGCGTAACGGTACCGTATAAATTCGCTCTTCCTCATCCTCTGCCATTATACAATCTCCTAACTATAACTTATTTCTTGAGTTTACCGCGTCGCCATTGATATCGCTTCGGATGTTGCGAAAATTTCCGGCCGGTTCGCATCATTACCCACGCAGGTACCCGCCGGTTACTTTTTGCCTTTCTCATTAACCGTAGCTTTTTGCCTAATGGTTTATGTCGACTCATAGTTCATCACATTATTTTTTATTCTAGCGCATCTTTATCGTAATCTCTTTCTTTTTCGGCTGCAATTTCTTCAAGATCTGTTGAAGCATTTCATCATTGATCTTCTCACCCAGACGTCCGGTTTGGGCGATCAATATCAACTGCTGCTCGACTGCAGTTGCAAAGTCAGTTCGGGCTAGCTTCAGTCTTGCCAGCCGTTCTCGCGCATCTGGCGTGAGAATTTTGCGTAATAGCATTTTACGCTGCACCTCAACCTCCGCCACTCGCTCTTCTTCTACATCCTTTCCCTGGGCGGCTAATTCTTGCTCCATTTGGAGCTCTTGTAACCTTTTTTGTCGTAATCGTTCTAATTCTTCATCTTCTTCCATCTATTACCACGCTGTATAATCTTAATATTTACCCAGCTCCGGGTTATCCATAATAATATCCTGTAACACCTCGTGAGCCGTATTATCTAGAAATTTTTGACCTGCCGGCGAAATCGTTCTACCTTTACCTTTAGCGATCTCAACGAACCCTGCTTCCTCAAGTTGCTGCAATGAATGGCGAATTATTGCTCGACTGCCGGTTTTGGCATGTGAACGTTTCACTCCCCGGTCAACCGCGCCGCCGAACATTGCGCTAAGATGATCAATTCCTATTGGGGTGTTGATATAGACCTTTCTTAAAACCGCAGCAACGCGCGTATACCACCAATCCGGATGTTCGGGCGCTTTCTCGCGATGTACACCGGTTTTTACATAGTCTGTCCATTCCGGTGGCTTGATCTTATCATTATCTTTCAGTTTTAGTGCGGCCTTTGCAATTAAATTAGCTGCTGGTACATCATAGACGGTTGTCATTTATTAAACATTCCTCCTTTTTAGGGTAATATTATTCTATACGAAGATTCCGAGTTCTTTGACCTTTAATAAGCGTATGAACTGAGGGTTACTGAATTTATTTATTATAAAGGTTTTCTATATATAACCTTTTTGACCCATAATTATTGAAAATTCATGGAATGTAGTAGCTATGCTATTTGTTAATGTGGCAAAATACGGATGGAGGATGAGATTATTAGCTCTGATTGGAGATTCAATATGTTTTTCAAATAGGAAGACAGAAGTCGGAAGATAGAAGTCAGAGCTAAGTTTC
>CBDVCJ010000426.1:0-2435 GCA_965372445.1 uncultured Thermoplasmata archaeon | reverse complement strand
CTTGGCCCAGGCGTTACAGGCGTCATTTAGCACTCCGGCAGCGGCAATTTTTGATTATTATTCACTTGAGAAGAGCAAGTATTCGCCAGACGCAATGTTCGAAGAAGAAAATGATCGTGATGACCCAGGCGAGCGTAAACCGAAACCAAAGAAGGATAAAGAGCCAAAGGGCCCGTACGATTCTGAAGTTAGTACTTCACACCCCGAAGTAAAAGAATTAAATCTCCATGAAGGCAAACATCGCATGTACGAAACAATTTCGAGAATGACAATCAATATCTCAAAAAGAAAGCCATTGGTAATGTTTTTAGATGACCTTAATTGGGCCGATACCGCGACATTACATATATTGCATTATTTAGCACGAAACTTTAGAGATCAGCCAATTTTGCTGCTCGGGGCCTATCGACAGGAGGACTTGGATTATACGAGAGGTCAGGTACATCCGCTCCAGGAATTGATATCGCGACTGGGGTCCGAGAATTTATTAACATCGATCGACTTGGATTGCCTAACCAATGAGGATACAGTTCAGATCGTGAGCAATTTACTCGAGGTCAAAAGCATCCCGCCCGATTTTGCAGAATTGATCTATCACGATACGGATGGCAACCCTTTTTTCATCAAGGAGGTACTAAAAACCTTGATCGAGGATGGGGCGGTAACAATAGACGATGGCGATCTAAAGCTCAACATTTCGGCAGATGAAATAATAATACCCACGAGCATTAAAGAACTGATAAACTTCAGGCTGCAGCGCCTCGAGGACGAATTTGTGGATGTTTTAGAATATGCGTCTGTGATCGGATTTGAGTTCAATCTAGAGCGGTTAAAAAGTATAATGGACATCCCCGAAACCAAGTTGATCAATATATTAAGTAAATTGACGGAGCGTAAGTTCATCTTAGATGTCGAAGATGGTAAAGGCTTGGGGTGGCAATTTACGCACAACAAGACCCACGAGGTGATCTATAACGGAATAAATGATAACAAGAAAAAATTGATACATTTAAGGGTGGCCAAACACATAGAAGATGTAAGCATCGAAAACATCGACGAAGTTGTGTATGACCTTGCCTATCATTTCTATTATGGTGTGGATTATGATTGCGCACTGTCCTATGCGATCGAGGGCGGTGAGAAGGCAATGAGGTCGTATGCAAACAAGAAAGCGATCGAGCTCTATAACATAGGTTTAAATTCATTACGATTATTAGATGAGAAACTAGCCAACACCCCCCATTATAAAGAGAAGAAGATCGAGGTACTTTCCCAGCTTGGGACCTTGAATAAAACGATGGGAGATTGGGATAAAGCATTGAATTATTATGAACAGATACCCACAATCTGCGATGAGATAAAAGATACCCAGCAGAAATCCAGCACTTTTAAGGAAATTGGGTGGTTGTATCTCCAAAGAAGTTATTGGAACGAGGCTGAACGCTATTTCAAGAAGAGCTTGGAACTCGCCGAGCGAATAAAAGACCATTTCATTGCCGCAGAAGCGTATCAAGGGCTTGGGTCGGTTTATGAATGCGATGGCAATTTCAGCAAAGCAATAGAGTGCTATTCGATCTCGCGTAAGTTCGCGGATACGAATCAGGATATAATCAATCTTGCCAAGGTCCATAATGCCTTCGGCAGAATATATAACCTTCAAGGCAATTATGCAAAAGCAGTCAAGCACAAGGAACGGTCAATTTACATTTTTGAGAAATTAAATGATCTGCCAGACCTTGCCAAAGCGTATAATAGTCTTGGCCTAACGTATTTTGATATGGGTGAAGTTGCTAAGAATATAGAATATAATAAGAAATGCATAGAATTGGCAGATAGGATCCATGACATTAGAATAAAAGGCTACGGACTATCAAATGTCGTAGAAGCGTTGCTAAAGACCGACCAATTTGATACCGCCTTGGAATATACGACCGAAGCACTTGAAATATTCAAGAAATTAGAGGAGCACGATATGATCGCGTTAAATTACATGAACTTCGGCAAGATCTTCAAGCAAAAACAGAATTGGAATGAAGCGATCTTAAACTTTAAAAAGGCCATTGAGATCATGGAAAACATAAAAGTCACGAATCATTTAGCAGCGTGCTATCGCCAGTTTGCCGAAACATACGATAACAAAGGCGAGCCAAAAAAGGCCAGCTATTATATGAACAAAGCCGACCAAATTGGCAATACCCACCAGAAAGATGCACCATGTTTGCAAGTTATGGATTAGTATCTATGGCTAACATCATCAATCGGGAACCCCACCCCCCCATTTCAAACCGCAGAAACGCAGAATTATGTTGGATTTGTTGACTAAATTATCAGTATGTTGAAAACTAACACATATAAAAAGAACACGGATTTATCGTTTACTAATAAACGATAAACTATTAATAAACAGATACTAGCCATTAATTATTGGGTATAAT
>CBDVCJ010000425.1:0-2448 GCA_965372445.1 uncultured Thermoplasmata archaeon | reverse complement strand
TTATTTAAATCAACAATACCATCTAAATTATAAGGTACAACATTATGGTCCAGACAATAAATGAGTCAATTGTTAAAGAACCCATTGCTAATCCAATAGCGATATGGGCTAGGCATTTTACGATAAAACCAACACAAAGGGTTGAAATATTAAGAAAGCGATACTTGAATATACGGAATAAGGTAGTCATCGATATTGCACGTAATCGAACCCAGAGTAGGAAGGAAACTGAAGGAGAACCGTTAGTCACTCGACGAGCTAAATCTTTTGCTGCAATTGTTAAAGGGGTACCGACTAACATTTATCCTGATGAACTATTCGTGGGGTGGTTATTTTCCGAGCCACGGGGTACTGAAATACCCTTTTATTCAATTCCTTATACAGCATTTGGACTGGAAAAGGAATTAGATACACTGAGCACTAGAACGATCGATCCATTTCTTATTGACGATGAAGATAAGAAAACTTTAAGGGAGGAGATCTACCCCTATTGGAGAGAACATAACTATGTGCCAACTATACCGCCAGAAGCAAAGAAATTGGGAATACAGTATGCAATTCCATCTCCGAAAGTTGACCATTATGTCGTTAATTATCCAAAAGTGTTAAAAAAGGGTCTGTTGGGAATAAAACGAGATGCAGAGGAACGGTTGGATAGATTAAACCTAATGGATTCGGAAGAGGTTAAAATGGTTCCCTTCCTCGAGGGGGTTATCTTAGCATTCGAAGCAGCTGCCGAGATTGGGAAAAGATTTGCGATAAAAGCAAAATCCATGGCTGAAGTGGAAGAGGATGGCAAGAGAAAAGCTGAACTATTAAAAATTACCGAGATCTGTGAAAATGTACCAGCGAATCCAGCTAGTTCATTCTACGAGGCGCTGCAATCAGTCTGGTTCATTCATATGATGCTCGGATGGGAGTTGTCATTTCACGGCGGAATAAGTCTGGGAAGAGCTGATCAATATTTATACCCATTCTATGAAAAGGATATAAGAGAAGGAAAAATAACTAAGGAACAAGCTCAAGAGTTAATTGATTGTTGGTTTATGAGATTTTCTCAGTCGTTTGGTCTTTGGACTAAAGGAGGTTTTATTTCGCAATACACACCCGGTCATCATCTTGATATAGGTGGTTTAAGAGCCGATGGATCAGATGCCAGCAACGAGTTGTCATACATGTTTATCGAAGCGATAATGCATACTCCTGGGATGGTCGAACCTGCGATCGGTCTTTTAGTCCATAGTAAAACACCCGATGATCTACTAATTAAAGCTTGTAAACTGACTTCGGTGGGAAGTGGAAATCCACAATATATCAATCACGATGTTTTGGTAAATAATCTTCTTGGACGGGGGGCTACCGTTGGAGGACGACCGGTTACATTGGCAATGGCTCGACAATTTGGTGGTTGCGTAGGTTGTCATGAGCCCAGTTTGCATACGATGGAAGGTGGATGGGCAGTTAACCAATCACAGCTACTGGCCTCTACCATGGAACTTGTGATGACTAATGGCTGGAGTCGAATTTTCGGTAAAAGAAGAGGATTAGAGACAGGTGATCCCACACAATTTAAATCATTTGAAGAGGTAAGGGATGCATTTCGTAAACAAGTTGTTTTTGAGATGAAAAGAGGTGCAATCGCCTCTAACCTCGGTGAACAGTTACTTCAACCAACCATTTTCACATCAGCCTTAACTGAAGATTGCATTGAAAATGGTAAATGTAGAGAAGAAGGTGGTGCGCGATACAGTCTCGGCGCGGTTACTACATTAGGAACCGTTGATGCGGGTAATTCACTAGCTGCTATTAAGAAGTTGGTGTTTGATGATAAAAAGATTACTATGGATCAGATGTGTCAGGCAATAGAAAGTAATTTTGAAGGATTTGAAGATATCCAAAAAATGTGCCTAGACGCCCCTAAGTTTGGAAATGATGACGATTATGCAGATGAACAGGTTGTCTGGGTAAGTCACCTAGTCGCAACGGAAGCCATGAAATACAAAACAACATACGGCGGTACAAAATATGCCTATCAGGTACCAATGTCATCTTATGTACCACACGGTTTAATGGTAGGAGCACTTCCCTCAGGAAGAAAGTCTGGAGCACCTGTTTCAGATGGTGTCTCTCCCACAACAGGGAGTGATATAAACGGCCCTACAGCGGTTATAAAATCCGTCGGAAAAATCAATAACGCAGAGCTTTCCCTTGGTCAATCACTGAATATGAAGCTAGATCCTATTATTTTTGAATCAGATGATGGTATTAAAAGGTTAGCAAACCTTATCCGCGTATTTGTAGATCAAAAGGTTGACCACATTCAGATTAATGTCGTTTCTGTAAAGACATTAAAAGCTGCCCAAAAAGAACCGGAAAAATATAAGGACCTTGTGGTCAAGGTAGCCGGATATAACGCCCGGTTTGTAGATCTACATAAACTGGTTCAAG
>CBDVCJ010000424.1:0-2466 GCA_965372445.1 uncultured Thermoplasmata archaeon | reverse complement strand
CATCAGCAAATTAATCCAATTTATGATTGCTTTGATGAATTGTACTGTTAAATAAATCAGTATCATAACAAATGAAATCATGAATGTTAAAAATGCAGTACTTAGACCTATTCTTTTTAAAATGTTATAAACCATATTTCCGATTTTGTAAAAGAATACATTTCTTTGAAGAAATAAATGAAGATGAAATTAATAATGTTTTTATTGAACCATATAATGAAAATCTTGTTATGAATATTCAAAATAAATACCTAGGTTTCATAGTTGTTAAACCTTTACCTCAAACGGTTATTGGAAGAACTGTTTTAAAGGTAATTATGAATAATACTGAAGATACGGAATATTCACCTAAGTTTTATTGTTTAAAAAAATATCATTCAAATCTTTATGGTCTCGATTTATATATTGATTCTTTAGCATTTCAAGAACAAGATACTGTAACTGCAGCCTGTGCAACCAGCGCATTATGGTCAGCACTACAAAAAGTTACACAAATATTCCATTATTATTCTCCAACACCATCCGAAATTACAAGTTATGCAACTAAATATATGCAATTTACTAGAGCCATACCTTCACCTGGTTTAACTATTGAGCAAATTTGTCAAGCTATAACTGAAATGGGCTTAGAGCCAGACATTAGGGAATATATTAATCCGAAAAATGAAAGTGATATCAAACTTCCTTTGCTTAGTTTTATATATTCTTATTTACGAAGTGGATTACCAATTGTGCTTGGCATGAACATGGAGGGCATCTTACATACTTCAACTCTCGTTGGATATCAAATAGCCCAAAGCCCCGTAATAGAGAATGAATTAGGTTGTATTGATGAAACTTATAGTACCTTAAAGTTTAAGGGATCGAACATTAAAAAATTGTTTGCTCATGATGACCAAATAGGTCCTTTTTCAGAAATGAAAGTTGAGCTCGATGCAGATGGAAAATCCATTTTTTTACGAAGTAATACTTTAGAGAATGGTGGCACCCCAATACCTATAAAACCTACTGAGGTAATTATTCCATTATACCACAAAATTAGAGTCCCTATGCTCGCATTGCTACCTCACATCTTTAGTGTTGTAAAACTAGTTAATTCTCTTGAAATATTGCCATATCTTGATTCAGATATTGAATGGGATATGTACTTAACATGTGTAAATGAATTTAAAAAAGAATTTTTTATTGATGAAAATCAAAGTTGTATAGATAAGAATGAAGTCTTATTTGATGATTACCCACGTTTTTTCTGGAGGTCTATTGCCTTTAATAAAGAGATTAAACTTTTTGAATTATTGGGTGATGCAACTGATATGGAGAGATCTTGTCAGGTCTTCAAAATTATTTTTTATGATAAAAAGTTTATGGATGGTTTTATTTCATCATTAAGAAAGGATGATGTTTTTTCAAATTTAGATCAAATTCTATGTAAACCTCTAATAGCTACATTATATGAAGAAATTGATAGATATTAATAATATTATTTTTTCTAATTAGGTTTCTAATTAGCTTTATATACTATAATCTCAATTGGAAAACCCCGATATAATGTGATCTGGGACAATAAAACAATATTTCACGTTTGTAATTTTAGACTTTTAGGATTGGATTTCGGGTTTTTAAAATCATTTAGATAAATAATTATGTAGTATTATTTCTATATCATATATTGTAAAGGGGGTTTCAAATGTATTTAGATGAATATCTTGCAGAAGATATTGGTTACGGCGATTTAACTTCAGACACATTATTTACAGATGAGCAAGCGACAGCGAAACTTCTGGCAAAAGAAACTTGTATTGTTGCTGGGATCGAGGATATAACAACATTATTTGTTCGGTTTGGTTTGAAGGTAGAGGCTGTAGCCTCTGACGGCAAGAAAGTAAACGAAGATACCGAAATTTTACATATCAGTGGAGATGCCAGGGCAATCTTGAAGACCGAGCGGCTGGCTTTGAATATAATCTCGAGGATGAGTGGGATCGCGACCCAAACCCATGAATTGGTCGATATATGCCGCAAGATCAACCCGAACATTCGTATAGCATGCACACGTAAGACCACGCCCGGTTTTAGATATCACGAGAAAAAGGCAGTGGTAATTGGCGGTGGGGACTCACATAGATATAGATTGGACGACGCGATCCTTATCAAAGACAATCATATCAAGCTAGTGGGCAGTGTACACGAAGCGCTTGCGCGTATGAAGAAAGCAGGTTTTACCAAAAAGGTCGAGATCGAGGTCGAGACCTTAGAAGACGCGCTCGTCGCTGCAAATGAAGGTGCGAACATTATCATGTTGGATAATATGACACCTCAGGGGGTGGAGGAGGCAAGTAAAAAGATACGGGAAGCAAATAAGGAAGTAATGATCGAAGTTTCCGGCAACATCACCCCAGAAAATATTCTGGATTACGCACCATTCCCGGATGTTATTTCGCTTGGGTGGCTCACACATTCATATAC
>CBDVCJ010000423.1:0-2504 GCA_965372445.1 uncultured Thermoplasmata archaeon | reverse complement strand
TATTGTCAATTTTTACAATAAAAATAATAATGAGCTTAAGCATATTGAGTATTTTATTATATATTCCAAATTCCCACGGAGGTTCAACCTGGCACCAAACAACCCAACCCGATTTCGAAAGCGGCATATTAATTAATATTGAAGTTCAAGATTCAGGTGACATAGTTCTTGCCCAAGAAAATCTTTACATTTCAGATGAATTTGAAGATACGAGTAAAATCCAATCAACTGAGAATCTTGAGTTAAATACTACCACAGATCAAATTAAGCTTATATTCGGGGAAAATATTTTTGTTGCAGACACACTTAATGATCGAATCGTAAAAACGAATATGTATGGTACCGAATGGATTACTTTTGGGACTGAAGGTAACGGTGTAAATCAATTTAACAACACGATGGGATTGTATTATGATAAATATTCAGATTATTTATATATTTGTGATGGCATGAATGACAGAATTGTAAAGACAAAAATTGACGGCACTGGTTGGACAACTTTTGGAACCCAAGGAAGTGGTAATAATCAATTCTGGGGGATAGGATATATTTCATATAATGCATCGTCTGGAAATATCTATGTTTCAGATAGAATAAATAATAGAATAGTAAAGACAAAAATTGATGGCACTGGTTGGACGGATTTAGACGCTGTAAATCCAACAATAGGTATTTCACTTGATAGTACTACAGGGTTTATTTATTTTACTCAAAACCATAGGATAGTTAGGTCTAAAATTGACGGTTCGGGTTGGAGTACATTTGGAATTGTTGGTACCGGGGAAGGTGAATTTTGGGAGCCAATTGGCATACACTATGACCCGCTAACTGATTTCATTTATGTAGCGGACAAGCAAAATGAAAGAATTGTAAAAACTAAATTTGACGGCACAGGTTGGGCTGAACTTAATAGCACTTCTGGTTATACTTTTGCGCCGAGGGGTATCTATTATGATAATAAAACAGATTATATTTATTTTACAGATGGAATTTATCGACGTATAGTAAAAACCAAAATCGATGGCACTGGATGGACTACTTTTGGGACTCAAGGAAGTGGTGTTGGAGAGTTCGACTTTCCTCAAGATGTATTTTGTCATTCTGGATTTCCAGCATCGGGTATGATTTATTATAAAAATATATTAAAAGATTTAGAAGTAAAATCAATAAAATCTTTTAGTTATAATGCATCATCAATACCTACCGGGACGACACTTAAAATTCAATTCTCACAAGATAACCTTAGTTGGTATAATTCTGTTGGCACACTAAATGAGTGGGATACGTTATCCGAAGGTGTAAATCAAAACATCAATTTATCAAGCTTAAACTGGGTGGGAAGTAGTTTCTATTATCGGATTTCCTTTGAATCTGATGGCAAAGATACGCCTTTATTAGATTCGATCAAACTTGAATGTGAGCGTTATGTAAATTCTGGAACTTATACCTCTATAGTCCATGATGCTGGTGTGGTCACAGAATGGAATATTATAAATTGGAGCTCAACAGAATCTTCCGATACATCGATTACAATTAATGTTCATACTGGAAATACCTCTACCCCTGATGCGAGTTGGAGTGATTGGATGCTACAAACAAATAATGAGGAAATTATTGCACCAATGGCTAATTTTATTCAATATAGAATTTCATTTTCAACTTTGAACACATCCAAATCGCCGATTTTTCATTCAATTGATATTTCTTATAATAATCCTCCATTAGCTCCAATTTTAACCTCGCCGTCTAATAATAATTGGACAAATAATAATATGCCGACGTTTAGTTGGACATTTAACGATTTAGATACAAATGATATTCAACAGGCATTTCATATTCAATTTGATAATAACTCTGATTTAAGTTCCGTTGATTTTGATACTGAGGAAATAATATCTTCAGATAATTTCTGGTCCCCAATTTCACCAATACCTGATAGCACTTGGTATTGCCGGATTAGAACTCAGGATGACTATGGTGCTTGGGGAGGGTGGTCAGAGCCATTTAATTTTAATATTGACACCTTACCGCCAGACGCACCTGTCGTTTCTTCCACTACACATCCGATTAGCGACATATGGTACTCGGAACCTGATATTTCGATAAATTGGACTGACCCAATTGATTTCAGTGGCATTGAAGGATATAGTCACATTCTTGATCAAACAGAAAGTACTACACCTGTTGATATAATAGAAAATAATTTGACAACATTATTATTTTCAGATAAATCTGATGGAATTTGGTATTTTCATATTAAAATCCAGGATAAGGTTGGTCATTGGAGTACAACAACACATTTCAAACTTCAAAAAGATACAACACCCCCTGATTCATTATCAATTTTGATTAACGATGGAGCAATAGAAACGAACTCGGTAAATGTTACACTTAAATTAAGCGCATCAGATTTGTTTTCCGGTGTTCACCAAATGGCCCTCAGTTTTGATAATATTAGTTGGACTGATTGGGTGAACTTCACTGATCTAAATCAAATCACACTT
>CBDVCJ010000422.1:0-2506 GCA_965372445.1 uncultured Thermoplasmata archaeon | reverse complement strand
ATTTGTTTGGAATTTGTCTCTTGGTTCTTGGAATTTAATAAGCCACATCCCAAACTTGCCACTATAATTACTATCTTTCCCTAAATTGGGAGAGGAACCACTTTAATTACGTAATTTACTTTATCCCCCTCGGTTGGTATTGGCAGGTAATGGAGTTGGTGGATATTATAATTTGTGGCCAAAAGGATAAAGGTCGCTATTCGTTTCTAATCTATGGAGAATAGGGATTCGAGTTTCGGGACTCGGGACTCGGGACTCGGGATACGAAGATTATGTCGGCCAGTCCGACTGGTTGACTGGTAGACCAGCAAACAATTGAAATTGAGTAGATTCACAAAACTCTCCAATAACATTTTAATTATCCTAATCTATTTCCGTTTGATGAATGATCTAGAACTCCAGCCCACAATTTCATATCTTCAGACCAAATTTTCAGAATATTATGATCAATCAGATCTATCTTACCCGGAGCGCTTTACGCGTCGTGAATGGGGTTTCATGTTTCTGGGTGAGAGCTATATGCAGCGCCACTTGCACTTTAAAACGGGCGAGGAGATAAAGACATTTTTAGCCGGTAAAAGTGCAGGTACTTCACCGATACCCGGTGAAAGGTTTAGAGTGCCTGCCCATGTTTATTACTCATCCGCCTATTATTCCGACCCGGGCCTCCAGCCGATGCCAAAAAAGGTTGAAGGGTGGTTGGGTGCAGATCTGATCTTCGATGTGGACGACGAGCATATCAGGGGTATTGAAGGGCTGACCTATGCAGAGCGTTTAACCAAAGTGAAGAACATCGTAAACAATAAATTGCTCAATGATTTCCTATTGAATGATTTCGGGTTCGACAAAAAATATGTGAGCGTTGTATTTTCGGGTAGTAGAGGTTACCATATCCATATCAAAGACCCAAAGATCTTGGAATTAGGCAGTATGGAACGGCGTGAGATCGTAGATTATATTATTGGGTTGGGGTTGGATTATTCGAGTATATTTCCGGAGGAGACATTCGAGCTCACGAATTTTGGTGAGGGTCGGTTCGCGAAAAAGACCAGGATCGCTATGCCGGTAAAAGACTCAAATGCCTGGAAAAGCCGCATGAGGCGCGGTGTTTTGGAACTGGTTAACGAACTTGAAGAGCTCGAACCTAACCTTGCGATCCAACGATTATTGGAAATTTCCAAGGACATAACGTTTAGAAGCGAAGGCGGTCGCCCAAAAAAGCGCTTTGGCCGTAAGACCGCCACCGAGATCTACACTAATTTATTTGAAGGCAATCCTGGTAAACGAGGTGCGGACCGAATTCGAACTGAAAATGTGTTGGAAATATTTTCCAAAGATTCCTATCGCAATAAATTCATCGAATTGGTCAAAGCGCGTACTGCGGTAGAAATGGCGGGTGAGACTGACGAACCGGTAACGACGGATGTTAAACGTTTGATACGAATGCCGTCGTCAATACATGGTAAGACCGGTCTCAAAGTTATGCCGTTGTCACTCGAAGAGCTCGAGAACTTTGAACCTTTAGAAGATGCGGTGGTGTTCGGTGAGACACCTGTTAAGATCAATATAGGCGAACAAGCCGATTATACGCTCAAAGGCCAACAATTTTCAGTAAAGCCCGGGTTGATCGAGCTACCGGAATATGCCGCGATATTTTTAATGTGCCAACGGAAAGCTGTAATTGCATCTGAATGAGTTTGGTGATTCAAGATTGGAGCTAATAGTAAAGGCACAAAGTTCTAAACTTCATAAATCTAAATTAACTTTTTACTTTGTGCCTCAGTGCCTGTGTGCCTTAGTACCCAGATGAATCTGGAATCTCCAATTTAAAAAAAAACCTTTGCAGATTGCAACTCGCTTAACACCAGAATAATGGGCGTTTTTCGTATATCATTATAGCCCCGGTTGCTGGCGCGCTTAACCGAAATCGAACCAAGTGATTAATGGATGCTGGTGTGCCAACTTGGGTGGAATAAAAAATAAACCCGTTAACTATTATTTTACAAAGAAGTATTAGTAAAATATATATATAATGTAAAACAATATAAGAATGTAAAACAATTTGTTGTGGTAATATGGTAAATTCTAAATTAAGATCATTTGAAACAACTATGTCATTAAAGGGCCAGATAGTTATCCTAAAAGAGATCAGAAGAAGATTGAATTTAAAACCGAATCAAAAGTTTAGAGAGTACATCAAAAATGATAAAATCATTTTGGAACCTGTAATTTCTATAACTGAACTCGGCGGGTCACTTAAAAATATGGGTAAAGGTAAAACCAAAAAGCAAATAATTCAAGAAATAAAATCAGGCTGGAAATAACTTGGGGGAATTTAATTGGCTTTTTTAGTTGATACTTATGCATTAATGGAATGGTTCATTTGGGAAAATAATAATTATAAACAATATTTTGAACAAATTCAGCAAAAAAAGAATAGTTATGTTTCAGAAATCACTTTGGTTGAATTGTTTCATCATATCTATCATAAAGAAAGTTTGGATGA
>CBDVCJ010000421.1:0-2567 GCA_965372445.1 uncultured Thermoplasmata archaeon | reverse complement strand
GGTTAATACAGGAATCTGTTGCAAATCCGTTGTGTTCTGGTTGACTCTCTTGTCTTCAGAAACCCACGCAGCATTATAAACCGAGGAGTCGTCGCGGTATTCAGACGCACCGATGATTATATCATCTATATTATCGCCGTTCACATCACCAAGATCCGAGACGCTCCACCCGAAATAATCGCCAATGTTCTCGCCATAAATCGTGACATTGGCATTCGCGGCATTGATATTGCTCAGGTTAATGCCTGGATACCCGAAGAATATGTAGGCTGCACCTGCGTCTATTATACCTGTTTCCTCACTACCATATGTAATAAAATTATTATTCATAGAGAGATTTTGTGCTTGTATCCAAGCCGGAGTCCTAGGAACATTCGATATACGAACTTCATCAAGAGTTCCTAAGAACGGTAAATACCCACCCCAACCAGTTAGCCGTTTTCCAATGCCCAGATCAACTGTTGTAGAATTAGGTGGATAGGCCCAAGAAGTATTCTTTTCTTCTTTACCATCAACATAAACAACACCTCTCGTTCCATTATATGTAACGGCAACATAATGCCATTTATCATCTCTTAAATCAGTAGTGCCCGGAATATCTATTTTATCGTTCGAGCCCGAATAGATGCTTAAATAGACCTTACCCAAAACCAGGTAAAAGGTATAGCCAAAATCTTGATTATTACTAGTATTATGGAAATATTTATCCACGATTGCCAAATAAGTGTCTGAACCTTTTGCTTTAATCCAGGCCTCGATTGTAAGATCACCGGTTAAAGTCAGGCTGGTTGAATGTGGAACATCTATACTATCCCCGTCATAAAATTGACCGCCGCCACTGAAATATATACCATTGTCTATTTTCCCAGTCACCCCAAATGTTGGGGTATCGGAATCTGTCCCATGGTGATTATTAGAGGTTGAGTCTTTTATTGCGTCAGCCCCCCCAGCGGTTTCATTCAAGTGCCAAACACCTACAAAATTCTCATTATATGTATTGCTCGTATTTTGTACATCTGAAGCATCTGAATTGCCATAATACATCCAGATATAATCTGTGGACGAACTTGCTGTGATATTTGTTACATTTACCCAAATGAAGCTATCCCCTGAGCTATCCCAGTCTTCTATGTGATATTCTAGATCAGTAACATTATCGGCATCAATAAACCTCAGATCGGTACCATCAGATTTCGCTTTTGAATAATTAAAATTCGCAGAGCTTAAGTTTACCAGAGCTGGGAAATTGATTAAATTCTCAGCTTGGTCACTATTATCGAATGTTAATTTTTTGCGATATGCCCAACTATTATTCCACCAATCACTCACTACGGGATCCGTATATGGTGCACCAACAATAATATCATCATACCCATCATCGTTCACATCACCCGCATACGATACATTCCAGCCGAAACCATCGCCGGTTGTTGTACCTATACCGCTTACCAACTCCGTGAAGTTCTCGCTACCTGTTCTCGTTCCCCCGCGAATTGTGGATAATAAAAAGATCTCGTGATCCATTTCCCGATTATTCCAGTTTGTAGCAATAAAGAATATGCTCACACTATCTCTATCCCCCCATATATCACCGATCAATTTGGCTTCGAGCTGATCAGAAACTGCTTGCGCCTGGATATCTATTTTATCACGCTGCCAATTCATATCCAGAATGGATGAAACAGAATGTTCTTTTGATACACCCAAATCATGAGAAGCTACTGAAGATATGTCTTTACTTTTTTCACCATAAAAAGTGAAGCTTGTCGTTTTGATGATAATTCCATCCTTTCCAGAAATCTGAACCAAATTCTCGGCACCAACAGGTAGCCATTCCGTATTATACCCTGTGCTTTTGTTCTGGTCGGAATCGATGAAGATGTACAATGAGTCCTCACCAAAAAGACCCTTGGGGATAGACTCCTCCTCAATGGGAAGAATTTGATTGGTTTCGTTTTCGCTCCCACCACTGTCACCAGTGGGCACCGGTATATCTGTATATTGATAGTATTTCGGAACAATTGGAATTGATGTACCTCCCATCATCGTTCCCTTGACCTTAAAATAAAAGGATAAACCCTCAGAATCTCCAGATACCTTGTATTCGTTTATATCGATATTTTCGTTTCTTATAGGTAAATCATCAAAATCCTTTAACGAAGATACAGCATTCCAGTCACCGAAGGCCCCATCTATATTTACCGTGTCTGGTATCGCACCGATATACACCATTTTATGGTCAGAATGCAGTGTTACTGTCCCGGATTTAAGAACCACATCCCTATTGGATGAGAAAAAAAGGCCAAAAACTCTATACATCACGGCACTTGGAGAAATGCTTAGTGTAACGAATAAGGTTGTGGTTGTTTCATTTCTTACCTTCAGAGTTGTGTCAGGTATGAACGTTATCTTATCTTCATAAAATTCACCTTGGGCGATTTTACCATCCAAACTATCGGGATTGTTGTAACCATCATCAATATATAAGCTGATATCATTGATATCAGATTTTTGCGCTGTCCCCATTAGAGTTAGATTGAATGATTCGATTTCAATATCCGAATCAT
>CBDVCJ010000420.1:0-2602 GCA_965372445.1 uncultured Thermoplasmata archaeon | reverse complement strand
ATGCATTTTTTTAAGGCTACATTATTTATTTTAATTTTAAATTTTATACATAACCGTAATACAAAAAGTGTTTATATTTAAAATATAATTCAAGAGATATAAGATTAATAATTACTATGACAATCAAAACGAATAGGGGGAATTTAAACGTTTCAAATATTAAATAAGTTAATGATTCTAATTATTGTGGGCATATTAATATTTTCAGGAATTGCGATCCTTCCTTCAACATCAATAGCATATACAACGACTAGCCTCGACGCCCCAACAACATCCGGCAATGGGATCCACGGTGCAGATTGGAAACCCGACGGCAGCTACGCAATTCTTGGCTCAAGCTATCCTGGCGATGATCATGGCCACATCTTCAAATGTGATGGAACTTCCTATTATGACGATATTGCTAGAGAAGGTTATTTTGACTACAGCGGTGCCGCATGGAAACCAAATGGTGCTTATGCATTGATCGTAGGAACCTATGATGGTGGTACTTATGGTGTTGTCGAAAAACATGATGGGAGTAAGATTGTAACAATAACAGATAATTTACCTAATGTATTATTTTATGATGTTGCATGGAAACCGAGTGGAAGCTATGCCGTTATAGTAGGAGGTTATTATAATTTAGTGAATAAATATACATGCGCATACAAATATGATGGCACTTCATTAACAGATATTTCTCCCACAAATAATATTGCCAGATTAACAAATATCGCTTGGAAACCTTCAGGCTCGTTTGCGCTTATAGTAACAGAGCAAAAATCGGTTTACAAATACGATGGCAGCACATTTACATATATAGGTGGCGATACCAACCCATCCGTAAATATTTTAACAGATGTGGCATGGAAACCAGACGGTAGTTATGCACTTGTTGTTGGCTCAGGTGTGATTTACAAATATGATGGTGCTACCTTTGAAAGAATATATATCGACACCCAGAAAGATTTTCAAACCATAGCATGGAAACTTGATGGCACTTATGCATTGATCGGTGGCTTGAAAGGGCAATTATATAAATACGATGGTACAAACTTAATCACGTTATCCAGCGGTTCTTCTGTTAGGTTAAATGACATTAGTTGGCATCCCGATGGTAATTTGGCATTAATTGGTGCGGGGATGGTAGTTGGTGACGGTATTGTTCTCAAATATATTCATAATAGCCCACCAGTTACACCATTCAGTCCCATACCATCAAATGAAGTAATTAATGCCCCTGTGGTCTTATCTCGTTTTTCAATGCGCCATTGGTTATTGCTAAACCCAAGAACACTATCATAACCTGCAACATAAATGTAGTTGGAATCTTTATCGATTGAGAGGGGTACATCATTGTAATTACTTGGATTCTCCATAATTACTCCATCACCATCAAATGAAGTAATTAATGCACCTGTAGTTATATCGCGTTTTTCGATATGCCATTGCTGACCAAGAACTGTCGTATCATAGCCCACAATATACATATAACTTGAATCAATAGAAATAGAACGGACTTCATCATAATCATTTCCTGGATTGACCTGAATAATTCCATCACTATCAAACGCAGTAATCAAAGCACCGGTGGTTATATCACGTTTCTCGATACGCCATTGAGTGTTGTCAAACCCTGGAATTTGATCAAAACCTGCAGTATAAATATAGCTTGAATCAACACATATGTCCCAGAGAGTATCTTTAAAAGTACTCGGATTAATCGTTATATTTCCATTTCCATTAAATCCAGTAACTAATGCACCGGTTATCTTATTTCTTTTTTCAATACGCCAATGAGAATCATATGGATAATTATTTGAATTATTTGTATAACCTCCAATATAAATATTATTCGAATCAACTACGATGGACAAAGCAACATCAATCTCCACGGAGGGATTACTGACTACAACTCCATCACTATCGAATGTATTAACTAATGAACCTGTGGTTTTATTTCGTTTCTCGATACGCCATTCGTAATCAGAATTACCTGACTGGTCTGCACCTGCAATATAAATAAATTCGGAATCCATAGCTATAGAATAAGCATGGTCATCGCTAGTAGTCGGATCGCTTAGAACAACACCGCCATTTCCAAAATTTTGACATAAGGCACCCTCATCACCCTCCACTAATCTTAGTATTGCTGAAGATCCAGTGCCAGTTACTGAAACATTGTTTAAAATTCCTGAATTGAAGTCTGTATCTGAAGTTTCTGTCCAAAATGATTCTGCAGTTACATTGATTGTTAATGATTCATTATTTAAAATGATTTGAACATAAGATATGATAAGTAAAAGACTAATGATTGTTATTACAATTTTCTTCATTCCACAGCCCCCTTGACTATTACTCAGGCACCATCTAAAAAGAAGTACTAAATAATGAATTTTACTATCAAATCTAATAAAAAGAAAAAAAGAGAGAGGACGAGCATAGAAAAATCCTGTGATTTTTGGGAGTTGATTGATTTTTAGCCAGTCATTGAAATGCTGGCATGGCTACTCCCGGCTAAATATTATATAACTCAAAACAGAAAAATATCTTAGATTAATGAGAACAAAGCCATTTCTTTGGATTGTTAACTATTAATAAAATACAATATATCTTCAAC
>CBDVCJ010000419.1:0-2631 GCA_965372445.1 uncultured Thermoplasmata archaeon | reverse complement strand
AAATCTCTTTTTGGGGTCGGGTAGTTTAGTTCAATCCGATTATTTTCTCGTATCTGTTTGAAGATAAACGGTATTAAAAAATCTTCATTTTGACCCGGCCCGTAAATATTGAACGGTCTTAGAACTACACAATTAATGCCATGATCCTCCGAATAACCCCTGCAAAGCTCTTCACCCATAACCTTGCTTCTTGCATATGGATTGTTTGGGTTAACTGGATGCTTTTCGTCTATCGGTAAATATTGGGGTTGACCATATACAAACGAGCTGGCGAAAATTAGCTTTTTAATGTCATTAAGCCTGCAGAATTCCAAAACATTCAAGGTTCCAATAACATTAACCATATACACATTTCGTGGATTTTTAAATGCATATGGTACAAACATAATTGCTGCAAGATGATAAACGAGGTTAACATTTTCAAGATTTTTGAATAGTCCCCAATCAGTAATATCAAAACCGGATTTCAAATCAATACCTTTAACAACCGCACCATCATCTCTTAATTTTGCACAAAGCATTGAGCCAATAAATCCCTCACTTCCAGTCACCAAGATCTTACTACTAGAGAGGGCGGTCATTTTTAGATCTCTCCGATCTTATCGGGTTCATTTAAAGCCCGTTCATAATCTTCTGGCCTGCCAAGATCCAGCCAAAAACCATTGAATAAAAAACCTTTTACCGTTTTGTGCTCTTGGATCAACTTTCGTATTAGATCCGGCAAATCAAATGCTTGATCTGCAGGTATATAATTCAATGCTTCGGGTTCCAAAATATACATACCCATACTTACCTGGTAGTCGATCGTTGGTTTCTCGAGCCAATTATTTATTGTGGACTCTTCGTCAGTTTCAACCACCCCATAATCGATCTTAACCTCTCTACCATTCAGTGCTATTGTCGCCATTGCATTTTGGGTTTTATGGTAATTGATCAATTCTTTAATATTTAAGTTTGTAAGTACATCGCCATTCATCATCAAAAAGGTCTCCCCGAGGTCTTCTTGGACCTTTAACAACGGCCCGGCAGTACCTAAGGGCTCATCTTCGCGTGAATATTTTATTTTTACACCGAATTTGCTGCCATCGCCAAAAAAGGCTTGAATTAATTCCGCAAGATGTCCAACAGCCATAATGATCTCCTTGAACCCATTTTTAGCAAGTTGGTTTATTATTATTTCCAGCACAGGTTTGTCATCTATTGGAACCAAAGGTTTAGGAAATATTTTTGTATATGGCCTTAAGCGTGTACCTTTGCCGCCTGCGAGTATTACTGCTTTCATAATTATCAGCCTCTTATGGTAGAAATTTTCTATTTGTATTCTATAAGTCGAGAGTCGAAAGTCGTGAGTCCGGAATGGTAAAGGCGAAAGATTAAAGTCGTCTATGTTTTAAGGATCTTGGGACTCTTGATTCACGACTTTAAGACATTTAATATTCACAAATTATATCGAGCTGCCTTATACAATTCCAGATTTTTCGAGATCCATTTAATTGTAGTTGCTAAACCTTCATCGATCGATATTTTAGGTTTCCACCCCAATAAGCGCTTGGCTTTACGATTATCGCCTTTTAAGCGCATAACTTCACTTGCTTTCGGGCGAATACGCTTTTTATCGGTTTTGAGTTTTAAATGATCTTGATCGATAATACTAATGATCTTTTTCGCTAGATCGCCAATTGAGATCTCGGTATTTGACGAGATATTGATAACCTCGCCAATGGCTTTTTTCGACTCTGCAACTTTGATAAAGCCGTTTACGGTATCGTCAACATAAGTCAGGTCTCGTTTGGGGGTGGTCGCCCCTAATTTGATATTGGTACCTGTTAAAGCTTGAGTAATTATCGTTGGTATTATCGCGCGGGCAGATTGGCGCGGGCCATATGTATTGAACGGTCTGATGATCGCGACCGGCAATCCATAAGACAAGTGATAACTTTCTGCAATTTTATCTGCACCGATCTTGCTTGCGGAATATGGCGATTGGCCTTGAAGCGGATGCTTTTCGTCGATCGGCACATATTTAGCAGTTCCATATACCTCGCTTGTTGAAGTGTGTACTATTTTTTTCACGCTGGTTTCCTTGGCAGCATTAAGTATGTTCAAAGTACCAAGAATATTAGTTTCAATCGTTTCCCGGGGATGAACATATGAATAAGGAATTGCAATAAGTGCCCCAAGATGAAAAATGGTGTCAACATCTATCGCAGCATTTTTTACTGCTTCGGAATCCTTTAGATCGCCTTGGATCACCTCAAGATTGTTCATTAATTCTGGTGATAATAATTCTAAAAGCCCCCAATCATTTCTAGAATTGTAACGTACAAAAGCCTTTACATTTGCACCTATCTTAGCTAACCGTTCAGTTAAATGGCTGCCGATAAAGCCGCCGGCACCGGTCACTAAAACTTGTTTGTTCTTCAAGCTCATTTTTACACCTATTCGTCTTCATTAAAGTATTTTTAGTATTTAAGAGATTGTCAAGAATTTAGGGATTTTCAAGGGGAAGAATCCCCTTGGACCCCTCTTTATTTAGCGGATGGTGGGATGCTGAAAGCATCCCACAAACCGATAATAAAAGAGAGAGGGTTTAAGGGGGAGATTCTTCTCCCCCTTAACATCCCTAATAAT
>CBDVCJ010000418.1:0-2665 GCA_965372445.1 uncultured Thermoplasmata archaeon | reverse complement strand
TTTTTTATTGAATTATTATTTGATGAATGCTGAAAATATAAACCGTAAGAGTTATCTGTTATATTATTATTTAAAATATAATTATTCGAAGAATAATCAAGAAAAATTCCATCATCTTGATTTAATTCAACATAATTATATTCAATTTTAATATTATTTGACTTCCAAATATCTATTCCATCGTCATTGTTAGATATTACATTGTTGATTATTTTAATGTTAGTTGATTCATCAATTCTAATCCCATCTTCATTGTCAGAAATATTATTATTAAAAATATCACAGTTATTAACATATTTTAAAAAAATACCTGCATCACCAAAAGTATTTCTACTATTTTTAATCGTAAATCCTTCAATTTTAACAGAATTACTATCAATATACAATACATCATTAATAAAATTGCCATCAATAATAGTAAAATTTTTACTTTCACCAATTAAATTAATCGATTTGGAAATTATTAAATTCTCAATATAAATCCCATTATAAACAAAAATAGTATTACCTGGATTTGCAGCATTTATCGCATCTTGGATTTTTGTATAATTTCCGGAACCAGCTCCCCCCACATATAAGATTTGGCCTTTAGCTCCTATATAGTCCTCATTATACGTACCAATTTCAACGATAGTAAAAATTAGAATTATACTGAGAACAATCGCTCTGACCTTCCCCAACTTTTCCATAAATCTAAAGAGTATTTCTATCTTATTTAATTTTTGATTAAAAATGATAATAGTAAATGAAATCTAGCTTTTCAACAGAAGACTAAAATTCCTGTGCCATCCCACGGATCTCATCATAAGTAAACACGGGCCCGTCCTTACAGACGTAGATCTCGCCGATATTACAGCGCCCGCATTTGCCGATGCCGCATTTCATCCTGTTCTCGAGCGTAGTATAGATCTGGTCGCCCTTGAACCCCAATTGTTCCAGGTTCTGCACCACGAACCGTATCATAATCGGCGGCCCGCAAGTGAGCGCGACCGCATTCTTCGGCGTGGGCTTGACTTCGAGCACGTTCGTCGGTACGAAGCCCACGAACCGTTTCCAACCCGGCTCTTCAACATCGATGGATAAATATACTTCGATATCGTCCCGTTTCTCCAATTCCTCGAACTCTTCTTTGAACACCAGATCCCCCGAGGTTCGCGCACCGTAAATAATGATGAGTTTACCGTAGTTTTTGCGCACTTCCGGTGCCAGCAAATAACTGTACACCGACCGCAGCGGCGCCTGACCGATCCCGCCGCCGACGAAAATAATGTCTTTGCCCACCCACTCCTCAACCGGAAAACCGTTACCGTACGGTCCGCGGACCGCGACCGTATCACCAACGTCAAGATTATGGAGGGCGTGGGTCACTCTGCCCGTTGCGTATCTTAAAACACTGAACTCGAAATAATCTTCGGCGCCTGTTGGTATCGTTATCGATAAAAAGGCTTCACCTTTGCCGGGCACGGTCAACATCCCGCATTGACCCGGTAAGGGACGGAAAGTCTTACGCAAGGCTTCGTCAATGAACTGTACCCCGAACGTTTTCACTGCCCGTTCACCCGGCACTTCCTCGCGGATATGGATGATCTTGGCAAGAGCGGGCAAATATGGGTTATCAGGTTCGTCCGCCATCTACTCGCTCACCTCGTCCAAGCCGTTTATGATATCGATGATATCGACATTCACAGGACAGTAATTAATACACCGCCCGCACCCACAACATTGCACCAGCCCGAAATTCTCGATATAATTCCTGAATTTGTGATACACGCGGTTCCTCAACCGGTTCCTGCGCGATGGGCGCGGGTTATAGCCCGAAGCCTGCACTGTGTATTCGGGAAACATACACGAGTCCCAGGTGCGCACGCGCTGGCCGCGTTTACCCTGCATCTCGTCGGTGATATCGAAACAATGACAGGTGGGACAGAGGTACGTACATATCCCGCACCCCAGACATTTTTTATAGATCTCAGCCCAGTAATCGGATTCGAAAAGCTCGGCCAATTTCGCGGGTTTGCCTTCGAGTTTCATCTCGCGCTTGATCTGTGCCACTGCTTCCTCGTTCAATTTCGCTTTGTTATCCTCATCCGCTTTTGCCGGTTTTGAAAATAGTTGCGAACGCGCTGCGATAATCTTTTCGCCCTTATCCGTCACCGGTACGACATAAAATGCATCTCCCAAGTCGGTAAAAATGATATCCATACCTTTGCTCGAGCCCGGGCCGGAGCCGTTACCCAGCGAAGTGCAGAAACAGTTACGGCCGGGTGTATTGCATGCCAGACCAATGATCGTGGTCTTGGCGCGGGTTTCGATATAATACGGATCTTGGAACTGTCCGCCAAACAGCGGGTCGAGGATCGCGAAGGCTTCTGCATCGCAGGGCCGTGCACCGAAAATTATCTGAGGGTCGATCTCAAATTCAGGCGGTGTTAATTGTGCATCCTCTTTCGAAATCCGATATTTAAACATTTTCCGGGTTTGCTCGAAGATGATCTCTTTGGCGGGTTTGATCGTGTTGGTAAAATCATAAACTATATCTTGTGGAGAGCTAATCAAATTGAATCTGATCAATCCATCTATCTCAACAGGCGCATAAATATCATGGTCTTTCTGAAGTGCTTTAATGAAAGACTCTAATTGTGATTTTTTAAGTATCTTTGACATC
>CBDVCJ010000417.1:0-2671 GCA_965372445.1 uncultured Thermoplasmata archaeon | reverse complement strand
CTTCCTAAACAGGCATACTGACCGAGACTTATATTTACAAATCAATACTTCACCCCCAATTAATGATGATCAAAATTCGGTACTCATATTTCTTGATACGGGACTAATTGAAGACCCACAAAATCTAACCATTCAAATAATGAATATTCCTCAAAGTTCCTTGGAAGATCCTGATTTTGCACCGTTTGATTATGCAATTGCTAAAATAGTTTTAGATTGTAAAGGGTTAGAGAGTCTTATTCACATTATCAATAAATATCAACATTATTCAAAGCCAACAAGAATATTATGAAGATTATTGATAAATATTCTAAGCTGCAATTGATTACAATTGTAAGTAATGTATTTTTCCCCCTTACATTTTTTTTGGTTCTTCTGATAAATAACCCTGTGGTTGAATTAGAGTTAATAGTTGATAGGTTTGGTAGAGGGATGTTTATTATGGTAATAATATTATCTTTTTTAAATTTAATTATATTACTAGCCATATTTGGTCTTATCAATGAGATTTTTAATCGAAACCCTCATTGGGAACGAACAACCACAAGTTCATCTATTGTTGTTGGGGTCTGCTCATTCATAATAATTACTCTTCCATCAATGGCAGTTATGTTATTTATCCCAGGGCTGATTGTTTTAGTTAGAAATCCACCTTAATTAATACCGCACCACCAACTACACCCTCGACCTCAATGCGGGATTAACCCAAGTCCTAGCAGATGGCACCAATACCTACCTCTACGGCCTCGGCAGAGTGGCGGAACAAGCAGCCACCACCTGGACCTACTACCACCCCGACGCGCCCGGCTCCGTGCGCCAACTCAGCGACTCCACCGGCACATTAACACTCGGCCAATCATACGAACCCTACGGCGACAAGCTCACAACCCAAGGCACTGGCAGCAGCAACTATGGCTTCACTGGCGAGTGGATGGATGGAACGGGGTTGGTGAATTTGAGGGCGCGTTACCTTTACACATCTGTCGGACGGTTTACCTCCAAAGACACATTTAGCGGAATTCACGAATTTCCACAGACATTGAATCGATATTCTTATGTCAATGGTAACGTCATCAATGCAACCGACCCAACTGGACACTTGTGTTTCTATGGGCAGAATGTTTGGCCTTTAGGGAAAGAGCCGTGCACAACTGAAGAAATTGAATATTGGAATAATTACTTCTCTGAAGTCGGTGGGAGGACCGCTCAGTATGCTGAAGGTGTTGCAGCCCGTTCTGAGGAGGTTGGGCTTCACCCAATTGTAGGACTTGGAGCAGAAACAATCATTATGGCCAGTGCGACATCTTTTGAGGCTGAATTTTTCCAAAACCCACAAAGACAGTCTGACATAATCTTTGGCGGTCATGGTAATTGGGCTGAACGTGTATTAGCTTCGTGCTCTGTTTGGGACTCTACCGGGCAGGTAGTAGTAGAGTTTCTATTGGCACCATCGATTCTTGCGTCAATGTATGATGAAATATTTGAACAAGCAGTCGATAATGTGCTCCTTCCCCCTGGGTCACAACGACTTCGAACCGATGGTATTAGATATACACAATCTTATTATAGCAATGTTGGGTATAGCGACCTTGGTGAACGGTATTATGTGTCAGAAAATACAAAATGGTTGAGTAATAACCCAGGGCGCGATTTGGCTAGTGACCCAATAAGGATATTTATAAAACAATCTTATATGGATGGGTGGGGAAAAAAGACAAGAGGAGGGTTTACAGGTGACCCCAGAAACTTGGTAAATGGATTAATTTACACACTAGATACCCGTCGCCTAAAAGCTTATAAAGATGCTGGAAGAGAATTTATCCCAATAATATGGGCGGATTTGGACGATGTTAGGAAATTACGTTGGCACTTTACAACTCTTAACAAAGGGATTGATATATCACTGCGGTAAGCCACCTTTGATAGGATATAATTAGTGAATTAGATTGCGGATGATTTTCCATGTTAAAAAAACTTTCTGTTGAAGAAGTATTGTTCTATAGAGTACCTAGGCGCATAGCAAATAATCCAAACAATTTATTCGTTGGCCGGGGTATGAACCCTCATGATTTAGATGGACCTTGGCCATTAATATCTTTTCAGATTGTTGAAAAAGAACCGCATTTACTAATATTATCTGCCTGTGGTGTTCATCCTGAAGACCTTGAATACAAGCCATTTAATCCCTTGGAATGCGAAGGTGGGTATCTCAACCTAAGTGGAGGAGATATCAATCAATTAATATACTTTATGAATAAATTCATTACGAGACTCCCCAGTTCTGATGGTTTAGGTGAAAAAGAAGCAAAAAATTCCTTTAGAGAAATTACATCTATCCAGAAATTGAAAAAATTGCACCTAAGCGAGGACGGAGACCCATATTCTCAAAGAAAATTTTATATAAAGGCTAATAACTCTTTAGAATTATATAATGAACTCGTACACTCTGTTATGTTATTAAGTACTCCAACAACTATATATAAAGCAAGCTACCTATTTTTTAATATAATGCATATTCCATACACTTCCCTGAAAGATCCATCATACGCTCCGTTTGATTATGCCCCCGCTAAAAAAGTTATTAATCGCAAAGAGTTAGAGGATCTCATAGGGATACTTTCCGAAAGCCATGATTTTCTTTTGTCCCAGCAGGGATGAAAATGCCGTTCCG
>CBDVCJ010000416.1:0-2716 GCA_965372445.1 uncultured Thermoplasmata archaeon | reverse complement strand
AAAAGGGATTTTGGAGGTTTGTAGATATATCAAAGGTGCAAATAAGTATGTATTACAGCAATATGTACCTGATAAGGCACTCTTACCCGAATTTCGCAAAATTCAACCCTATTCACGCGACATTTTCGAGAATATGATAGAACTGGGTCACAAATATGTTAAGAGTATCATTGCACGCGGTTTAAAATAAATCTATATTGGATGGTGGTTTAAAATGGAGATACGCAACAAGATCAAGATCGGGAATAAATTTTACTCTATCGTAACATTAAAAGTTCTGACTGGCGAAGAGACTATCAAACCCAAGAAAATAAATAAGAACTTTTTATTGATTGCAGAAGCAATAGAAGATCCCAATAATTTTCCGTTTTTACTCGGTGGCATATACAATATCGCCCATGAAGAAGAAATTAGGTTGGGATTAGCAAGGATACAAGTCGACTCGAAATTGAAAATGAAAGAAGATTTAGAGGCTTATAATACTCGTCTTTTCGTTGCGGAGACAATTGAAAAACTATTATTTGGTGATCTTTTAATTGAAGGAGATGGTGAGAGAGAGAACGGCGAAGAGAGAAAAGAGCCAAAAAAGCCGCAAAAACGCAGTCCCCGCAAAAAGAAATAAATTAAAATCTTCGCAATAATATAGCAACATTTTTGAATAGTAACTTGTATACATTGTATTGTGGTAACTCAAAGCTCGGATCTCAAGGGCGAAATGCTCCGAAGGATATTGCACATCTGTGTTGGTGCAATTTTGGTGGTTTATTTATTACCAGACACTATAATTGGCGTGCCGAGCTGGATCTATTTGGTAATTCTTTTTGTCGGTTTACCTATTATAATTGAAATTATCAGATTGCAGAAAGGAACTATCTTCTTAGGTTTGAGATCTTATGAAAGGGGGCGTGTGGCTTCTTATCTGTGGTTTACGATCGGTGCAACAATACTGATTATATTCTTCCCACAACAGGTGGCGGCACCTTGCATACTCGCTACCGCGTTTGGCGACCCGGCTATCGGAATTACAAAAGATATGAGACGAAGATACACTTTTTCGATCGCAATTATTATTCTTGTATTGATTTTCATTATTTTCAAGTATCCGATATTATTAGCAATCTTTGCTGCTGGGGTTACTTTCGTTGCACAATTCATTGAATTTAAGATCCAGTGGCATGTACGGAAATCGTTGTTCTGGAGCAGGAGCAAGCACGAGGTCTGGAAATATAACAAATATTTCGACGTCCTGTTCAAAACCGATGACGACTTCATCATGCAGATTATTCCTGCGGTGGTTTTATTCATACTGTTCTTATTTGCACCCGAGCTTATGCCTGAGGTATTACTAGATCCGATCGAACAATTGACATTTTTGAAATGACCAAGCATTGTCAGATATGTTTAAGGTGAGCAGTTTAGCTACGATATCTGCAGGCTGGAAACTATTGGCTTAATAAATGGCGGTAGATTTTTATTAGATTAAAACTTATCAATAATGCCATGTCTAACTCTCCTCATCTTAAACCCGGAATGCTTGACAAATTAATTTCCGAGCTGCGCAGTTATCCTGGCATTACCCGCAAACATATTATTGCCGAGGTCACAACTTACTTTCTAGATCTAATAGATTTTTCGGCTGATGACGAGGGAGGCCATAAAGTTTTAGCGTCACTCGGTGAAGATGCCGCAGTTATCGAATACGGGGAGGACGACGTTCTATTATTAGCTGCGGATGGTATAATGAAATCAGTAATGGAAGCGGATCTAAGGTGGGCGGGATATTGTGTGGTATTGGTCAATCTAAATGATATCGCAGCTATGGGGGGCAGACCAATAGCGATGGTGGATGTGCTCTCCTTGCAAAGTTTAGAGGTCTATGATGAGATTATGCTCGGAATAAAAGATGCAATAGAAAAGTTCAAAGTGCCAATGGTTGGCGGCCACTCCCACCCTGATTGCGATTATAATGCGGTCGATGTCGCGATCCTAGGCACTGCGCGCAGATCTGAGGTTATTTACAGTCATACCGCCAATGTTGGGGACGAGATTATTGTCGCAATGGATCTTGAGGGAAGGCTCCACCCCAACTCTAAGTACTCTTGGGATACGACCACCCACAAATCATCGTCTCAGGTTAGAGAACAGAACCTGGTCATGAACCAATTGGGTAAGAACAAATTAGTTACCGCTGGTAAAGACATCAGCAACCCCGGCACTTTGGGGACTTTGGGGATGCTGTTGGAGTCGAGTAATAAAGGCGCGATTATTGACTTGAATTGCATACCGATTCCAAGTTTTGATTTAGATTTTATTCATTGGTTAAAGGTCTATCAAGGATGCGGGTTTGTGGTGACTTGCAGGCCCGGTATGAGTGATGAAATAAGTTCTAGCTTTGAGAAAGTGGGATTAACAGCGAAGGTCGCGGGCTCAATTCAGGATTCGCACAAATTAGAGATCTCGGACGGGGTGGAGACAGAGGTATTGTTTGATTTTGATAAGGACATCATCACTGGTATAAGATCTAAGTTATAAGTATTAACTAATAAGGATTAGAGATGGATGATGGATATCGATTCTTGCGGCAACTTGCTTCGCCAAGTTGCCTCACTTTAAAAATTCCTTTGGAATTTTTAAAGTTGGAGTTTCAATGGTAAAGGCGATGGGCGGATGATTTTTTATCGTCCATGGCGGCAACTTACTTCGTCAAGTTGCCTCG
>CBDVCJ010000415.1:0-2732 GCA_965372445.1 uncultured Thermoplasmata archaeon | reverse complement strand
CTCGGTCATATTTGCACGAGTTGGGTCGAAGTTCAAATCCACTCCCACTGACTCACGAGTTGAATCCATTATTAAAAAATGTCGTACTCCGAAAAGAAAGACGACATTTTAATTTAACTTATTATTAAGTAACTTTTCAAAAAAGATCTCATAGCTGAATCATCAAGATTGTATAAATAAATCTTAAGCATATTATTCAAAGGGCGTGGATTTGGTTAAGGTTTCGTTACGATCTCACCCGACATTGATAAAAATATTAATTGTGTCAACTCCGCCATCATCATCTTTGGCAATAAGAGTAATATTAAACGCCCCAGTTGAACCATATTGATGTGTAAACGAATCATTAATTAATACAGGATAAGTATTATTCAAATTCGCATAGAATTTTGTTATATTTGCACCATCGCCAAAGTCCAGAAATAATGTAATATCATCCGCGCCGGGGTCATATATATCAACAATGAACGTGACATTATTTGATTGGTTAAGTGACTCTTTTGTTAAATTAACATTCCAGATATATGTATCCGGATGTTTAACATTAAAAGTATGATGTAACCTTATTTCATATTGCCCGCTGATATTTTGAATTACCCAACAAGGGGTTGCACCATTTGGTTGACCATTGAGAGGGTCATCTTGAGGTGTATAGCGAATAATAAGGCTGTAAAAAGCCAATGAATTCAAAGTGTAGTTAGATAGATCGAGCATTTGATCGTTCGGGCTGCCGGGGTAACGTGTCAGTGAATTATTGGCAATTAAACTACCGTTTCTATATAATTCAACTATTATATCATGCCATTTTTCACCTGCTATCCGAACAAAGACGCTAGCATTCGTTTTCTTAGTAATTGTTTTTAAACTAGCATTTGGAGCTACATTATAAACGGTTACATTTGTTAGAGCTTCAACACTAAGATTTCCATCACTGACACTTACTTTCGCGGTTCCATAATGGTCATCAGTCCAAACATATGAAACTGTATTATTCGATGTTGTTATATCGAAAATTCCATCGTTTTGATAGTCAAATGAGTATACAAGTGAATCATTTTCAGGATCGATTGCATTAACAGTAAAAATAACTGGGGTAGCTTCTGGTACCGTTGTAGCATTAAAAGATAGGATTTGTGGAGGTGCATTTGTTGCATTAATAAAATCAATTTTAATTACAAAGACATCTTCACCGCCATTTTTCGTTTGATTATATGCTCCAGGAGTTGTTGGAAAATCTATCGACCCAGAGGCCCCTGTAATATATATGCTATTCGAATCTATCTCAATATCAAACCCTTCATCGTAAACATTTCCACCAATATATGTTGAATAAATGAGCTTAGAGCCATTATGATTTAGTTTAAAAACAAATACATCATATATTCCCTTATAACTTGAATTAATTGCGTCAGATGTAACTGGATAATCGAGCGAAAAGGTACCTCCGGTTACATACGAATTCCCTTCATTATCAATTCTAAAATCCCCAACCCATTCATCATCATTTCCACCAACAAGTGTTGAATAATTAAGATCAGAACCATTAATATTTAATTTAAGACAAAATGCTTCAAAACTGTGATTTAAATATTTGCCATTATATGTTCTGTCATAAGCCCCTGGTGTAGTAGGAAAATCTATCGAACGTGTCGAACCAGTAACATATATATTTTGATATGTGTCTACTTCAATACCATAACCATAATCGGTCCCAATTCCTCCCACATATGTTGAATATAAAATTTTTGAACCTGTTTGATTAAGTTTAAGAATAAAACAATCAACATCACCATTAAACATTCTATCATAGGATCCTGGTGTTGTGGGAAAATCAGAAGAACGTGTTTTGCCGGCTATATATACATTTTCATATGGATCTATAAAGATATCATACCCCACATCGGTATCATTCCCCCCAATAAATGTAGAATATAATAATTTTGAACCTTGTGAATTTAGTTTAACTACATATACATCCTCTGTGGGTCTAAATGAATTATTAAATGATCCTGTAGAGTTAGAAAAATTAGTGGAATTTGAAACACCTGTAACAAATGCATTTCCTGAGGTGTCTATTGAAATACCATATGCTAATTCCCCACCATCTCCTCCGATAAAAGTACTATACATTAAAGAAGAACCGTTTTGGTTTAATTTTAATATAAAAGCATCATAATTATTGAAATGTGTGTCATATGCATTAGGGGTCGTAGGAAAATCCGATGATGCTGTCATGCCTGAAACATAAGCATATCCATTTGCATCTACGCAAATATTTTCACAATGGTCACCCCAATTGCCACCTATGAAAGTAGAATAAATTAATGCAGATCCGTTTGAATTGAGTTTAAAAACAAATCCATCTCGAATCGTGTTAGGTCCATCAAAAGTTCTATCGTAGGCACCAACTGTTGTTGGAAAATCCATCGACCAAGTCCATCCCGAGACATATGCATTTCCTGCGGTATCAATAGCAATATCTTGGCTATTTTCATGGCGTGCCCCTCCAATAAATGTAGAATAATTTATTAAAGGATCAATACCGAGAATTTTATTAGTGTCATAATCATCAATAATTTCAAAACCATATTCCATAGAATTATATAATTTAAATTTGCCTTCGATTTGTTTTTGAGATTGATAACTATTTTGATAAATGAATATATCACTGTCTTCAATATCTCCAAGTTCAGTTTTAATTACCAAATTATCAAGATTGTTTATAATCAAAT
>CBDVCJ010000414.1:0-2790 GCA_965372445.1 uncultured Thermoplasmata archaeon | reverse complement strand
TCATCGGCGGAAGCAATTCGGAATGGAGTCATAGTATCGCAATTGATTCCACCGGAAACGCTTATGTGACCGGGTACACAGAGTCGTTCGATTTCCCGACCACCACAATGGCTTACGATACCATTTATAACGGGGATCGGGATGTCTTTGTGCTAACGCTGAACCCAACTGGCTCATCGCTCTTGTATTCCACATTCATCGGCGGAAGCAATTCGGAATGGAGTCATAGTATCGCAATTGATTCCACCGGCAACGCTTATGTGACCGGGGGCGCACGGTCATCCGATTTCCCAACCACACCGAATGCAAACGATATCACTTTCAACGGTTTTGGGGATGGTTTTATGCTCAAATTCAACTTTTTCCCATCTGTAATAGACCTCACCATTTCTAAACCAATAGTATTAAGAACCAACTCAATTTATTTATATTCGAATGCAACAGACATTGAGGATTTAGAGCAAAATCTAACTCCGAAATTTGAATATCGAGACTCGAACGAGCAGGTTTGGAACAGCACCTATTTTTCTAATTCTATATATAATAATTCACGTTGGGAAGTAAGTTTCACACCTCCAAAAAATGCTATCTTAGGATTATATGATTTTAGAGTTAGATTCAATGACACAAGTATGTTATTTAGTGATTGGTTTTATTTAAATGATACATTACTCGTCTACAACACAGGTCCGAGAGTGATTGATACGGGTATCTCTGAAACTTCAATTTATCGAACCGAATCTGTATTATTATACATCAATGGAACCGATTATGAAACTCCGGAAGATATGTTATCTTTTTATGTTCAATATAAACCTCAAAATGAAATTGATTGGACTAATTTGGCAGGAAATTATTTGAATAATAGATGGGAAGTTAGTTTCACAACAACTAAGGAATCAATTCTCGGTAACTATAATTTTCGAGTAAAATTCAAAGATAATGAATCTGTATCAAGTGGGTGGGAATATTTAAATGATTCATTAGAAGTATTGAATAATCCACCTATAATATCTACAGATTTGGATGATATTAGTGTCGGAATACAACCATTAATACTTGATCTAACTCCATTCGAAAGTGATATTGAGAATACGGATATTAAATTAACCTGGAGCATTGAACCTCAAGTCTATTCTTATATCGATTCAATCGAAATAATAGATACAGTAAATGATTCTCTCAAAATCACCCCAAAAGAGAATGTGACCGGAACCGAAGATATTGAACTAACTTTAACCGACAAAGACAGTGGAACTGCAGTGAAACCAGATATTACAATTATTGTTGACAGCACAATCACTGAATTTACCCCGAAAGTAACATTATTATCTCCACCTGATAAATCTACAGTTAATACATTAACTCCGACTTTTAAATGGGAACTAGATTATTCTGGAGCTGAAATTATTACCTATTCATTAGCTCTTGATGAAAACCCTGACACCCTTACTATAAATAAAACAGGTTTAACCACTACCGAATATACATTAGAAAATGAATTGGTAGATGGCAAAACCTATTATTGGAAAGTAGAGCCAACTAATGGCATTTGTGTATCAGGTTCGTTTAGTTTTACAATAGAGTTAAGATTCGAACCAATCTATAAGGTAAATCTTACAGCTGAAAAGGATTCGGTCACTATTAAACAAGGTGCGTTTAAAGGCATAAATTTAACCGTGACTAATAAAGGCAATTCTGTTGACAACTTTAATATTAAAATTAGTTCTGTCAATTTACAATCACAAATCAGTATTGACAAATCCAACATGCAGTTAGATACGGAAGTTGATTCAAGTTTAAAACTCAGCATTGATATTCCAGATGATTTTACTATTGGGGATTATACAATTACAGTCACTGCGACTTCAATAACAGATTCGACCGCAAAAGATGAGGTTATAATCGATGTTAAGGTAGTATCAAAAGATTTTATTCCTGATTATGATGTATCAATTTCTTTGTCACCATTATCATTAGAACTGGAACAGGGCGATTCTGAGAATGTTACAATCACAATTACAAATGACGGTAATATCAAAGATGATTTTACTATTAGACCTGAATCGGATGATTTTACTTCTAATGATATTAAATTTTCCAAGAGCTCCCTACCTTTAACAGATGGAGATTCGGATACGATTACCGTGACAATAAAAATCCCTGAAGATATGCAACCTGGAGTTTATACAATTAAGTTCATTGTTGAAAGTAATGATGAGCCAAAAGAGTCCACTTTGACAATTACTGTGAATGATAGTGACGGAAATGGCGACGAAGACAATACAATGCTCTATGCACTTGTCGGAATTATCGTGATCATAATCGTAGTACTGATCCTGATGATCATCTTCCTCAAGAAGAAAAAAGGGAAGGAAGAACCACAAGTCGAAGAAGCACAACCACCGATTCCAAAAGTGCCACCAGAACAACCACCGACACCAGAAGTCCCGCCAGAACAAGTGCCAGCTCCAGAGACACCGCCCACAGAGCAACCTCAGGTTCCTGAAGTTCCACCAGAGCAACCGCCAACCCCCGAGGTTACACCTCAAGTCGTACCACAGGTCGAGCCCGCGCCACCGCCAGCACCGATGCCGCAGGTGGAAGAAGAGCCTCAACCGACACCTCAGGTTGAACCGCAGCCACAGGGACAAACACCGGTGCCGAAGATCAAGACACAACCAAAAATCGAAGAAGAAGATGCTTGAGTCAGTGATTCACCTCGTGGAACCTTTCATTGAATTAAATAATTAATGTCATACTTCTCATTGATGTACGACAAATTATGGA
>CBDVCJ010000413.1:0-2823 GCA_965372445.1 uncultured Thermoplasmata archaeon | reverse complement strand
ACCTTGACTCTGTATCCAACATCTAAATAGCGTCAAGCTAAACCTACGAGCCTCGATACCGAAACCGTAGACCGTAACCTATACAATTGTAATTTTGTAATTGGGATTTCGTATTTGTTTTGAGTTTAGAAATTCGGATTTAGAATTTTAATTGTCAAAATTAAATCAAAATAGTTATAGTCTTTTCATCCCACGTTTCAGCCACCCTTTTACCAACCGAAAATACAGTCTGGTGCCTTTATAGACCCCAACATCGCTCCCACCGGGTTTGATGCGCCCATGAGAGATCGCGTTTAATAGATCGTCCTGGTTATAACTTGTAAGTTCAAATTCGGTATAAGCCCCGCCGAGTTCCAAAGGTTGGTGCGCGTCGCTGCCGCCTGTACATGGCAGTTTCAATTCATTGGCCAATTGTTGTGCACGCAGGTTCTCGCTGTGCATCGATCTATTATTTATGGTTTCTACGGCCACGAAGTCATTGGTCCCCACCGCTTTGGGCCCTATCCCGGACGCCAGTCGGTATGGATGAGGTGCGACCGGTATCCCGCCAGCCTCAGTAATTTTTTTTACGGTCGCTTCGACACTTAAATGTTTGGGGATCGGCTTGTTGACCCCAAGTCCAAGTATATGCCCTTTTGCGGATGAAACCTCAATGCCTCTAATAATAACAAAATCCTTAAAACCCTTCACGATCTCAACGGCTTTCTCGGCACCTTTGAGCTGGTTATGGTCACAGACCGCAAACCCGTCCAACCCTTTTTTCTTAGCCGCACTAATGTACTCTTGAATCGTGCCTCTACCATCGGCAGAATAATTGGTATGAACATGCAGGTCTATTTTCATTATCCCATCAGCTCACACTTGACCCTTTTTCAATATCGCCATCCGGTACCAATAACTTGATATTGCCCTTACCATCATCCGCGGCAAGCAACATCCCAAACGATTCCACACCACGCAGTTTGGCGGGTTCCAAATTGATAACCACCACAATTTTCTTGCCGAGAATATTATCTTTTTCATAATAACCTTTCAATCCGGCAACGATCTGTCGTTCTCCCTCGTCACCGCCAAAATCCACCTTCATTACATACAATTTATCGGCGTTCGGATGGTCTTCTATCGAGGTCACCTCACCGATCTTCATCTCCATTTTCGTAAACTCGTCGAATGATATCATCTCTTTTGCCTCCTTATTGTCACCTTCGGCGGGCGCTTCCGCCCCCGGAGGTTCACTAACTTGCGCTAATTCCAATTTGTCAAACAAAGGCTCAGGTGCTTGCAAGTTCTGGCCCTCTGGGATGGCTTCCAGCCCAATTTCCCAGGGCTGGTCGGATAGCGCACCATCATATCCTAATGTATTCCACAATTTTGCACCGGTAAATGGTAAGAATGGATAGATCAATACATTTAAAGCTTTCACAATTCGAAGGTTGATATTTAGTGCCGTCCCACAAGCAGCCTTATCTTCTTTTAAAAGTTTCCAGGGGGCTTTGTGGTCAAAATATTTATTACCAAAATGTGCCAGCGCCATAACCTCTTTGATCGCAACTTTGAACTGGCATTTTCTAATATGTTCCTCCACTTCCCTATATGTTTCTTGAATTTGTGCCAGTGCTTCCTTATCCTCTTCGGGCAGCTTTTCTAGGGGTACGTGGAGGGGTGGGACCGCTTCAAAATTCTTATGGGTAAAGGTTAATACACGGTGTATGAAATTGCCCAGAGTTCCGACCAATTCGGTGTTATTTCGAGTTATGAAATCCTCCCAAGAGAAATCAGCATCGCGGTTCTCAGGCATGTTGATCGATAAGTAATACCGCAAGGGGTCGGGTGCGAACTTATCGAGATAATCCGGGATGTCTACAGATACCCCGCGACTCTTGGAGAATTGCTCGCCTTTAAATTTCAGATATTCATTTGCAGGCACATCATACGGTAAATTCAGCTCTCCATAGCCTAATAGTATTGCAGGCCAAATGATCGTGTGGAATGGGATGTTGTCTTTCCCCAGGAAATAATAATGTTTCGTGGATTTATCCAGCCAAAAATCTTTCCATTTATCTTCATCGCCCGCCCTACGCGCCCATTCCTTTGAAGTTGATAGATAACCGATAACTGCTTCGAACCACACATATATGCGTTTATCTTCGTAGCCATCGAGCGGAATCTCTACACCCCAGGTTATATCGCGGGTGATCGCGCGGTCTCTTAAACCGCTTTCTAACCAATTGCGAGTGAAGTTTTTCGTGTTGGGGCGCCAGTGTTCTTTATCCGAAGCATATTCCTTCAATGGCTCTTGAAACGCACTTAACTTGAAGAAAAAATGTTCGGTCTCGCGGATCTCGGGGTACGATTCGCAGATCTTACATTTAGCGGCGATAAGCTCCGGTGCATCTAGAGTTCTTCCGCATTCATCACATTGGTCGCCGCGTGCATTTTCGTAGCCGCAATGGGGGCACTCGCCTTCGACATATCTATCGGGTAAGAACCGCTGGCAGTCATTGCAATAGAACGATTCCATGATCTGTTTATAGATATAGTCTTTTTCAAGAAGCTTTAGAAAGACGTCATGGACCACTGCTTTATGATTAGTGTGCGAAGTTTTAAAGAAAAGGTCAAATGATATGCCTAATTTCTCAAGCGCCTCCGAGTTGATCTTATGGAATTTATCGGCGATCGCAATAGGCTCCACACCTTCTTTGTCGGCTGTAAGTGTGATAGGGGTGCCGTGCTGGTCCGAGCCGGATACCATAAGTATTTCGTTACCTTTCATCCGATGGTAACGTGCGAAGATATCGGGCGGTAGATAGCACCCTGCAACAT
>CBDVCJ010000412.1:0-2828 GCA_965372445.1 uncultured Thermoplasmata archaeon | reverse complement strand
TCAATGTTTTAATATTGATTACACTTAAATCCCATTAAAAGTTCCGAAAATGTGATAATAAGTGGAAAAAAAAGGTTTAGATTCCGTAATCTATGAATTATAGTACAAACTGTGAACTAAAGCTGGGTGTTCCATATTAATGTTAACAATGTTGAAAGTTTGTTTGGGAACCGGGAGCTGTCCACCCCCCCTCACAAATCCAAGCCTTAAAATTCAAATTTATTTAAAATTCTTTAATTTCATCTTAAAAATAAGTATAATATAAAATCGAAAAATTTCAGTTTGATTACTCCACCCAGTAATAAAGAATGTTATTATGGATTTTAGTGAAAATCTTTTCTTTTGTAGCTAACTCTTTTAATGTGCTTTTTATGGTTTCAAGTTCAGGAGGTGGGTTCCTATATTCTGAAGCCATAGCAGTGAAAATTTCAGTTTCTGAATAAGCTCTTTTTAGGTGGATATTATCTATAAAATATTTTTGAACTCTTTGTTCCCAATTATCCAGTTCATTCTCATCGTTAGGAATTTTTTTATCATTTAGAAGTTCTTCTAACTTCATCGGCATAAATATCACCATTAAGACCAATATTTAATTCATTTTATATAAATCTTTGACTAAATAGTTAATAAATAAAAGTCATTTTATAATATAATGCTGAATTTTTGTTTTCTTAGATAAATGATAATAATGATAATAGGTGAGAATAAAGGGTATAATGTTGTAAATGCAAAAAATATCATTAAATTACTAATAACATATAAGCCTATATTTGAAAGGATGGTGGACAGCTTTACAGAGATATGGTTAAAAATCTATCAATGATTTTATTATAAAACAACCTTAATATAAGTTCTCTCCCTCCTCAAACCATTCCCTATTTGATATAATTGATATAAATACTTAAAAAGATCATTCAAATTTATTATAACAAATAATTTCTTCAAGAGGTTTCCTTCCGCTTGACTCGGGCTCCTCATCGGGGAAACCCAGCGGTGTGATTGCAACGACCCGAACATCTTCAGGTATCGATAATGCTTTTTGGACCTTCTCCTCCTTAAAATTACCGATCCAACAGGTTCCAAGACCTTCGTTCACCGCGGCTAAGGTTAGATGGTCGACTGCAACCGCAACATCGACGGGAAAGCTATTCATATATCCTCCCATAAGTCCAAAGGCATCGTCCGGGAACGCGCAGGCTACGATTATTATCGGTGCTTCCAATATAAACTTCGAATTACTGCAAGCCTGTCCCAACTGTCTTTTTAGATCTTCATTTCTTACAATAATAAATTTCCAAGGCTGAGAATTCTCAAAAGACGGTGCAAGCCGGGTGGCCTTCAAGACCTTTAATAGCTTCTCTTCGGGGATAGGGGTTGGCTTATATTTCCTGATGCTTCTTCTAGAAGTTATAGCTTCGTGCACATCCATGAAATATCACTATACATATTAGTTGAATTACATTTATATTTTTCGATTTAATCTTGAAGTTCTATCTTACGAGTTATATTATTCTGGCGGTTTTGGCGGTTCCTCTCCCGGTTCCTTGATCTTCGGTACCGGTACCGCAAGCGCTGGTTTGGCGGTCGCAATTGGCACAGGTGTGGCTAATGGCACCATGATCCGGTTGCGCTTTACCTTTTGGTAATACTCACCATTTTCAACTGCCTGCTCTTTCATGTGTCTGCGAAATTTGCGTATCACATAGAACAGCATTAGGACTATTATAATAAGGATTATAATGCCCAATAGTATCCAGAATAACAGTGTATCTATTATTGAACTCACCTCTCTTCGCGCTCAGTTATCAATCCTTATACTGCGATATTTTTTTTGCTTTATATGTTTTTCTACATTTATCACAGATATAGCCGTCTCTTACTTTCTTGCGATGAAGCATACAGATCACATTATTGCATTTTCGGCACAAAACTTTAGAACTTATACCACCACAGATATGGCATTTAATTAATTTTATCTTCCGCGCTTTTTTCACCACAATTTCACCAAACCAGATTTGTATGCATTCATCTACAGTCGGGAATAGTATTAGAAATATTAAAAAGATTGTTTAAACAATCTTCGATATCGAAAAACGAGGCAAATTTATGCTATTGGACATCTGTTAACCGTGGTATCATTGCCATTAACACAGCCTGCTCGGTCAATTCTGTTCTGTTAAGAATATTCTTTGACAAGTATCCGATCGCACCGCGCTTTTTACCGATATCTTCAATACCAGTCAGCTCTTCCATGGCCTCGCCAATTGATTTACCGGTCTTTACCTCTTGGATCACTTTCTGGGGATATTGGAAGCCCGAGCCATGACCGACCGTGATCCGGCCGGTTTTATCGAGCACTGCACAGTATTGAACATCAAAATATTTTTTCAACTTCGAATTCCAAATTAGGCCGGCTTCGATGCCGACCCCAAAATCGGGCTGTAATCCACCTTTTTTTTGTTTCTCGTGGTATTTCATAACTGCTTGGGCACGATTTATTGCGCCTTTGATCGTATCGTTTCCGAACGGCTGTTCATTAACACCGGGATCGACCACAAGCCCATTTACTTTAACTTTTACATCCGGAAATATTTCTGAAAATACGTTCTTGGTTGCCTTGAGCTTTACTTGATTTCTAGTGCCGACATTAATAATGATCGGTCTCAACATCTTGCCGCGCTCGTCCATCTCCCCCTTGATGATCTTGGTCGCTTTGATCGGTGTGCCGTTTTCGGCAAGAACATATGGTACGAGGAATGGTTTTAGTGGTTGGAGGTTATGCTTTCTGCGGAGTCTATTTATTCTTTTTATCTCGGCTTTTTTATCTT
>CBDVCJ010000411.1:0-2850 GCA_965372445.1 uncultured Thermoplasmata archaeon | reverse complement strand
GTGTTATGTGTGTGTTAATGATGAATTAATGCATGAAGATGTGGTTCTGGTCCAAAACACATATCCTGACGAAAATATCATCGAATTATTACTGCTGCAGGATCTGATCTATGAACGTGATATCAATAAATTAATCACTGTCATTCCTTACTATGGCTACGCCCGCCAGGATAAACGGTTCAATGAGGGCGAGTGTATAAGTGCAGGCGCATTGGCGAAACATCTCCAGCTTCAAACCGACGAGATCATCATTATCGATCTACACGCGCAGAGCATTCTGGAATGGTTCACCAAGCCGGTCCATGAACTTTCCGGGATGGTGCAGGTCGGCGAGCATTTAAAAAATAATCCCCCCGATATTGTTATGGCGCCCGATAAAGGCGCGGTCGATCGTGCTAAGTTGGTGGCCGAGATCATCGGGTGTGAATGGGATTATTTCGAAAAGACACGGATCGATGACCACAATGTCAAGATCACACCTAAAACGCTTGAGGTCCGAGATAAGGATATTGTTATTGTCGACGATATAATTGCAACAGGAGGAACGATCGTAACCTCTGCGAATTATCTGAAAGAGCAGGGTGCAACAACTGTGATCGCCGCCTGTACTCACGGTTTGTACACTGAAAATGCACTGGAACGTTTGAATAATTCGGCACTCGACGAGATAATCTCAACCGACACACTGGAATCGGAAACGAGTACGGTCTCCGTTGCACCAGAAATTGCAAAATTTTTAAAAAAATAATTTAATTGGGATTAATTCACTAATCCCAATCAAGATAGAGATGCCTCCTACTACGAACTTTGTATATTTCAATTTTAGATATAGTCGATTCGAAGTAATTGTTAATTTATATCGCAGCAATAAATGCAAATCCAATAATTATTGCCATCATTAGCAACATAAGAAGTTTCTGTTGTTTTTCCGAGAGGTCATGTATTAACAACAATGGTAATAGAACGAAAAGTGCTGTTAAAAATAGACCAATACCACCAAGAAGATGTCCGGAGGCGTCAAGATTGCGTTGAAGGTCTAGGTCATCTTCGGGGTCCTTTGCATCAATTTTTATAAAGTCTGCACTTGCAGTTAGCATTGCGCCGATCAATAGAACTATAATGCCAAGTAATAATCCGATCGCCAATATTTTTTGTAGATTATTTGCTCTGAAAAACGGCTCTGGCGGTGGTCCATATGCAGGCCCCGGTCCATAACCAGGTGGCGGCGGTTGTTCCGGCGGTGGTCCTGATTCTGTTTCTTTCGACGGTGGCAGTGTTATCGGTTTTGCTTCTGGAGGTTTTTCATTCTTTACATCCTCGTCTTTCTTTTCCTCATCCTCAGCCATAGAAAATCACCAATTGGGAATGGTTAAACAATGTTATATAGTTTATGTTTAGAAAAAATAGCCCGGGCTATTTTATCAATGAAAACTGCTTTACTATTTCAATTCAGGGTATAACCTTTGTTTTAAGGTGTAGTAGCACCGGTCCATTGCCATGCAAACGGTACCATGAACATAACGATTAATAATATAATGCCCATGATAACAAGCACTTTGCGCATGCCCATATCAAGATTACTTAGGAACAGCGCACCTATTATCATTGGTAATGCTGCGAGCAGTACCCCGATATTATGGATTATTGCACCTGTTTGAAATGTTTGGGCACGATGGTTTTGGTCATTATATTTGTCGTGGTTCCACTCAGATAGCGCTTCGTAGTAATCTTCGTATTCGTCTGAGCTTGGGTCATAGTCTTCATGGCCCGAGTTGGCTTCCGGCGGGCGATCTGGTGGCGGGTCGGTTGGCTGGGCCGAGTTTATCACGACCATCCCGACGAAAATCAGGATCACACCTACTATTATCAGAATTCCGATCCACTTCGGTATTTGATTCGGCCCTAGTTGCGCACGCACTCTCGGAGGTCGCTGGCGCGGGGGTGGGCCGTACTCTTCCGGTGGAGGCGGTGGGGGTTGATCATATCTCTCCGGCATGTTGTATCACCAAATTGAAATAGTCTAACACTATAATAACCTTTTCCATAAAACAGACCGCAATAAAGATTAATATGGAAGGTGATTACCGAAATGTTAGGTAAGATGAGAAATGAATGGCATAATTAGTCTATGGAGTCTGGAGTCTTGGAGTCTAGGGAGTCCGTATAGTTGTGTGTTGTGTGTAATTAGTCAGGAGTCAAGAGTCGGAAGTCGAGAGTCCATTAAATTCGAATCCCGAGTCCCCATTCCCCATTCCCGCGTATTGATACATAGGTCAATATTTGTTTAGGTAGCTAAAAGGTGATAAATATGCGATTAGAAATCGATGGCTGGAAGGCCGGATTAAGGTTTTCGGGGTGTCACATAATACCCGAGCATGACGTATGTAACCGTCTTCATGGACATACTTATACTATCCATATCCGAATCCATGGAAGTTTAAATGACCAAGGATTTATATTGGATTTCGGGATTATCAAGGATGCACTCCGCAAAATTATCAATGAACTAGACCATAGATTGCTTATACCGGAATTGAATAAAAATTTAAAGATCACCAAAAGCGACCCTGTGGAAATAGCGCTGGAAAATAGACGTTACTTAATACCACAATCCGACGTTGTATTTTTAAATATCCAATCTGCCACGGCAGAACAGCTTGCAGAATATATTCTTGATCGCGTATTGAATACATTAGACATCCCCGCAAATCTCGAAAAGATCGAAATCGGCTTGGATGAAGGTTGGGGTCAAGGGGCTTGGGTAATGAAGGATCTTGGGATTTCATATTAGATTCGAGATTTGAGATTTGAGACGGGTGAGGATATCGACTACTACGGTAACTTGCTTCG
>CBDVCJ010000410.1:0-2873 GCA_965372445.1 uncultured Thermoplasmata archaeon | reverse complement strand
GGGACTACAAACCAAAAACTACAAACTGAAAACTTCCTTCTTACATCCTGAATCCAACTTCTTACCACACAGCACAAATATTTAAATCTACAAATATATATGCGCCTGACTAAAACAGGGTTGAAAATAAGGTGGGGTAATATGTTCGATATCGAAGACAATATTTTCATGTTAGCGGGCCCAGTGAAGATCCATCGACGGGTACTGGATGCCATGAGCAAACCTTCAATTGCACATCGCGGCAAAGACTTCAGTGCGATCAACGCCGAAATTCGTGAACTTTTAAAATATCTGTTCCAGAGCGATAATGATGTCGCGGTGATCTCCGGCTCCGGTACTGCCGGACTTGAGACTGCGATAGTAAACCTATTACGTAAGGGCGATGAGGTATTGATCATCCACAACGGAAAGTTCGGTGAACGGCTTTATGATCTGAGCAATTTATACGCAAATGCGATCGAGATCCCAGCCCCTTGGGGCCAGCCACCCTCACTAGATGCAATTGCCGCAACGCTTGAGGACGGTGAATACAAGGTAGTAGGATTATGCCACAACGAGACTTCCACAGGTATGACCAACCCAGCCGAAGAGATCGGTAAGTTGGCGAAAAAAAATGACGCCATTTTTATTCTTGACGGCATCACCTCCGTTGGCGGTTTGGAGGTTAACCCCGAAAAATTGAACGCTGACATAACAATTTTCGGCTCACAAAAATGTATCGCCGCACCTGCCGGCCTGGCTTGCCTGTCTGTTTCCGAACGCGCGCAAGAGCTGCTATATGATGATACCGCCTATTATCTCAACCTGAAAAAGCACCTGAAAAAGCTCAGGGATGGCGATCAGACCCCCTATACCCCTGCGATACCGTTGTTTTTAGCGTTGCGCGAAGCGTTATTAATGATCAAGGAAGAAGGTTTAGAGAATCGGTTACAGAAAATTGCAAGGCTTGCAGATGCCACGCGTGCCGGTGTCGAGGCGTTGGGGCTCGAGCTGTTCCCTCATAGTGATTATGCCTCGAACACCGTCACCGCGATCAATTACCCCGAGGGTATTAATGACAAAGAGTTCCGCAGCACATTAATGGACAATTATAACGTTATCGTTGCCGGCGCCCAAGCCCATATAAAGGGCAAGGTCTTCAGGATCGGGCATATGGGCATATGTTCATTTACCGACCTGGCCGCGACCTTTGCAGCGCTCGAAGCCACCCTTAAAAAGTTTGAGCATGATTTTGAGCTTGGGGCGGGTGTTAAGGCAATTGTGGAGCACATGTAATTTTGTTAATTATTATCAAATCCCAAATCCAAATACTACCAATACTACCAATAAAATCCCAATTTCAAATACTACCAAAACGACTTTATCGTCGAAGGTCTATATTTCGGGAGATGGGACTACGGTCATGAACGTCGTTCATTACCTCGGCTTTGAAAATACCCGAAGGGGATTTTCAATGCAAGGTAATTTACATCGTAAATTACCGCCAAAATCATTGTTATGGTTTTCGATTGAAAATTCCTACCGAATTTCCAAAGTTCGGGTTCAGGACTTAAATTCACAACACAAGCCCAGCCCACTTAGCTTAATATGGATTTTAACCAACACATTATCAAAAAACATAGAGGGCTGGGCGTCCTCACAACTTATCGGACTCAAGACCTTCGATACTCCCGTTGCTCCCGATAAACCCATTAATTGATATTATTTCTTCAAGTTTTTCACATCTTTAGGTTGGATCATCCCATTCTCAGTAATGATGCCAGTGATATATTTCGCAGGTGTGACATCAAAGGCCGGGTTGCGCGCGCGTGCATTCTCACATGCGATGCGGGTACCCCTGATCACCAACACTTCCTTCTCACGACGCTCTTCGATCGGTATCTCATCGCCGGTCTTAAGTGAAAGATCAAATGTACTTATTGGCGCCGCAACGTAAAATGGTATCTTATTTTCATGGGCAAGTACTGCCTTCTCATAAGTCCCGATCTTGTTTGCGACATCGCCATTTGCCGCGATCCTATCCGCCCCGGTGATCACCATATCGATCTCGCCTTGTTTCATGTAATAACCTGCCGCATTATCTGCAATTATTGCGTGCTCGATATCTTCGTTATATAATTCCCACGCCGTGAGCCTTGCGCCTTGTAAACGCGGACGGGTCTCATCGACAAACACAAAAAACTTTTTACCGGCATCCTTTGCCGTACGAAAAGGTGCCAGTGCCGAGCCATAATCCACAGTCGCGAGCGCGCCGGCATTACAATGCGTTAAGATCCCAAAGCCGTTTTTTATTAATTTCGAGCCTTCTTGACCAATTCGTTTACAGCGCGCGATCACATCCTCGACATATTCTTCAGCATGCGCGATCGGGTCTGAGATGTCATCGGATCGTTCCAAACTATTCAACATGTATTTAACTGCATAAGAAAGGTCATTTGCGGTCGGTCTTGAACACCGGATGGTTTCTACTGCGGATCTGATAACATTTGGATCTTGTTTATATTTTGCGAATTTGGATTGGACCTCTTGTGCCACGCCATAAGCAGCAGTAGCACCGATCGAAGGGGCGCCCCTTACAACCATTTCAGAGATCGCATAGGAAACCTCTTCGTAATTTCTTGCATAATAGATCTCAAATCTATTCGGAAGTAGCCGCTGGTCAATGAACCTTATCTGGTCTGAGGGCCGATCGTACCATACCGCCCGATACTCTTCGGTCCAGGTCTCACCTTCCTCATGGAACTTAACTTTCATTTTTCAACCACCTTTTTAGAAATCTCGACGATTTTATCAAGTGCATCTTCCAAATCACGGCCAATTGTTAAAATGCCATTATCTAGCAAAATCACCGAATTGTGGCCTTTGATCACTTT
>CBDVCJ010000409.1:0-2875 GCA_965372445.1 uncultured Thermoplasmata archaeon | reverse complement strand
CAGGTGGGAACTCAGCCAATTATAACTGGTTCATGTCCACAGAGGATGTTGGAAGGATCAATAACCTAAGACTGGGCGAATCGATCTATTTGGGGCGTGAAACCCTCTATAGAAAACCCATCCCAGGGTTATTAACAGATGCATTTACCCTGGTTGCAGAGGTCATTGAATCGAAAATAAAGCCATCTGCACCCTATGGTGAGGTTTGTCAAGACGCATTTGGAAATATTCCAGTGTTTCAAGATCGTGGACAAATAAGAAGAGCTATACTTGGAATTGGATTACAGGATGTGCTGGTTTCTGGACTGACCCCCAAATCTAGTATTGATATTCTTGGTGCGAGCAGTGACCATATTATACTTGGTGCAAATGAGGTAGATTTAAAGGTGGGAAACGAAGTCGAGTTCAACCTCAATTACGGTGCGTTACTATCAGCTATGACATCTCCCTATGTGATGAAAAAACATGTGAACAATTTATAGATCTATACCTTTTATTTTTAATTTATATAGGAATTTCAATAATATACTTAAAAGATTTTCGTGGTCAGTTATAGATCTAAGATTTTGAGGGATGTCGCTTTAGGTAATGTACAACAATCTCCTCGAAACCAGGTTCATCTTTCTCAGCTTCTTTTGCGTTCTCATATACCGTTTCAAGCTCTTCTCTTGCTACTTCTTCAGACAACCTGAGCGAGGGTAACGGATCTTCCATACTATTAGCTATGATCCTTATTTTAGCAATCAAGTTGCGTCTATTTATGTAAATATCTGCATTGAACATTGCATCGAGTAATAGATTATATGTTGCTCTTAACTCATTTGGATCTAGTTTATCCTTCTCTAATAATTTTTTAAGTAAGGTTAACATACCTTCACATCCAAAATGGCGATTATTTATCGATTGTATTTAACCCCATAATTTTCAGTTCTTTAATTGTTTGAGTTGTATCTAGTAAGTAGGAATATATATGAACATTCATTTTATTTGAATTTTATTATTAACTTAATATAACTAAAAATCGTTAGATTTATATGTGCGTTGGGTTACAACTCATCCATTAATGACCCTTATACTCCCAAACTTTTATCAATCACTATGTAATTTCACCTTTGATATTCTATGAAAATGCTATTCATCCATTCCGATTATATGGAATATGAGCTCCGGAAAGCGATAAAAAACATCGCAGAAGAAGTATCTGAAGAGCACAAGCAAGGTCGAATGGAGGAATGCCTTTCGGTCTTCTTTTCGGTTGAAAAATATGATGAAGTTGCAGACCGTCAAGAGTTAATAGATAGGGTGATCTCCGAGATAAGATCTGTCGCTGACCAACTTAAAACCGAGCGAGTAATGCTATATCCCTACGCCCATCTAAGTTCCGAATTGGCCAGCCCTAACTTTGCGAAAGAATTAGCAATTGAATTAGGCGCCAACCTCTCCGCTGAAGGGCTTGAGGTTACACGCTCGCCGTTCGGGTGGTACAAAGCCTTCAAAATTTCGTGTAAGGGCCATCCCCTCTCGGAATTATCGAAAGAGATCAGGTTGACCGGAGAAGAGCCCTCAGGTAAGGCATTGACGCGTGAAGAGGTAGTTAAGGATATCACAAGTGAATATTACATTCTGACCCCAGAGGGCGAAGAGCTCAAGATCGATCTGGATAATATTGATGATTATGATATTTTACAAACACACCCGGGTCTCAAGAGTTTTATAGTGGCTGAAGAGCTCGGTAGGGGCACCCAGAAGGAGTCGCCGAGCATCAAAGCCATGCAGCGGCTGGAGCTCGTGGATTATGAACCTATGAGCGATTCCGGCCATTTCCGGTTTTTCCCGAAGGGGCAATTAGTTTTCGAATTACTAAAACAATGGGCTGATAAAGGCGCGCGTAAACTCGATGCAATGGAGATCGATACACCGATAATGTACGACTGGAACTCACCCGATATCCAGGAGCAGGGTTTAAGTTTTCACGAACGGCACTATAGAATTAACTTAAAAGATGAGAAACGTGAATTTATATTACGGTTCGCCGGCGATTTCGGGCTGTTCAGGATGATGAAGAACGCGACCATCAGCTACAAACAATTACCGTTAAGAATTTACGAATTCTCCAAGAGCTTTAGGTTGGAGCAGCGCGGCGAGCTATCGGGGTTGAAACGGCTCAGGGCGTTCCACATGCCGGACCTCCATTCATTTTCGAAGAATATTGATGAAGGTTGGGACGAGTTCGGCGAAATTTACAATAGCTACACAGATTTTGCCAACAGCACGGGCGTGGAATACGCGGTAGTGTTCAGGATCGTGGATGAATTTTATCAGAAATATAAGGACAAGCTCGTTGAATTATTGGTTTATACAGGCAAGCCTGCCTTTATCGAGGTGCTGTCGGGTAAGAAACATTATTGGGTCGTCAAGCACGAGTTCCAGGGTATAGATTCTGTCGGCGGCAGCTGCCAGTTGAGCACGGTCCAGATCGATGTTGAAGATGCGGCACGGTACGGTATTGTTTATACCGATGCCGACGGCGCCAAAAAAGGATGTATCATCTGTCACTGCTCGATAGGCTCGATCGAGCGCTGGATCTACAGTGTGTTGGAAGATGCGCTGAAGAAGGAAAAGCCGGAGCTGCCGTTCTGGCTGGCGCCGACGCAGTTGAGGTTGATACCGGTGACCGACGAGTTCGTTGGGGACTGTAAGGAGATCGCAGATGGTTTACCGGGAAGAATTGATATCGACGATCGGGACGAGAAGGTCGGCCGTAAAATCAGGGATGCGGAGCGGGAATGGATCAACCTGATCGTGGTGTTCGGCGAGAAGGAAAAGGAGAAGGGTAAGCTGCCGGTGCGGCTTCGGTCTGGCGAGATCAAGGAGT
>CBDVCJ010000408.1:0-2894 GCA_965372445.1 uncultured Thermoplasmata archaeon | reverse complement strand
GTTTAGGGTGAATTAATTTAGGTTTATAAATTAAATGATTTCTATTATATTTAATTTATATTCTAGATGTATATTATAATACATATAATTAGAAAGATTTAATAAATCGATTGTAATAGGTATCAGAAACGATTAAGGGATAATATGATACAGCGACCTCGAGGTACACGGGATTTCTCGCCCACAGAGATGTTGAAAAGGCGTCAAGCTGAAACCCGGCTCAGACAAACTGCAGAGTTGTTCGGGTATCGTGAGATCTCCACACCGATATTTGAACATACGGATCTGTTCACAAAAAAATCAGGTGATGCAATAGTCAATCAAATGTACACCTTCGAAGATAAAGGCGGCCGCGAAATTTCGTTGAGACCGGAGCTTACAGCCCCTACAATAAGATTTTACGCTGAGCAATTACATAACCTACCAAAGCCATTAAAAATATATTATTTCGGCAATTGCTTTAGATACGAGCGCCCTCAAAAAGGCCGGTTCAGAGAGTTTTGGCAGTTCGGCGCTGAGCTCATAGAGGCGGGCACGCCCGAAAGTGAAGCTGAGGTCGTGGCTATGGCGGTGAGCTCGATAAAAAATACCGGCCTCAAGGGGTTCAAGGTACGGGTAGGTCATTTAGGCATTTTACGTACTATTTTAAACGATCTTGGAATTAAGGGCGAGAAACAGTGCCTTTTAATGCCGAGCATTGATAAAAAGGATTATCAGAGTTTAGAAGAGCTGATGCTTACCGAGTTCGAGCTGAGCTGGGAAGCGGTGCAAGAGCTAAAATGCTTGATTGAGACCGATATCAATTACGATAGCTCGTTTTCAAAGAACGAAGGGTTTGATATATTGTCACAAAACCAAGATCTCCAAAAGGTCGTCGACGCCCATCCTGACATTTTGGAACATATCAATAAATTTAATGAAATAATACAATATCTAAGATTATACGAGCTTGACGAATTTACTGTGGATTTGGGGGTGGCGAGAGGCATTGATTATTATACCGAGATGGTGTTCGAAATAGACGCGCCCGAACTTGGTGCTGAAAAACAGATCTGTGGCGGCGGTGTTTATTCGCTTTACGATATTTTCGATATTAAAGAGATCAATTCCATTGGCTTTGCGATCGGGTTTGACAGGGTTATCATGGCGCTGGAAAGCCAGAGCTATGGATTTGAACCTAAAACACTTGACGCGTTCATCATCCCATTATCAGAGGAAGCAAGAACCAAGGCAATAGAATTGGCCACCGAACTGCGGAAATTCGGTGTTGGTGTTGATATTGATCTATTGAGACGTAATATCTCAAAAAACTTGAAACATGTGAACTCGATCAAAGCCAAACATGCGATCATCTTGGGCGAAGATGAACTATCAAAAAATTCAGTTACAGTTCGAGATATGGCAACTGGAGTGCAAAAACTGGTTGAAATGAAAGAAATATTAGGCTTTTTCCAAAAAAATTAACGCCCGGTTAAATCTGATCGGCCTTGGATTCCTCAAGATATTTTTGTAGTTGTTTTTCTTCGCGGCGTCTTTTAAACGCGGTTGCTATCACCGCAATAATTATTAAAAATGCTATTAGTCCGAAAATTTGGATCCAAAACGAAATATCCAAGCCCAAGAATTCCAGTTTTTCCTCTTTTGGGACGTTTATACTGCCTGAGAAGGATGCCATTGTTGTGTTATCGGTTCCGCCATATGACATTAGCACCTCAACTGCATGGTTGCCGGGCTTAAGACTATAGGACCAAATGGTCTTACGATAACCGTCGTCCGTTTGGTCATATTGTGGGAGTGTGTCTATTATTATATCATCGACTTTGGCGATAAACACCATTTTGGCTGGGCTAACAAAGAACGAATCCTGATATTCTACACACACGCCACTTTTACTGCCGTGGACATTGACGATATTCAATGCATCGCAAATTAAAGTGGTTCCAGTATCGTAAGTATAACTTCCATATAACATCTCGGTGCCGTCGCCATTGATCCGGCATTCGATCCGAAGTACTAATTTATCGCCGGATTGGAAGGGGGTCAGGTTCGCACTACCGACTCTTTTGGCTTCGACTTTTATGGGCGCTTCCTTGAGCTGGTTAGAAAACTCATTGGTTTCGGCTCGGATTATTTCATCTTCGTTCTTTTTCAAGATGAACCCGAGTACCGCAAAGCTAACACTTCCTTTATTTCTTACCCAGGCATTGAACTTGAATTGGTCGCCGGCATTCAAAGGTGCCTTCAAGGTCGTCTCCCACTGCCCCACCAGCCGCCATTGAGTTTCGCCAAAAGGTGCGATACCGTATCCGAGTAAACCGGTCCGAACAAATCCATCTGGGCATTGGGCGACTTTTTCCTGGTCGTCGGTTTGCGCCTTCTCTGGGCTTAATTTATTACCGGTAAAAACATTGATGTGGACCGGCCGTTTCTCGCCGGTGATGATCTGCGGCTGTTGGTTGAATGTGGCACTTGAGGTTTCTTGTGCTTGAGATCTCTCCAGAGAAGAGCCATACGTAGCAGACGCTACATTAATAATAGAGATCGATATTAATAGTATAGATATTGCGATTATTGTACATTTCTGTATTCGCGGTTTCATGTCTTATCTCTCCCCTATATATAAAATTTTTATTATTATTAGCCAAGAGAAGTATTCCTTAACATAATTATAATATTTATCACTTATTATATATTTTACTGATTTATGTTATTAATAGTTTTTCTTAATAATAAATGTTGTTATTATTTGTGGTTTTTTACTTTAAATGAGTAAGGCAATATGAGACTTCTCTTAATTTAATAACTTTGGATTGGAGTTTGCTACTTGAAAGGCGAGAGGCGAAAGGCGATAGTTCTTTGTCAACAATCGGGAATCCGGGAGCCTGGGTATTAGA
>CBDVCJ010000407.1:0-2909 GCA_965372445.1 uncultured Thermoplasmata archaeon | reverse complement strand
CCAAATTTACAAAACTTTTTTATTGTAATTTTTACAATAATATTAATTTTCATTTTATATAAAGCCATGAAAGTATATATCGGGTCTTTCTTAAAAGTTCATTCTTTGCCTTCAGACATAATAGTTAAATTAATTGAGAAAGTACTTGAAGCTAAAAAATATAAATATATTAAAAAGGGTCCTAAAAAAGCTTCTATTAATAACCTTTCGGTATTTGATGAGAGGATATATATCAAGAAATATGATATCGTTATAAATATTTCTTCTAATGGAATTATTATTGGTAAAATAAAGGTTTCGAATGAGAAAAAAATTAGTTGGCTTTTAAAAGTTATTAATAGAAAAATTGAGAATGTTTCTAAATAGAATATTATGCATAATACCGTTACATAAAAAATTGGGTCGTCAAGTAAGGGGACAATCCACCGATTGTATTAATAACAATATTGGGCAGGGTTTCGGAAAACTTATGTCGCAGTTCGATACGAAGTTTGACATTTTTTAACCCAATAAATAAAATCCTCAGTAAGTGGTTCCACGAGGTGAACCACTGACTCAAGGATTATTTTTAGCTTAATAATAATTATTCTTCCATATCAGATTCTTCAGCCCATGTCACTTTGGTAGGCACAGGCGCTTGTTCCTGTCGCTCCTGCACTCCAACTTGTGATTGTGCTACCTGAGGGGTTGGCGGTAATGGCTGCTGCTGGTACTGATACTGCGGTTGAGACGGTTGCTGGAACGTTTGAGGCATCGGTGCTGGTTGGGGTGGGATTTCGAATTGTGGTACGACTTGAGATGTAGCCTCGGGGATTGGTAGAGGTTGCACTTCTCCGACTAGCGGTTCTTCTTCCTTTTCTTTCTTCTTCTTGAGTAAGATGAACAGCAATATCAGGACTACGATTATGATTACAATGATTCCAATACCCGCATAAAGCATAGTGTTGTCTTCCTCGCTATCGCCTCCATCATCTTTTTCTGGTACGGTAATTGTCAAAGTGGATTCTTTCGACGCATCATCACTTTCAACAATAAATTTAATAGTATACACTCCTGGTTCCATATCTTCAGGAATTGTAATTGTCACGGTAATAGTGTCTGAATCTCCATTGTTCAATGTAATATAGCTCTTTGTGAATTTAATATCAGCCGAAGTAAAATCTGTCGATTCGAAGCTGATGGTAAAATTGTCTTCGATGTTACCTTCATTAGTAATTGTTAATGAAATGCTCTCAGAATTACCTCGTTCAATTATAATAGAATTTTTATTGGTCGTAAGGTTAACTTTATATGTTGGTTCAAATCCTAAATTGATAGTAAAACTAAATACACCTGATAAACAAATACCATTGGTTGGCTCGACTTTCCAGTAATAGGTTTTACCGTCTATCAATTCATTTTCCAGGGTGTATTCAGTTGTGTTTAAACCTGTTTTAATTGGAGTTTGAGGATCGGGATTCTCATCAAGAACCACATTATATGTAATAATCTCTGATCCAGAATAATCCAATTCCCATTTCAGTGTCGGTGTCAATGTATCGATAGTGGTTTTATCTGGTGGAGACATTAAAGTCACCATAGGTATTAATTCGATCATAGTACTATTAATAATAATTGTAATATCTGATTTTACCACAGTTCCGCTGTCTTTGTCGGTTAGAGTTAGTTCAATATCTTCGGTTCCTGTTACATTTTCTTTTGGTGTAATTTTGAGAGTATCATTTTCTGTGTCTATTATTCCGATAAATTTGATATAAGTATAGATTTGTGGGAAAATATTCCAAATTAGATTTTCATTTGTATCCTCAACATCACTCTCAAACGGAGTTAGATCAACTAGAAGTGGCTGTATACCAACACTAAGATTATCTAAATTTTTAGAAATCATAGGTAGATTATTTAGAACCTCAAGAGAATCGTTAATGTATTTCCAACCACTTGATGCAGATTCATTATCTTCGAATTTTACACGAAAATCATAATTGCCCAAAATTGAATCTTTGTCTGATATGAAATTAACTTCCCATTTATTATTAAGAAAATTGCCCGTCAAATTTACCCAATCATCTTGGCTTTGTGGTTTGTATTGAACATAAAACGATAGCATATCTTCCGGGGTTTCATAATCGGTTCCATTGACATATAATGATACAGATTCAGTTCGATAAATTGAGATTTCTGATAATTCAGTATCAATTACTTTCGGACCAATATTATAGACGAGTAATGAATCATTCATATAAAACCATGTGCTATAATTACCATCATTATCATTAACTCTTACCCGAAAATCATAGTTACCAAATAAAGAATCAAATGGTATATTAAAATAGATTTCCCATCTTTTATTATTATATGTTGGTGCACTTAGATAGGTTTTATCCCAAGATGTTTCTGATGGGTCTCGATATTCTAATTCTATTGAAAGATTTTCTTCGGGTTCTTCAACATCAGTTGCGTTTACCCAAATTGATATGGAGTTCCCTAATAGAGCAGATTTATTCGATAAAGTAATATCATCGATTTCTGGAAGGTTATTAAATACAGTTAATGAATCATTAAGAAAAAACCAGTTACTAAATAATCCACCTGTATTATTAAACTTTACTCTAAAATCATACAAGCCTAAGGTTGCAATTTTTTGAGGTGTGAAACTTATTTCCCAACGAGAATTTTGATATTGTAGATTCGTGAAATAAGTGTTATTCCATATCAGTTCTTTTGGATCTCGATATTCAAAATGAGGTATTAAATTTTGCTCTAAATCTTCAAAGTCTGATGCATTCGAAAATAAATAAATTGAGTTAGTTCTTGATACCATTGGCTTAAAAATCTTAAGATCCAATACATAAGGTAAATAATTTATGTGCAACTTAAATGCAATTACATCCCCTGCTCCATTATATTTC
>CBDVCJ010000406.1:0-2915 GCA_965372445.1 uncultured Thermoplasmata archaeon | reverse complement strand
TCGGTTTTTTTACGATTGCGGCAACTTGCTACGCCAAGTTGCCTCGCATTAAAAAACCCTTCGGTTTTTTTACGATTGCGGCAACTTGCTACGCCAAGTTGCCTCGCATTAAAAATCCATCTTGGATTTTTAAAGCGATAGGCGAGGGGCGAAAGACCAATGGATTGATATATTAATTTCATTAATATTTCCAATACTACCAATATTCAAATAATCCAATGAAATCCCAATTGACAATACTACCAAATGTGCAAGTACCAAGAACCAAATAACAAGAACCAAACAAGCACCAAATACCAAACTCCAAATTTAAATGTTTTTTGGAATTTTGGTCCTTGAATTATGGAATTTATTTGGAATTTGCATCTTGGCACTTGGAATTTTGCCATTAGATGATTTATATCTCCAACTGCGGCAACTTGCTATGCCAAGTTGCCTCGCATTGTAAATCCCTTTGGGATTTCCAACGTTGGAGTCGGAGTTATGGGATTGCGGTAACTTGCTTCGCCAAGTTACCTCCATTTTGAAAAAGCCAGAAAGGGTTTTTCAAAGCGAGGTAATTTTTAAAGAAAATTACCGCCATTAACTAATAGATAACAACCGATTTGAAAATCCATTCGGATTTCCAAATTGGGATTTTATTGGTAGTATTGGTAGTATTTGTATTATTGGTAGTATTTTTAAAGACTATCACTGTACGCCATACGCCAAGTGACATATGACAATACCTCAACAAAACGTTCGCTCTTCGAGTAACTCACAACTTTAAAAACGAACTAGATCTCAACAACCTGTCCATCGTCAGGTGTAATAAAATTAAACTCATCGCCAAGCTCGTCTACAATTGCTTGACGATTGGGGCTGTGGAACAAGATCACATTTTCGGGTTTACAATCTCTGATGAACTGTATTAACTCCTTGTGGCCAGCATGTGCAGAGAAATCGAAATCACCTACTTCACAATGGATCTTTTCCGGTACCCCGTGAAAATGTAATATTCCTTTCTCTTTTAGTAATCTGCCGTTCGTTCCCTCAACCTGATAGCCCGTTAGTAACACTGCATTTTTCGGGTCGCTTTTTAAATGTTTAAGATATTCCAATACCGGCCCACCATCCATCATTCCGCTGGTAGTGACCACAATCTCGCCCTTAACGGCATGTTTGCGGCCGCTTCTGGAACGTACCTTTTTTACCTGGGCCATCACCTTTTTAAGTTTATTGGTATCACGTAAATATTCTGTATTCCGTAAATACACACTCGAAACTTTCTTACCCATCCCATCTAACCACATATCATAATACGAATCCTTAAGCAACAACAATATCTCTTGAGTTCGTCCAACTGCAAATGCCGGGACAATCACAGTTCCACCACGCTCCACTACCTCTTGAACCTTATCTAAAAACTTCTTCTCGATCTTCTGGCGAAGTTCATGATCTCGATCCGCATAAGTCGCTTCTATTATGAGATTATCACATCTAACCGGGTGTGTACCTACTAATAATCGTGTATCGATCGTATTAAGATCACCTGTGAATAAAGTGGTTCTCTCACCCTTGATCTCGAACATCGAGGAGCCTGGGATATGACCTGCAGGATGCACATTGATCTCCAGATCTTTTATCTTGATCATCTTATTATAAACAATTGGCTCAAAACACTCTCTCGTGATCTTCATATCCCTCTGGTCATACATCAAGGGATATCCCTCAATACCGCAAATCTTTGCATTATCAGATATTAAGATCTCACTTACATTTATCGTAGGCGCAGTCCCCAACACCCGCGTCCTATATCTCCCACATAACCACGGTATCATGCCGGAATGGTCTATATGGGAATGACTTAATAATGCTAGATCGACGGGGGGCGCCTGCATCGGATATTCGGGCGGTTCCGAGGGTACAATGCCGTAATCCAGTAACAATTTAGCATTTTTTTCCTCTATAACCAAGCCGACCTTGCCAATTTCATTGGCACCTCCGAGAAACTGGAGTTTCATTTGACCACAAGAAACTGGTAATATGGTTTTTCCTTTTAAAAGTATGGATTACAGAATGCATTGTTAATACCAATTTTTCCATTCATGAACCCAAAAAAAAAGAGGAAGGGAATCAGATTCCCTTCCTTTGGGGGGGAGGAGATCATCGTGATATAATTCGAAACTTATTTAATCCGCAAAGTTTAAATATAACTCTTTTAAAATGCCTCCCATCTGTCGGACTTAAATACCCCCGGAATTAGTTTGCATTTCTATTCCGAGGGATTTAAATCCGCTATTATTTTTGTGGCATCCCACCATCAACACCAATTGCCTAAGTTTTATTATTTTCTTAGATATTCCTGCTCTAATGCCTCCATCTCGGCAATCCGGTGCTTAGCTTTTACCTTCTTTTCTACTTTTTCCATCACCATTTCAGTTCTTGCATACAGCAAGTCCCGTACCGCAGTTCTGACCGCTTCTGACCTCGTGGGGAAATCTTGGACCTTCACTAGAAAATCTATCTCACGAATGAAATCCACTGGCAGCCGTACGGTCAATTTTCTTGTTTCAACGTTCATCAAGTCACCAAGTATTAGGCAGTCTACCTGACCTCTCTTGTCCTCCATATGACAGACATATGGGAATCGCGTTTTTAGTATATAAAATTTATTATTGTTACCTTTATAAAATAACTAATTTTTTGTTATTTTTATCAATATTAACTAAATTATATTGAAAAATAATAATTATATAATCTCAATCTGTAAAAAAAATCCAATATTTTTATCAGTGTTATTGTTCACCTAAGATTTTGCGGATAAACGCTCCCATAGTGGTAAGTGGCAAGATTACTATATGACTACCATAGCGGATTGGAGATTTTAGATTTCGGATGATTGTCAAATAGGAAGATAGAAGACGGAAGTTAGA
>CBDVCJ010000405.1:0-2920 GCA_965372445.1 uncultured Thermoplasmata archaeon | reverse complement strand
CATTTTCCCTGTCAATATCTTCATATTCGTAACGAACTTCATAATAAGTATCTTCATAAGCTGTAAGATTATTTTCAGTTGTAATTTTTGGTGGCGTATTATATATTCTTGGATTTTTAAATATTAATGTATGGGAACTATTAAAACCATCAGAAGCCCAAAAATTATAATTATGTAGGCCAATATCTAAATATGTGATATTAAAATAATAATTTTTACCATCTCCATAATTTACATCATTTGTATCAGTTTCATTCATAGAATAATTAATATCATCTATTTTTACGTACATATAAATTGGTGGTTTATTAGAGCATTGTAAATAATTTACTGAGTAATTAAAAAAAGTGTTAGTATAACCTGAAAGCGGTTTAACATTACCAGAGTATAAAGTTAGTCTTGAACCAATAGCGTATAAATTACCGTCATTAGAGCCGACATAAATCGAGCCATCGGAGCCGATTGACGGTGAGGAAAACACATCATTACCCGTCGTAAAATTCCATTTTTTGGTGCCATCAGGGTTTATTGCGTAAAGGTTATTATCATAAGATCCGACATAAATCGCACCATCAGAGCCAATTGCGGGTGATGATTGAACCCATCCCCCTGTTGAGTAACTCCATTTTTTGGTGCCATTAGGGTTTATGGCGTAAAGGTTATTATCATTTGAGCCAACATAAATCGTGCCATCAGAACCTATTGCTGGGGATGAAAACATAATCACACCCCCAGTCATAAAATTCCATTTTTTGGTGCCATTAGGATTAATTGCATATAGGTTATTATCAAAAGATCCGACGTAAATCGTACCATCAGAGCCGATCGCCGGTGAGGAATACACAGCATGCCCCGTTGTGAAATTCCATTTTTTGGTGCCATTAGGATTAATTGCATATAAATTCTTGTCACCAGAGCCGACATAGATCGTACCATTAGAGCCTATTGCAGGTGATGAATACACGCCTGAGGACCCCGTTGTGAATTTCCATTTTTGGGTGCCATTAGGATCAATTGCAAATACATCATAATATCCAGAGCTGATATAAACCGTCCCATCAGAGCCGATCGCCGGTGAGGAAGAAACATCCCCCCCCACCATAAAACTCCATTTTTTTGTGCCATTAGGGTTTATAGCGTACAGTTCATCATTATAATAGCCGACATAAATCGTACCATCGGTGTCGATTGCAGGTGATGAATCTACTTGGTGCCCAATTGGAAAATTCCATTTTTTAGTACCATTCGGATAAATTGCATATAAATTAAAGTCTATGGACCCGACATAAATCGTACCGTCTGGACCTATTGTTGGTGATGACCGCACCTGTCCTCCCGTTGTGAAATTCCAGAATAACTTACCGAAATTAAAACTTGTATCGTAAGGGCTAAGCCCTGTATGATTGAGGTTATTACGGAACATGGGCCATGGTGAGCTTGCAAGTGAGCGTGTTTCGATGGGTTTAGGCATCATATCATTTCGATTAATTCCTAAATTCTGATTTTCATCAATAATTACTCCACAATAAAAATCTTCATTACTCCGAGGATTACTTCTTGCATCCGAAGAGCTATTCGAATCATTTTCCGGATTTGTAGCCACGAACCCGAAATTCCAACCTATAATTAGTGTACTTAAGAAAACAATAATTATTGCAATAATAGATTTGATTTTTATTTTCAAATCTTTTGCCCCCTGGAAAAAATCTATAACAGTTTAATTTGTTCCTGTATAAATAAAAAGATTTACTAGATATTTAACTTTATTGATGCGTTTTTAAATTTCGTAAAAAAATTGCTACGCAAAAAGTCTGAATTTATGCGCAATTTGTAAAGGATGGAGGATGGATGGTAGAGGCGGAGGGTTAATTTATTGTCTAAGGTCGCGGGTAAAATATGTCCATGGGTTAAATAATCCTTATTTTACCCTTAGTGTTTCGTCCTTCGAACTTCAACACCGAAAGTCTTTGACGGGACTGCGGTAACTTGCTTCGCCAAGTTACCTCGCTTTGAAGAACCTTTCAGCTTCTTCAAAGATGGGGAATGGACCCCCTCCCCCCTATTTAACCGCTGAGAACGCCGAAACCGCTGAATTATATTTTAACACAATACTTAGATTTGAGATTCCAGCTTCGAAATTCGAGATAGCCTATGGAAAATTCAGTGTATTCAGCGCACTCAGCGGTTTAAATATGGGGGGTGGGTGATTCCCGTTTCCCCATTCCCAATTCCCGATAGGGACCTTAGACCTTATTAATGAAATGTACCCTCATCCTTCACCCTACATCCTTTTTACAACTTTGAAAACTATCGTTCCAAAATCGGGAGAAGTATCTTTATGAATAATATTTATTCTTCCATTTCAGCTTCAATAACAGGCTCTTCAATTGCTGCTGGTTGACTAACCACTGGTGCAACTGGCGCTTCTTCTTGCGATTTCTTTCGTTTAAGGAACACAAATAATAAAATCAACACAACAATCACGATCACAATAACAATCCAGATCAGCCCGAACCAATATGATTCTTCTGATTTTTCACCTGCTTTATTAATATCTACAGTAAAATTATCTGTACTTACTGTATCAATACCATCGGAAGCAGTGAAATAATAAGTATGCGGTCCTTCGGATAATTTAGTGTTATACTCATAAGTACCGTTCGAAGTATTACCGGATGTCAAAGACATATTATAGGATTTATTGTCAATCACTACTTGAATAAAGGTCGGTGCATCGTTATCGGCATCATAATAATGGACTGAGAATGTAAATTCGGTTTGTGTATTACCTCCTGAAGGTGTCATTGTAGGCTCAGATAATTCCGGTGCATTATTTTCTTTAATTGGTATTTTAAAAACTCTGAATGTAAACTCATGGTGATCCCAGCCGTCCTCGCCATCGAAGACAGACACTTTCACC
>CBDVCJ010000404.1:0-2920 GCA_965372445.1 uncultured Thermoplasmata archaeon | reverse complement strand
GCTTCAGTTGGGCCATCCACCCGATATTAGACTACGGATATAATATTGTTCTCTTTGAAGTTAAGTGATTCATAAATTAAGTGTTTATTCATATCGATGTGCAACCCAAAGATATGTGTATTCTCTTGGTAATATAGGTGACTAATCAGGAAGCCTAAAAATAAAGAAGTGATCTATCTCCCTAGTTTACACAATCTAAAGAGTTAAATATGCGAAAAAAAGGTCAATTTATCAAACTCTGTTTAGCCACCTTAGTTATTTTTAGTATATGATATTCAAAAAAGTTTTTAGGTCGAAATGTCCCACTTCTTTTCGATATAAGATAAAAAAATAATATAGCCATTAAAATCTGTGTGTTTGTACTATGAGATATTAGAGGGGAGAAGGTCGAATTTCAGCTAAATAGATATACTGACCACATTAACTTTGGATATAATACTAAATGGAAGTATAACTGAATCCAAATGCGTATATCCCAAGTTATGCGAAATCGTTAGCAAGGGCATATAATAAAGGAAAATAATGTAGGTTTAAGAAGGCATATGCACGAAGAATATTTAATAAAAACGCCCTTCCCCGTTGGGTGGTGGAACAAGGAACAATGCCATATGAGAAAATTTTATTACTCTTGTAGGTATTATTGGTTAACATTCGGGAATTATCGCCTTTCCAAGGGTGGGAATAGTTTTTCATTGCCTATTCCCAAGGCTTAAGCGTTAAGCTTAATCTTGGAAAGGTTTTGATAACTCCCGAAAGTCGTTGGGAATAGGTGATGAAAATGGTGAAAAGAGTTTTATCTATAGGACTTGTGAGCTTGCTTTTGGTTGGATTGATCCCATACCTAATGCTCGATGTAGAAGCGACACCGGATAGTAACAACGATTTCACTGAGGCGGTTGAAGTCTTCAATGTAGACTCAATTGTTGAATCGCTGGACGATATTGATGACCTAACAGATTTTTATAAAATATATTTATCCGGTGGAGATAAACTCGTTGCAAATATGACTGTTCCCCTAGGAGTTGATTTTGAGTTATATCTATGGGATTCAAGCTATAACCCAATAGATGCTTCCGAAAACGATAACACGCTTACTCCCTATGAGGAAGTTACAACAACCGCAACAATAGAAGGGTATTATTATGTAAATGCAAGTGTGTATAGTGGAAGTGGGACTTATATATTGAATTTCACTGCAACTGCGAATTGGACTATTATGGTTTATTTAGGAGACTGTGATTTAGAAGGAGATTTAATAACGGATATTAATAACATGGAAAAACTTGGATCAGATGCTAATGTGAATATAATTGTTCAATTCGATAGATGGGATGGAACCAATGGTGATCCTGCGAAGGATGATACTTCAAATGGTGATTGGACAGATACAAGAAGATTCTACGTAATAGAAGATACAATAAACCCGAACGATGGTATTATTCGGTCTAAAAGACTTGACGACACTGTAGAATTACCTGCTCTAGGTGATTTGGATTCGGCAGACTCTCAAACTCTTATAGATTTTGTAAATTGGACTATTAATAAGTACCCTGCAAATTACTATACACTAATTTTTGGTGCTCATGGAGATGGTTGGTTAGGACTTATGGTCGAGACTTCCGGTTTTCCTGCTGACGAAATGCTAAACATGAGTGATCTTGCTTATGCATTGAACGAGATTACAGAGGGGGGTAATAATAAACTAGATATCATAGGGTTTGATGCATGTTTGATGGCAATGCTTGAAGTAGATTATCAAATTAGACCTTACGTAGATTATACCGTTGGCTCAGAAGAATTATTGTACCCCTGGGCACTTGACGATGTATTAGCAAACCTAACAAACAACCCATCAATGTCACCAGAACAACTAGTTACACAAATTGTAGACAATTATAATTACACTTATACTATTACTTCGCCAGGTTATTCAAATTTAACGCAATCTGCTGTCAATCTAAGCAAAGTCGGAGATGAACTTTTAGTCGATAATAATACAACAGCGTTATGGCATTTTAATGAAGGTACAGGGGATGTAGTATATGACGAAACTCTAAATGACAATGACGGCACTTTAGGGCCAGTGTGGGGGTTCGCACTTGAGTTTGATGGGGTAGACGATTATGTTAAGGTTGATGATCATGAGAGCTTAGATTGTTCGGGTAATACAACGTGGGAATTATGGTTTAATGCAAATGATTTATCGCAGGTTTATACTAGACTACTGAGTAAATCAAGTACCCAAGGTTGGGCAATTTATACCAACTATAATATCATTCGATTATATGCAAATATCAGCGGTTTGTGGCAGGGGATTTTATTTTGCACTGCTTTGAATGTCAATCAATGGTATCATTTAGGAATCGTAAGAAACGGTGATTTGTGGACCCTATATTTAGACGGTGAAAATGTTGATAGTAATACTGTTAGCGGTGATATGAAGCTAAATACCGAAGATGTGTATATCGGCTCACATTCTGGTGGTAACCAATTTTTCAACGGCACAATCGACGAACTCCGCATCTCGAATATAGCTCGTGACCCGTCAACAGGCTATTGGAAGCAGCCGCTTACAGCCGATGCAAACACAGTGGCACTATGGCATTTTGATGAAGGAATTGACCAGTATACATATAATGTCACGACTCCAGGTAACGATGGTGTGCTTGGTAGTTCAACTGGTGTAGATTCATCTGATCCCGAATGGGTAACAAGTGCTGTAGGTCATCCCGAATGGGTGAGTGGTAGCTCTGCCCTACGCTTCGATGGGGTGGATGATTATATTGATTGTGGGAATGATACAAGTTTGGATATTACAAATGAGATTACGATTGAGGCGTGGATAAAGCCAAAAGAATTACCGAGTGAGTATGAGACGATAGTTGGGAAATGGGATTACGGCACAAATAGCAGATGTTAT
>CBDVCJ010000403.1:0-2934 GCA_965372445.1 uncultured Thermoplasmata archaeon | reverse complement strand
ATGTTTTTCAAATAGGAAGACAGAAGTCGGAAGATAGAAGTCAGAGCTAAGTTTCTGACTTACAACTTCTGACCTCCGACTTCCCCTTCCCTAAATAGCCATCTTGAATCTATAATGGCCTCCATCCTTGCCATAGCACATACCTTTAAAAAATGCTTCCATTAAGGTGTAAATCTCGTAAGTGTCCTGGGGAACGGTATCGCATCTTTTATATTGTCCAAATTACACATCCACGCGATCAGTCGTTCCACCCCGACACCGTATCCAGAATGTGGTACCGACCCATATCTTCGTAGGTCTAGATACCAGTCATAGTTAGAAATGCTCTCACCTTCTTTTTCCAACGCTTCAATCAAGCTATTGATATCAGAATCCCGTTCCGAACCACCAATGAGCTCGCCCCACCCTTTTGGTATCAACATATCAAAACATTTCGCAACGGGGCCGGGTGCATCTTTTACATCTTCATCTACCGGTTTATAAAATGCCATGATCTCTTTAGGATACTGTATCACCACAATTGGAGTATCAAAATGCTTCATTAGCTCATCCTCTTCAAGTGTGCGAAGGTCTTTACCCCACGTTACTTCAAGACCAGACTTATCTGCAATGATCTTCAAGGCGTCAGTATAAGTTATTGTGGGCCAAGGTTTTGTTATTACCTCCTTAAAGTATTTGATATCAGTTCCAAGAATTTCAAGTTCGGGGGTGTTGTGGTTGAGCACCTCGGTGATTATGAATTTTATTTCTTCCTTTCCGATCTCCACAACCTCATGGTAATCCACCCATGCAACCTCCATTTCCGCCATCCAAAACTCGGTCAAGTGCCGCGAGGTCTTGGAACGCTCCGCTCTGAAGGTTGGTGCAACATCGTAGACTTTTTCCAGTGCGAATATCGCAGCTTCTGCATATAACTGCCAAGTTTGGGTAAGGAAGGTCTTTTTATCGTAATACTTAACTTCAAAGAGCGTCGAGCCGCCCTCACAAGCATTTGGGGTCAGTATCGGAGGTGTAAACTCATAATAACCTCGGCCTCTGAAAAAACTATGGATTGCTCCCGTTACTGTTGACCTGATCTTCATTATCGACGAAATTTTGCGCGATCTTAGCCACAGGTGACGCTGCTCGCGTAACCATTCTTCGGATTGGTCTTTGGTGATCGGATATTTCTCTGCGAAATTGATGACCTCAAATTCTGTCGCTAAAATTTCTAAACCGCCCGGAGCGCGTTCATCTTCAGAGACCATCCCGCGTATGACCACCGAGGATTCAATACGTGCCTTTTTCGCAGCTTCAAAATGCTCCTCAGCAACCTCATTTTTCGGTACTGTAACCTGTATGATGCCAGAAACATCACGAACCGTATCAAATACAATTTTGCCACTGGCTCGTGCACGGTAGATCCAACCTTTAATTTCAACAAGCTGGTCTTTTTCGTATTTGCCCTCAAAAAGGTCTGAGATCAAAGTACGTTCGAGTGCCGACATCACCTTCACCTAGTACTTTCAATTAACTCCGAGAGATACTTCCAAATATATTAATTTGCTTATATCCATTTTGGTATTAGAATATTATATTTATTGGTTGTCTTTATAGGTGGCGGTTACGAAGCCCGTTTCGATGTTATATCAATCGAAAGGCGAATGGCCTAGAGGTGAAAGGCGAAAGGGTGATGGGTTGATTAATAATATAAATAATCCAATACTACCAATATTCAAATAATCCAATGAAATCCCAATTGACAATACTACCAAATTACTCAAGTACCAAGAACCAAATGCCAAGAACCAAATAAACTCCAAGCACCAAACTTCAAAACACGGGTTTGGAATTTCGAGCCTTGAATTTTGGAATTTGTTTGGAACTTGCATCTTGGCTCTTGGAATTTTGCCGTTGGGAGTTTATTGGTAGTATTGGTAGTATTTGTAATATTGGTAATATTATCACAAATGCTCGCCATACGCCTCACGATACGGGTACATTCGTACCCTCATGCTCTCGACCTTCGGTCTTCGACCATACGAGCCTCGAAACCGCAACCGCAAGACTATTAGATAATTATTCATTAAAATTTGGGGGTTTACTATGAAATTCGGCGTTGTTGTCTGCCCGAACTGTAATTGGGCTGTAGGTATTAACCTTAAATCCAAATCCACTAAGTGTCGCAGGTGCAGCCATCCTCTAAAATTTAAAAACAGAAAGATCTTATATGAGACTGATTCGGGACAGGACCTGGCAAAGGCTGTCGGCCAGACCAACCTCAAACTTCAAAAGGGCGAGGTAGAATATCAAGAATTACTCAGGAGCTTGGAACTGGATGAAGATCAAGATCTCGTGATCGAGCAAGATGGCTTGTTTGCGTTCGACGAACCCCAATTTCTTGATCCCTACCGCAAAATCGCGCATAAACTCAAGAAGTATGAGAACCACCAAACCCAATTGGTTATGCTAGCAGGTGAATTATGCAAGGAATTTAATGAATTTTCGTTGGAACAGTTTAGTAAGGTATTAGAAATCATTGGCTTAAAGGCTGAAGATTCTGAGAAATATATTGCACAATTGGTTTCTAATGATATCATTTATGAACCGCGTGTTGGGTTCTATAAGATGTTAAGTTAATAGCATCCATCAATATTAAGTAAATAATAAAAAAGATGATTCTTCTCCGAATTTATGGTGAACTAATTATAGGTGGTAAGAAGTTGGATTCAGGATTTAAGAAGGAAGTTTTCAGTTTGTAGTTTTTGGTTTGTAGTGGAAAATACTATACACCAAATCTAAATTGTATTAAGGTTACGTCCAACGGTTACGGTGACGAAGCTCGAATCGTATAGCGTTGGGCGTATGGTGCATGGCGATTGTTCAATAATGCCTCTCGCCCTTCGCTTTGGAAATTCCGAAGGAATTTTCAATCGAAAACCATAACAATGATTT
>CBDVCJ010000402.1:0-2997 GCA_965372445.1 uncultured Thermoplasmata archaeon | reverse complement strand
AGTGCAACCCAAACATCATATTTTTTTAGTTTTCCGAGTTGGATTAAATGCCATTGAATTTTAGTATGATTATCAATACCTTCATCAACAATTTCAATTTTTTTAGGAATATCTTCAATTTCAAATTTTGACTCAATACCTTTTCCAGGTTCAATCTTTGGCTTTTTAGGTGGAGTAATTTTTTTCTCTTCTTTCCGCCAAATATTTCGGATTGGATCCTGATAAAGTAATTTTGATAATGTATTTGTATCAATATTCAAATCAAATTTATTTTTGAAATCTAAAAGCGCGGTATTAGTTTTTATTATTTTTTCACCATAATTCATTGAATTAAAATCTTCTTTACTCAAATTTTGTAAATTAAAAAAATCAACAATTTCAATCCTATCTTTTAATGATACGATACTAGGATATAACTCAAAATCATATGCTACAAGAATTGCATTTAATGCTACACCTTTTGGTTTAATTAAATTATATCCATTTTTATCATTGATTACTTTTAGCTCATTTATTAGATTAATTTTATCTTCAGTATTTTTCTCTAGAAATAAGTAATTTAATTTATTTTTTAATTTCAAATCTTTTTTAAGATCGTTAAATAATTTATTCCATTTCTTTTGCGGGATCATACAATTTGCTACTGCATCCATATTAATAATTTTAATAAAATTATTTTGAATATCATATTCATGGATAATTCCCAATTCGTTAGCAATATTATCTAATCTTTCTTTGATATTATTTCCATCAATTTCAGATGTAACTTCATATTTTCTTCGACCATGTTTATCTAATATTCTAATTACCGGTTGGATATCGTCAAATTCGGATAATTCAGGATAATTATCGTTTAATACTTTATTTTGCCAAACCTTTTTAAAAGCATTATTAAGGCTATTCCACTCATTAATCGATTTTGTTGGGTCGTAACCTTTGAGGTAATCCTTTATTAAATCTCTTATTTTAGCTTCGTCGTTGGCATCCATCTTATTTCACTGGCTTTGAATAAGAATTTTGATATTTAAAAGTTGGGCAATCATTTATTTGAATTTGGAAATTCCCCCAACCTACCTTACTCCGTCAACCCCTCAAACCCTTTCCAACTCTTGACCCTCTCCATCGAAGTTTCAAAATCCGAATCCAGGTATATCGCACCGATTATGGCTTCAAGCGTTTCAGCAAGAGGTTTAGGCTTTGAATTAATTCCTTTTTTTTCTTCACCATTACTCATCTTCATGCACTTACCGACTTTAAGATCTTGACTTATTTTTTTAAGAGCCTTTCTATTTATAATTTTATTTTTTTCAACAGTAATTATTTCCGGTGTATCCCGCCCGGTGTTGTAAAGCTGTATTACAACAATGGCTGTCAATATCGCGTCACCGATCGTGGCATAGGTATTTTGATGCCCGAAATCATGGTCAATTTGGTTTTTCTCGACGGCATCTTTTCTGGTCAATGCCTTTATTAGTAAGTTTTGGTTTTTAAAATTATATCTTAAGCTCTTTTCGAGATCATTTATATCCATACACTTTACCCCCTTAATGACAGTGAAATTATTATTCAGCTAAAGGTCAAACCATTTAATTATTATCTCTTTTGATTCATCATATTTGGTATCTAGAAATATCGCCGCAATTATCGCCTCCAGCGTTTCTGCCAGTACTTTCGGCTCTTTATCCGCATTCTGTCTCTTTTCACCGGTCCCGAGCTGGATATTCGGGCCGACCCCCAGCTCAGTGCTGATCTTGGCAAGAGACTCTTCGCGCCCGAGCTCGCTGTTCTTATTGGTCATTTTCTCGCGCGTGTCGTACCCCAGCTCGTAGAATTTGTGCATCAATACTAGGTGTAGGACTGCATCCCCAAGAGTTCTGAATGTTTCTTGATCCTCCATACTCCGCCCTTGCTCTTGCTGTTCGAGCGCGTGGGCTTTGCGCGTGAGTGCTCTTTCAAGAAGCTTTGGTTTATTGAAGGTATGCCCTAGACTATTTTGTAGTTTGATTAGATCCATGTGATGGTGCCCCCTTAATGGCAATGAAATAGTTATTTGGATAGAAATGGTTTTCGGTTTCGGTAATTTACTTCGTAAATTACCTCGACCCTTAAAAACCCCTACAGGCTTTTTAACGGTTACGGTTGCGAAGCTCGTAGGGTTAGCTTGACGACATACAGATATTAAATCTAAAGTCAAGATAAGCCCGAGGGCTCTGCATCAACTTATGACAAAGCCAAAGAGCCCGTGTCGGTTGCGGTTTGGAAGCTCGGCAACTTTTTGCCTCAGTCGGCGCGTTTTTCGGTCAACAGGTTGTAACAGCTGTGAAAAAATTCCAAGAACCAATAAACAAGAACCAAACAAATACCAAATTACAAGAACCGAAATTCCAAACCCGTGTTTTGGTACTTGGTGCTTGGAGCTTATTTGGAGTTTGGACCTTGGATCTTGGTATTTTCTATATTAAAATATTCTTTAAAAAGCGGTTTCGAGGCTCGTCAACTTTTTGCCATACCGCCGAGTTTTTCGGGTGCTTATTTCGATAAAAATAATTATTTCCAGTTTAACCCCATGTTGGATTAATTTGAATTATTGATTTGATTTGAAAGAATAATAGTAAAATTGCTTAAATATTTCCCAAATATTTTGTTTATATTGTGTACACAAAGTTTATGGTTAACAATGCCATTATAAAATTACTATAGGGGATGTTAATATGAGCAATAAGATCGAAATTAACGATGCCAACTTAAAAAAATTGAAGAGTTTTAAACCGATATTCGAATATATTTTAGAAACCGAGTTTGAGTTTAACGAATATATCAACTCTGTTATCTCGATAGGTCTTGACAAGATGTTCAATGATGCTGTACCAGCAGGTCAAGCGCGCAAAGCATTAAAAGTTGCATTTGAGACAAACGACGAGTTCATGCGTGATCTAATTCTGGAAATATATCAAAAAGGTGATGAAATAAGTGAAGACGAGAAGATCGCGATGAAGG
>CBDVCJ010000401.1:0-3001 GCA_965372445.1 uncultured Thermoplasmata archaeon | reverse complement strand
TTTTATGGTAGTTACAGGTATTCAATATATTAACCTCATCCTTCATAGAGAATGTGATTCGTTAATTTTCGTTATTTTTAGCTTATCTTAATCATTATATAAATATTTAATAGTATGTTTGATATATTCTATGATTAAATATTATATTATTGATTGTATTCAAATATATTGGTACAAGTTTCTAATTGTTATTTAATTATTTGGGTTTTAGCCACTCAATTTAATTATTATTATGAAATGATACATCTATTTATTCAGGTTATTATCGCCAATTTTGTTTACGATCTTTGGCTTAATCGGTAAATTCTTGGCGGGTGGTTGAATAATAGCGTTCGATTTAGCTGGTTTCGATACAGAGGGGGAAATTGATTGAGGGTTAAGGATTGGGGCTGTGGAGAAGATTCGAGATTCCTGTTTCGAGATTTTGGATGATTATTAAATAGGAAGATAGAGGTCGGAAGACAGAAGTCAGAGTTTAATTTCTGACTTCCGATTTCTGACCTCCGACTTCCTTATCCTTAAATACCTATCTCCAATCTATAATCTCGAATCCTTATTAGTCAATAAAAATCAGAATAGCCTAATACGTCTTAGGACGCGCCTTTGCCCCTGATCAGCTCTTCAACAAAACATCTAGTGACTTTACCATCGCGTTTCACTCTGAGTAACCCGGAATTACGAAGTGCTTTTACATGATAGTTTATTGTCGGGGTACTGGTTTCAAGTATTTTGGCCAGCCCTTTCTGGGTTATGCCGGGTCTTACAGAAACTGCATCAAGTATCTTTTTCTGAAGCCCGTTGATCTCGAGTACATCTTCGGTCAGTCTGGTGCCAATAGGATAGAACCGTTTATAAGGCCCGTCGCGCTCCGAGCGAATAAAATCCTTTTTCTCCAAGGTGTTCAGATGATGTACCAAAGTGCCATTAGTAAGCTCCAAATGGGTCAGTATTGACCTGAAATGGTCGCCAGGATGCTCTCTTACGTAATCATAAACCTGTTCACGTACTTCATGGTTCAAAACATCTTCACGCTTCACTCTGGAATACAATGGCAATAATGATTTTACGAACGCATATTTACCGTATTCGGTACTGAGCACCGATGCGCCCACCGCGATTATGGATACGCAAAGTGCTGTGACCAAAACACTTACGCCCCAGGTCGTATAACTAATACCTGACTCGCCCTGTTCAATTTCTGTGGTCGGTTTGGGCTGGATCACCACACGTAGATTTTTACTCACGTTATTATTTACCTCAGATAGCTCCAAATAATCGTTGTCCGGGTCAATATTAATGATAATAAATTCGACGGAGGGGTCGACCTCCCATGTGAAATCGATATCCACAGAAGATTGCGGCTCGATCACTGCAATTGTTTCGGTGCCTATCGGATCCAACAGGCTGCCGCCCTTTGCCTGAGGTGTGAGCACGATCGTCACATTCGTTGCACTTGCATCACCGGTATTGTAAACTGTGGCATTAATATAAATTTCCTCATATTCGATCGGGTAATAATCCGAGAATTCGAGATCTTCGTAGGAAATGGCCAGATCGGGGCGATATTGAATGTTTATAGCCGTTGTCAGCTCTTGAATTAGCTCTTTGGTACCGGATTCTTTTATCCTATAAACTTGGATCGCAACTTGGTGGGTGCCCAATGCGGTTTGGATCGTGGGTGTTAATGTAATAGTAATATTTTCATATTCATTACTGCCGATCATAATGATCTGATTACTTAAGCGCACCTCCGTAAAATCCGGGGTTTTTGTTATTACAAGTTCGATCCTATCGTGGCCGTTCCCGATATTTTTTAATGCAATGGGATAATTTCTAGAGATATCGGGGAAGCTGATTTGAATAGAATCGGGACTTTCGATCGTTAAATTATATAATTGTTTGACAATAACCGTAACTTCAATAGGAATGATCACGACCTCGTTATCCGAGACCGAGCCTTTGACCAGGAATGAATATTCGGTTCCGGCCGGTGTGTTTAGGGGCGCTGTGATGGTGACGGTGAGGTCTTTGGAGTGGCTGGGCCCGATATAGAAATCTTCTGCGGGTGTAACTTCAACGCTCCATTCGTTATTTTCGTCTGGATCTCCGGCATCTGTAACTGTTGAATTCGGCGGGGAATACAATTGATTGTCGGTGCCTACGTTTGTGATCGTTATCAAGAACTCCGTGCTTTCAGCAGGATAAATATATTTTATATTGTCTTCAGTTTCTAAAAATAGATACGGGATCGGATAGTCGATCATTACATTGATGTAGTCACTGCGCTCAACAGTATTTTTGCTCGCGTCAGATATACCGGTCACCGAGATCTTATGGGTATCGCCCTTTTTGGCGTTATCCGGGACCTTTAGGATCAACATTATTTTGAGTTTATGATCCGGATACTGATCACTGGTTAAGTACACACTTTTCTTGGGCTGGTAATTATCAAATGTAACCTCCCAGTCAAGTGGTATGTTAGATATCGATAAATTATAGGTATCGTTGATATCGCCTAGGTTAACGATCTCAACTGAAGCTACATAATGCTCACTGGGATTCAAGGTCAGATTGGTCTGGTCTGTTTGGTCTTCCAAAATAATTTCAAGCTCGAAGTCGATATCAGCCCGGGTTTGAGGGCTTGTGCCGTGCGCTGTGATCGCGCCAGTTATAGAGCACACTAACACGAGAAAAATGAAACTAATTATGAGCTTGTTTTTTAATTTAACCATATTACTACTCCTAGAGGCATTTAATTTATTTTTAATTATATATTTTTGTTTATTACCCATAAGTTTTATGTCTTCAATTGCGGATCGTACTATTCCTCTAGTAACAGTAGCTGTAGATAGGTTGGATTCTACCTCTAGTAAATAATTATATCGTTAATTATATATATAGTGAGTTGTACAAAATTTAAATTCATTTATAAACGTTTCGGTTAACTTGCTGTGTGGCATGATTCCTTATAAATAGAGACTATTCTCTAACTTTTTATTTT
>CBDVCJ010000400.1:0-3033 GCA_965372445.1 uncultured Thermoplasmata archaeon | reverse complement strand
GGGCTCCCGTGCTCCCGTCTAGGGTATCAAATAATCAGGCTCCCGGATTCCCGATCATTGCCAAAGAACTTTCGCCTATCGTCTGTCGCCTATCGCCTATCTGACGGCAAACCTCAAGCCGAAGGTTTGACATCAAATTCTAAAAAATCTCTGGCAATAAACGAATTTGGGAATACTGCTTGTGCTTCTTTTTCTAATTGACTGCTGTCTTTATATCTTGGACTTATATGCATTAAAAACAGAGTTTTTGTATTGGTTTTGACGGCAACCTCAGCCGCCTGACGCGCTGAAGAATGGTCGTAGGCCTCTGCTTTATCTTCTAGGGTTTGATCAAGAGTAGCATCATGAATTAATACATCACAGCTCTCTGCTAATTCAATTATTGCTTGACAAGGTTTGGTATCGCCCGAATAGACGATCTTGCGGCCTGTGCGTGGTGGGCCCATCACCATATCCGGGGTTATGGTTTTACCGTTTACAGTTACGGATTGGCCTTGTTGAAGTGTACGATATGCGGGACCTTCCGGAACTCCGAGAGCTTGGGCTTTGTCCAAATTGAACTTGCCGGGGCGTTCATGTTCCTCGATACAGTACCCCAAGGTCGGAACAGAATGCGAAACCGCCCGGCATTTAATATCGTAATTCTGACATTCAATAATATCATTATCCTCTAGATCATGTAATCTTATTTCGAAGGTCGGTGAAAAATAACCTAATTTTAAAAGTTTGCTAATTATTTTTTCTGTACCCTCAGGTCCATATATATCTAATGGGCGAGAACGATCATTGAGATACATGCTTTGTATCATCCCGGGTAACCCTAAAAAATGGTCGCCATGGAAATGCGTAATGAGGATCTTATTAACTTGCATAAACGTTGTATTTGAGTACATGAACTGACGTTGTGTACCTTCTGCACAATCTAAGAGTATGACCTCACCGTCGATTTTTAATGCAATTGCCGGTACATTACGCTCTTTGGAGGGCCAGCTTCCGCCAGTTCCCAGAAATGTAAGCTGCATCATCATGGAATAAGGGATAGACTTGAAAGTATAAATTTTAATCGCCCCACCTTTAAGGGATGCGAGCTTGGTTATCAATGGGCCGGTCTACCTGTCTGCCTGTCTTCCAGTCTGCCTGTGGACTGGCCGACTGGTTGACTTAATAATCGTTTATCCAAAAAATAATGTTATAAAGAATAAAATTAAGATGAAACTCTTTAAAATAATTTCAATAGACCTACACAGGTCTGCTTCCTAATTCTGAACAATAATCCAATTTAAGTGTGAGCAACAGTATCAAACTTGTTCCATTTCGCCATATTGACCTTGTTCAAACATTAACTGCATCCGCTCTTGATCTGTAAGATCAACATGTTTTGGAAAATGTCTAAGAATTATTATATCGCCCACATTCTGTACCCATCTAAAAGGTATAGTTACAGGTCGGGAAGCTTCTACCAATGCAGGATTAGTTGCCTCGACATACAAACCGTCTATCTTATAATTATTCAAGTTCGCGACAATATTATTAACTACACCAACGAACACTCCGTGGTTTGTATAGATTTGTAATCCAATTAATGTTGTTGCTTCTTCGAGCATTTTAATACCAATCTCCCTTTATGTTATTCTTTTATTTAATATTTTCTAATTACAAACTAATAATATAGGCTGCATTTAGATCTAAAATTTTAATAATCCACTACGAAACGCATTAATATATCCCATACAAAACTCATCTTGGTTTAAAAGCATCTTTGACGCGCTTAGGGTCGCCATCATGCGTTTATCTAATGGATTTAAAATCGCAGCGTCCAATCCCTCGGCCATCAACATTGCCATAAACGTTTGATTGATCAATTCCATTTCCGGTAAACCAAATGAGATATTACTTAACCCTAAAACAGTTTTGACCTCTTGAAATTCTATTTTAAGGAGTTTGAGGGTTTCAAGAATGGTGATCCCTTTTGTAGCGTCCGTACTTATCGGCTGTACTACTAAGTCCAGATAAAGATTGGTTAAAGGAATATCATATTTATTGATCCGATCGATAATTTTACCGCCAATATTAACCCTTTCTTCTGCCGTATCCGGAATACCATTCTCATCCATTAACAACCCAATAACTTCACAATCATAATTTTGAACAAGCGGTAAAATCTTTGCACAATGAGTAAGTTCACCATTAATCGAATTTACAATCACTTTAAATTTATCAGGCTGTTCTTCCTTTTCGATAAGTTCATGATAGGTTTCCAAGCCTTTCTGAATTGCCGCGGGATTCGCACTATCAATACTCATTTGAACCTTTGCAGCGTCCCAAACCGATTCAATCAACCATTGAATATCTTCTTCTTCGGTATTAATCCTCGCACCGGCATTAACATCTATAAAATGAGCCCCGGCGTCAACCTGAGCGCTTGCTAAATTATGTATATATTCAGTATCTCGGTTCTCGATCGCGTTTAAAACCTTAGAAGTCGTGGAATTGATACATTCCCCTATTATTATCATTTTTCAGCCCGCCAAATAATCTTAAAGTGATCTTTTATTGGCTTTGGTTAATACTTCAACCCCTTTAGAAGTTACATTAACATCATCTTCGATCCTTACTCCGCCTTTATTGGGAATATAGATCCCAGGCTCGATAGTTACGACATTACCTTTGACAAACTTACCTGTTACCACATACGCAACCCGTGGGCTCTCATGTACGTCCAGGCCAATACCATGCCCGGTTCCATGCACAAAGTTACCTTGAAAGCCATATTCTTTGAAAAGGTCTCTTATCATTATGTCTACGGATTTATATTCTACTCTAGGTTTAACCATTTTAATTGCTTTGGTTTGTGCTTCTAATACAATATCATAAATATCAATAAATTTCTCCTTAACATTTCCAATTCCGTAGGTGCGGGTAATGTCAGAACAATAACCATTGTAATATACCCCGAAATCACAGATCACCAGATCACCGTCACGGAGTTTGCGGGTGCCGTTATCATGGTGAGAGAACGACGAATGTTTACCT
>CBDVCJ010000399.1:0-3034 GCA_965372445.1 uncultured Thermoplasmata archaeon | reverse complement strand
CGAGGTAACTTGGCGAAGCAAGTTACCGCAGGAATCGATATTCCTTATCCGTCTGAAATCTAGAATCAGGAATCCATTTAAGGTATGCATATCTCAATAAAAAGTTCATGCCATAATAAAAAAATAATTATATGAAATCGTTAATATCCTTATAGATATAAACTGAGGACGTATTAAAAATGACAGATACGCCGAAAGTGAAGATAGAAAATGTGATCGCCACAGCAAAACTTGGTGATAACTTAAATTTATTTAAAATTTCAAGCTCGATCGAGGAAGCGGATTATAACCCTGAAAATTTTCCGGGTGTGATTTATAACCTCAAGAACCCAAAAACCGTGACTTTGATCTTCCGTAGTGGTAGAGCGGTTTGTACGGGAGCACTTAGTTTGGAAGATGCACGCGCGGCGATCGATATAATCGTTAAGAAACTCGAAAGTATTGACGTTGAGGTCGAGCCCGATCCCGAGATGAAAGTTAAAACAATAATAACCTCAACGGATTTTGGTAAAAAATTAGATTTGAAAGTTATCGCTGATATTCTTGGTGAAGAAAGTGTTGAGTATGATCCGGAAGAATTCCCGGGATTGATCTATAAAGTTCGAGAATCTGGTCCTGAGTTCTTAATGTTCAAATCAGGTGTCGTGGTTTGCACTGGATGTAAAAAGACCAAACAAATAGAAAAATTTGTCGGCGAGATCGCAGATAAATTATCTGAGGGTGAATCATAAAATTAGCAATAATATAATTTTCTGGGGTAATTATTTTATGGGTATTAACGAACCCGGCCATTCTTTTCCAATACTAGATAATCATTTACACTTGGATCCAGACGGTGCAAATATAGAGGCGGTCCGAGAATTTCAAAAAGCAGGCGGCACGCATCTGGTAATGTGCTATAAACCCTTGAAGCGCCATCCAATTGTACTGGAGAAGGATTATCTAGCAGCTTTTGAAGCTAATTTTAAATTATTTAAAAATGTGCAAGAGAATACAGGTGTAACCGCATTTTTATGTCTGGGGCCATATCCCGTAGATCTAGTTCGGTTAACCGAGATTTTGTCGGTTGAGGCTTCACAATCCATTATGCAAAAAGGTATGGAACTCGCTGCTGAATATGTCCGTGAGGGTAAATGTGTGGCGTTGGGTGAAATTGGCCGGCCGCATTTCAACGTGGCCCGTGAAATAATTGAGGCTTCAAATGAAATTTTAATTTATGGAATGGAGCTTGCTAAAGAGATCGGTTGTCCAGTGGTATTACATACCGAAAGTTCAACTCCTGAAATTTGTAATGAATTGGCACAGATGGCGGATAAGGTTGGGTTAGAGCGCGGAAAAGTTATAAAGCATTATTCACCGCCACTTGTACTTGAAAAGGATAATTTTGGCATTTTTCCATCAGTGCTTGCAACCGAGCCGGCAATAAAAACTGCTATTGGCCATAATAATAGATTCTTAATGGAGACCGATTTCCTGGATGACCCGACGCGTCCCGGCGCGGTATTAGGTGTCAAGACCGTCCCAAAGCGCACCAAGGCGTTTTTGGATCTAGGTATTTTCACTGAAAAGGATGTATGGGCGATCCATCAAGAGAACCCTGAGAAAATATATGGGGTTGAGATAGAAATTTAGGTGGACTGTATTGCGGTTGGGTCATTTGGTGGGTTATATTGAATTTTTTTACTACTTTTCTTAATTTGGGTATTAAATTTCTATAGTCGTGAGTCGAGGGTCGAGAGTCTAAAATAGTCACCCCGTCGACCAGCCTGCCAGTCCAAAGGTCGACTGTAGATTCAGTGTTCATTATTGACTCACGACTCACCACTCTTGACTCTGGACTGTCGATGCTCCCGATTCTCGCTATCGATATCGAGCCATTAATTGCAGATACTTAAATATAAATAATGTTGTAGGTGAATGTAATCATTGAAAATCCACTAACAAAAGTGTAATAATCATAGTATTTCTTGTGAATATGTTAAAGGTTTTGGATTGCTGGCCGTAGTGCGAGATGTGGATAACCTTATATATTGTTTACAATATAACCATATCTAGAGGCTTTATATACTGGATGGGATGTGAAATGATGCCAATTTAATTTAAGGAGGGATTTAGGCCAGGATTTACCTTTAGCTTTAAATCTATTTAGTTAATATTGATAAATAACCGTTAGTATAAAATTGAAAATAATTCATCTAATGAAATCCGGAGTTGAAACCAAATCATGTATTCGAAAGAAGAACGAACTACCTTGATCGGATTGGGTCTACCAACTATGTTTCTTAGGTTCGGCAAAGCACTGGTCATATTAATTTTCATTTTATATGCGTTAACCTTCACGGATTCATATTTTCTGATCGGAATTGCGTTTGGGGTTACCGCTTTAGTGCAGGCGGTTCTTACTGTGCCGTTTGGGTTCTGGAGCGATAGATTCGGCCGAAAAAAAATGATCATAATCGGATTAGTGTTCTTCATTATTGGTTCCTTTTTAGCGGCACACCCTTTCGATAATATATTTATTTTGATCTTTGCGCGATTCCTGCAGGGCGCGGGTGCAATATATTCATGTGTGCTTGCCTTTATTGGCGATGTTATACCCGACAAAAAACGCAGCAGGACCTTGGCGTATTTCAGTATTATGACCGGCATCGTATTTTCGGTGGGGATCATATTGGGGCCCACAATCTCTCCGATGTTCATGGATTATGAATTTTTATTTTTTCTATCTGGTATAATGGGAATTGTCGCTCTGATCTATTTAGTGATCTATGTGGAAGAACCTGTTAAAAGACAACAAATCAAGAAAAAAGATTCAAATCATTATCTATTTAAAGATGTTCTCAGTAATAATAATCTAACCCGGACCTACATTTCTACATTCTTCTCCAATTTTATTCTTGTTTCGATCTTGCTTATATTAGTGCCAATTATGCTGGAGGATTATATTCCAACTGAATTCTCAGGGTTGTTACTAATACCAATATTCGTGGTTGGCATGGCAATTATGCTCTATACCTCAAAATTAGCAGATAAG
>CBDVCJ010000398.1:0-3045 GCA_965372445.1 uncultured Thermoplasmata archaeon | reverse complement strand
TTGGCTTTTCTATGGAATGCAGGCAAGTAAGCGCTGATGGTCCAACTGAAATAAGTGGAGTAATTTCATTGAATACAACATGGACAACTACAAATGGCCCATATCATATAACAGATAATACTACACTTATAGTTGGAAAAGTATTGAATATTCAAGCAGGTACAATAGTTAAATTTGTAAATAATACAAGGCTTACAATTAGAGGAACCCTTAATGTCAATGGAAATGATTTTAATCATGTTATATTTACAAACAAAGACCCCCTTTATGAATATACAAGACATTTTTCTGATGAAGATGAAGGAAAAGATTATTGGTATAATGGAAGAGGTGTTGATTATAATATTTTTATTGATCAAGATAACAGTGGAAAAATAAATGTATCTTATGCAAAATTTGAATATTCTTCTCATAATATGGGTGCAATATTATTTTTAGGAGAAAATAAGAAAAAGCATGAAATTACTGACACTTTATTTAAAAATAATGATCATGGGATACATGGTGGTGGCGAGGATTTAGTTATTCAACGATGTACATTTAAAAATAATCATCGTGGAATAATTGGAGGACATGGTTCTTTATTAAATTCGACTTTTCAAAATAATACTATTGTAATTTATAATTCTGATTATATAATTATCAATAATTGTAGTTTAAATAATAACAAATATGGGTTCATGGGGGGTACAATAAATTTAAGATATTCTAAAGTTTCGAAGAATTATATTGGTATAAAAACTGAATGGGAAAGTTTAGAATTAAAAGTGAATTCTATTAATGATAACTCAATCGGGGTAATTCTCCCAAAAGCTGGCTATCATTATTTAATTGTAAAATACAATAATATTTGTAATAATAGTGATTATAATTTAAAAGTGGCAAGTTCAAGTAATATACATGTTCGAAATAATTGGTGGGGTACATCAAATACTGAAATAATTGATCAATACATTTACGATATTTGGGATGAACCTAGTTTGGGTGAAGCAAATTATAAACCATTTTTAACATCACCAACAGATATAGCCAATAAACCTCCAATTCCAGATGCGGGACCAGATCAAAATGCTAGTGTTAATCAAGTAGTATATTTTGATGGAAGTGGTTCTTACGACCCTTATGAAGATATATTAACTTATTTCTGGGATTTCGGTAATGGAATATCTACAGATTGGCAAATAGATTGTAATGTTTCTTATTCTTATAATCTACCAGGCAATTATAATGTAGTACTAATGGTTAATGACGGAGAATTTATTGATGATGATACCTGCACTATAAAGGTATCTGTACCCGTAAGTAACAATATAGCACCTGTAGCAAATGCTGGACCAGATCAAAATGCTAGTGTTAATCAAGTAGTATATTTCGATGGAAGTAATTCATATGATTTTAATAGAGACAATTTAACTTATTTCTGGGATTTCGGTGATGGAATATCTACTAACTGGCAAATTGATTTTAATGCTACACATAGTTATGATGACCCCGGAAAATATACCGTTACACTTAGAGTTAGTGACGGAAAATCTGTAGATAATGATACTTGCATTGTTCAGATATTACCTAAGGGTGGAGATAGACCACAGCTCGCCGATTCACCTTGGCCCTGTTTTAGGGGAAATGCACAACATACAGGGCTGAGCCCATATGATACGAGTCATAATACAGGGAATTTGAAGTGGAAATTCGAAACATGGGACGATATTATTTCGCCGCCGTCAATTGGTCCTGACGGCACCATTTATGTAGGTTCTAATGATCATTATCTTTATGCGATAAATCTTGATGGAACAGAGAAATGGAGGTTTAAAATAGATGGTCTTGCAATCAACTCACCAGCGTTAGCATCTGATGGCACGTGCTATACGGGTTCACATGATTATCTATATGCAATCAACTCAAATGGAACCCTTAAGTGGAAATTTGAAGGGACTAATTCTATTCGGTCATCCCCAGCATTAGGTTCTAGTGGCACTATTTATGTAGGTTTTTATGATGGTCTTTATGCAATATATCCTGATGGAATATTGAAATGGAAGTTCAAGACAAAGGACATTGTAGAATCAACACCAGCAATAGGCTCTGATGATACTATCTACGTGGGTTCCTATGATAACAAACTTTATGCAATAAATCCTGATGGTTCAGAGATATGGAATTTCTCAACAAGCGGGGGTATATATTCATCACCCGCGATAGGTTCTGATAACACAATATATTTTGGTTCAAGTGATGGATATCTATATGCGCTAAACTCAAAGGGATCTGAGAAATGGAAAATCCAAGTAGATTGTGTTCATTCCTCTCCAGCCATAGGGGCCAATGGCAATATCTATATTAATTCACAGGGTGGCACTCTCTATTCGGTTTTATCTAATGGAATATTAGATTGGAATTATAAGGTTGAGGATTCGAAATATATGTCACCAGCTATAGGTTCCGATGGCACAATTTATATTGGTTCAGAAAGAAGATCGCATCTCTCTGCAATAAATCCTGATGGTACCCTAAAGTGGCAATTCAAAGCAATTTGGGATATTGTTTCACCGATAATAGGTTTCGGCGGGATAATCTATTTTAGTTCACATCATAGTCTTTATGCATTAGGAAATGATGGTGATAGTGATAGTAAAGATACAGATGGCGACGGTATTCCGGACGATTGGGAAACCCAATACTCTTTTAATCCCAACGATCCAGGCGATTCCCAATTCGATTTTGATAACGATTCTCTTACAAATCTTGAAGAATACCAAATTGGTTCAGACCCAACCAAAAAAGACACAGATGGTGATGGCTATTTGGATAATGCTGACGCATATCCAAACGATCCAAATAAATATCTACCAGAGAAAGTCGAAGATGATGGCGAGTTAGAAGCTTTTACAATTATTTTCATTATAATGATAATTGTAATAATATTAATAATTTTAATGTTAACCTATTTTGTACTCAGAAGCAAACGCAAACCTATTGGGAAGCCATTGAGCGAAAATAAGTTGGTTAACCAATTAATAAACGAAATATTATATAATAAAG
>CBDVCJ010000397.1:0-3079 GCA_965372445.1 uncultured Thermoplasmata archaeon | reverse complement strand
GTCTTATCGTTAGTTCGTAGGACATGTTTGCCTGTGGAATGGTTCATGGGATATGTTTGCCTAAGTGTTAGTTTGTTCTATTACTTTGATAACCGGATAATATGTTCTAATCGTTAGTTAACAATTAGAACAAACAAACATATTGGCGCTGGTTCCCACACACCAAACATAATGCATAATTATCCTACAAACCAACATAATGACGCCGTATCCCACGCACTTAACTTATGGCGTTATTGTCCACCGAACCAACACAATGACGCCGTATCCCACGCACTTAACTTATGGCGCTATTATCCCACGAACCAAAATAATGGCACCATATCCCACGAACTATACCATAGGCATTATTATCCCACGCACTAACACAATGACGCCCTATCCAACATATTAGCATTAATTCCACAATTTAATTAGAAATGTTTTTATATACAATCATTTAATTCAATCCTAATGAAATTTCAAACCTTCGTTGCGATTATCATTACACTTTTGATTTTGACAATTTCCACAACCTCAGGGAATGTTTCCGGTTTTACTCTTGAAAAAAATCCAACTGAATTACCATTACCATTAAGATATTCCTCGTCTGTTTGGGACGGCACTAAATTCTATATTTTCGGCGGCCAAACCCCAGGTGAAATTTTGACAACTATCTGGTCCTTTGACCCTGGCTCTGGTGTAATAACCGAACTAGCAGTAAAATTACCCACCCCGATCCACAGCCATACCGCAATTTGGACCGGCGATGAAGCTTGGATATTTGGCGGGATCAGTTACAGCGGTGAACCAGTTGCAGAAATCGTGAGATTTAGACCACCAGCTACGATTGAATTAATTAATGATTCACTAGCGTATGGTCTTAAAGGCGGTTCTACGGTTTGGGCAGGTAAATACATCTATCATTTCGGTAACTGTGTCGGCACAGCTAAATGCGGTCAAAACAACACAGTGCGCTTCGACCCGACCACCCGTAACTCTGAGGTATTAGAGGAACCCTTACCAGGACCCCGTGCAGGCACTTCCACGGTTTGGGTTAATGGCTCGGCCTACATCTTCGGTGGTAAGACAGGGAGGGGCAACCAAGGCCAAACATCCGAAATAATAAAATTCACACCTGGAGAGGGCTATAAGATCATGAATGCCCAACTACCGACACCCCGATTTCGCACCTCGGCGTACTGGGATGGCAACTACGCATATATTTTCGGCGGCTACAACCCGAATGGGTTTAATGATGAAATTCTGCGATATGAGCCGAACACAGATAAGATCGAAATATTACAGGTAAAACTTCCCACTCCCCGCGCGTCGCGGGCTGGTGCGTTTAATGGTGAAAAATTCTATATTTTTGGCGGTGAAGACCAGGACTCGGAGCTTGATGAGATTTTAGAATTCGATATTTCGGATTCGGAAAAGGACAGCGAAAAAGCCGATAATAATATTAATATTGAATTGCTAATTATCGTTGCGACAATATTTATTGCAGTTATAGTGATCATATTGTTCGTTAGACATTCAAAAAATAAATAAAACAGATATTAATTATTTTTAAGGATGCCCTAGAGTAATACATATGTTGGTATGATATGACTAATAAAATTCCAACCCAAAAAATTGATGCAAATTCATCAATTTATTCAAAAAGTGACCTGATCCTAAGTAATTTCTTAAACATGTCAACTTACACATTAGGTACAATTTTAATATATTTTCTAAACCTATACTATGCGATCTTATATATTCTTTTTTGCATAATCGCAGTTATCTTATTTTGGAAATTTATTTGCAGTTACTGTCCATCTTTTGGTAGAGCTCGCTGTTCGAGTGGTTATGGAAGAGCTGCGGCATATCTATTTAAGAAAGGTGAGACTCGAAAATTCTCGAAAATGTTCAAACTCTACATACCATTTTTATCTTTGATCTGGTTCCTACCCTTGATCAGCGGCATATATTTATTGCTATCAGAGTTTTCATGGACGCAAATTATCATTTTAATCCTATTCATTATAATTAGCTTCATAATTCTGCCATATTATTCCCGTATCCATAGCTGTAAAAAATGCCCTAATAAAAAAGTATGCCCGTGGCGGACTTAAAATGTGGTGGTGATTAGCCTAAAGGTGTCATAATTTCTTCTTCCAACATTCCAAAATCGGTTAGGCCAGAATTTTTAAAGGTTATTATTCCGCCCTGGTCAATGATATAAATCGTTGGTGTGGATTCTACACCGTACATTGCCCCTACGTCCCTTCCTTTTTGGGCAAATCGCCACTGTGCATCAACAGCCTCTTTCATATTTACCCTGATTTGTTCTGCGGACTCGGTATTATCTATATCAATAGTAATAATTTCCACACCTTTATTATTATATCCAATATAAACTTCGTTCAGTTGCATCAATTCATCAATAGTGAGGGGATCATAATCCACCATGAAACTCAGTATCACAATATTACCTCTATATTCCTCAAGTGAAAATAATATATCATCAATATCATAAAGCTCAAAATTCGGGGCTAGTTCGCCAACCTCTGCCGAACTATCGGTTAGTGGGGCAGAGCCATCGCCATCAGTGTCCGAACCGGCAGTATCACGATCACCATCTTTGAAATATTCGTCATAAATAAAATATCCTCCAAGTATACTGCCGACGATTATAAATAGAACAGAAAAGAAAATGATATCTTCCTTGCGCTCCTTCCCGAGACGTTTCGGGTTGGTCTTACTTTTTTCGGTATGCGATGAACGCCTCTCACTACCCTTTTTGTTGTATGCATTACGCTCAGGCTTAGAGCGGTTACGACGTTTGGCTTTGCCTTTTCTGCGTTTTGACATTAACTACCCCAATACAAGATCAGCTAATTATATAATTCTATTAATATAAAAATTTTTGTAATTTGGTTCTAGAATTCTCCCAGGAAGTTGTGCAAAAGCACTCTCAAAGTGGTACGTGGTAAGATTGGCATATGATTACCATAGAGGATTGGAGATTCTAGATTTGAGATTCCCATCGGAAAGGCGATAGGCGACAGACGGAAGAAATATCATTGCCTCCTGCGGTAACTTGCTTCGCCAA
>CBDVCJ010000396.1:0-3108 GCA_965372445.1 uncultured Thermoplasmata archaeon | reverse complement strand
AGCAATCCAACATTAGACATAGGTTCGTACTCCCGTGTTCCCGCGCTCCCGATGTGCTCCCGATATTCTCAAAAAAGCCTATCACCTATCTCCTATCACCTATCTCCTACCACCAAATAATAGTCCGCAACTAGTGCTAACATCTTTAATATCCCAATCAATATTTTTATATATCTCAATGAATATATCAGGTTTGAGCATATTACACTCAATAATTTTGGGGGGCTATGAATGCCTGGTGTAGTAAGATGGAATCCGTATAAAGTAGGTGAGTTAAGAGACCAAATATTACGCGAATTAAATGCAATCGCATCTGGGAAAGACTATCGCCGTAAGAAAGGTTTAGAAGCAGGCGCGATACGTGAAGTTAAAAGCAATCCACATTGGCAATTATATGCAACGATCGAGCTATTTGAAATGTTCTCCAAACGCATTGATGATGTCTTTAAAAATACATACATTGGGACTATTCAAGGCTTAAATGAAAGTTCTAGTAACCTTAAGGGAATAGCTCAGCAATTACAGAACGCCGAATATAATATTAATAATACATCAACTCTCGCGGCAAACAATATTATTAAGGGTTTAAAGGATGAAGCTACAAGAGTAAATAAGATCCAGCAGACCCTGACGAGATTAAGTATCGATTCAAAAAAGCGCACTGATTCTATTGGCAGTGACCTTCGCAAAGTTGCCAACCTTTTCAAGACTACGATAAACCAGAAATTCGATGCTTTGAAAGGAGAGATCCAGGATGACTTTGGAAATATGAGTCGCGATCTGACCGAGGAAGTGAAGGGCATATCGGAACAAGTTGAGAATATGTCAAATACGGTAAACGAAATGGGTAGTAAAATGGATAATTTTCGAGAGATAACAACCAATGTACTGGACGAACATCAAACGCACTTGACTTCTGAACTTAAAGATTCTATGGAAAACCTTAACACTAAAAGTGCTGAGAATGTAGGGGAAATGTCTAAAAGTTTAGAAGAAACAGTAACTAATTTGACCTCGCTTTTTAATTCTACAAATGAACATTTGGATAAGGTTAGCGATGGCTTAATGACAAAAATGGATGATGCTAATGAAGAATCCCGAAAAGATCTTCAGCGCGAAGTTTCCGAACTTAGAACCAGTCTCAGTACCGTCCGCAGTGATATCGAACTGATGAAAAGTGTTTTAATGAAACTTGATAGTAATAAATAGATTTTTAATTATCTATTTTCAATACTAAGATTATAATGCTATCGCATCGAACCAGAGTGCCGAAATTAGACCATTCTTTTAACAATAAGTAGAAATATTAGTATAGTATTTTATTAACCGATGAAAGTTGTACATCTATGTGCGTTCTTCCAACCTGAATTGGGTTATGAAGAATATTATACTGCATCAAAACAAGTGGAAATGGGGTTAGATGTTTCGGTAATTACTTCTAGGCGTCCTTTTCCTTATAGCAGTATCAAGAAAATCAGCCATGAGCGTAACTATCAATACAAAGAATCTTTTACTACTCTAAACGGCATAAAGATTTATCGATTACCGACAGCTTTTGCACTCTATGACTTAATTTTTTTAGTCGGTTTAAGGTCATTATTACGTGAACTTCAACCCGATATCGTACACGGGCATGACGCCCGAAGTGGTTTCACTGCGCTTGGCGCGTACCATACGGATCTAGGTTACACATATATTTTAGACCAGCATGAATATTCAATACCGACAAATGCATTTCTGCGTGCCGAATATTATTTGATCAACCAGCATTTCTGCAAGTATGCATTTAAGCATGCAAAAAAGGTAATTTCTGCAACTCAAGAAACAACAAACTTTTTAACTGAATTTTATAACTTAAATCGTAATAAACTTGTACAATTGACGTTAGGTGCCGATACAGATATGTTCTATTTTGAGCCCAAAGCTCGTAAAAAAATACGTAACAATTTAGGGATCGAGCCTGAAGATACAGCGTTTATTTTTGCAGGTAAACTGGAAAAAATTGGCATGTTTCCCAAAAAAGTTGAGTTATTAATTGATGCATTTGCTAAAGTGACATCAAAATATCCATCAAAATTGATCATTGTTGGCAGTGGTGATGAAAAATATATCTTCGAATTGAAGGCTCGGGTTAAAAACTTGAAACTCGATAGAAAAGTTCACTTTATAGAGTTCCAACCCCAAAATAAACTTCGGGGATATTATTCCGCGGCAGATGTCGGGGTATGGCCTGCCCAAGCAACAATGACTATAATTGAAGCTATGGCATGTAAGTTAGCAATAGTTATCCCGGATAGAGCCACAGTTAATCATCTTGTTGCTTATGATAATGGTTTTCTATTCCCTATGGGTGATCTTAAAACTCTTGAAAAAAGATTGAGGTCTATGGCAAGTGATCGGTCAAAATTAAATGCCATGCGAAATAACTCTGAGAAAGCGGTCAATAAAGAATTGAATTATAATGCAATTACTAAAAAAGTCGTTGATGTTTATAAAGACTGTCTGGGAGTTTAATTTATTTTGATTCTTATCCCAATCTATGGTAAAGCACTCAAAAAGTGGTAAGTGGTAAGATAGGGCTGTGGTGTGAGGACGCCCCTTCGGGGCTTGTGGTATGTATTTAATTAAATTCCAAGAACCAAGCTTTAAAAATCCTGAAAGGATTTTTAATGCGAGGTAACTTGGCGTAGCAAGTTACCGCAGATGCAAATTCCAAACAAATACCAAAACCCAAAATCCAACTCCGGTTTGGAATTTTGGAATTGGTACTTGGATCTTGTTTGGTTCTTGGAGGTTTGGTTCTTGGAGGTTTGCATTACCCACATACCTCATCCCACATCCCAAAACTTACCACTTTGAAGAAGTATAATGAAAATATAACATTATTAATTTCATAATTTTCGAGATAAACCTTTATTTTCAAAAATCCATACCTAAATCCTTAAGGTCCTTCTCCATTTCCTTTTCCATTTTCTTGGTTTCAAGATCTAATTGTTTTTTTAATAGCTTATCACGTTTTTTAGTCTCTTTTTTCTCTAAATTTTCCAATCTTTTACGATACGCGTCAACATCTATGGTTCTACCGATCTGGCCTTTAGTCGGCTTGGC
>CBDVCJ010000395.1:0-3128 GCA_965372445.1 uncultured Thermoplasmata archaeon | reverse complement strand
CTTTAAAACCGCTGAGAACGCTGAATACGCTGAATTTTCCTTTGGCTATCTCGAATCTCGAAACTGGAATCTCGAATTCATATATGATAATAAAATTAAGCGTCTTCAGCGGTTGAAATTGGGGGGGGTGACTACAAACTGTAAACTGAAAACTCCAAACTTATATGAAAATAGTAGCAAACTGGAATCTATAATCTTAAATCTCCAATCTTGAATCTCTAATCCACTATGGTAGTCAAATAACATTCTTACCACTTATAGTAGATAGTATAAAATTCGTATCAAAATTTGGGCGTTATTGCCTATCGCATTAACCAAATTATTTATTGATCAAAACATTTTCCAATTCTTGTAAGGTAGGTGCGTCACCTCTCCAAGAAGCCACCTCATTTTCATCATCATCAACGATTATCGTTGTTGGGGTACTCATAACGTCATGGAACGCTGCCTCGGTCATCCCATCCAACGTAGAAATCTCATAAGATGTGATCTTTACCTCGACCTTGCCTACTTTTTCCAATTCGCCCAATACATTTTTTGCAGTGGGGCATTTCGCACAATCCTTTTGCCAAAATAACTTTATCTCTTTCATTATTGCTGCCATTACATTCAACACTCCCATCAATTTATTATTTAATTCTTTTATAATTACGTCGCTATTGTATTCGAACGATATCTTTGTTTCAACTCGCCGCGTTTGCCTTTATTCCAGCTGCTGACCTTTGAGAAGAACCCGGTTACACGGGTAATACCGTCGACATTGTCAGAGCCGCAATAGATGCAATTTTCATTTATGCCTCTTGTGATCTTATTGCAATCCGAACAAGTCGTGAATTCTGGACTGAACGCGATCTGTGCGTTCTGGGTATTCCTAAAGGTCTTACGCACAAAGTTTGCCACGCTCTCAGGGTCGGGTTGGGATTCGCCCAACCACACATGGGTCAACGCCCCAGCCTCGATCATTTCATGGAACTTGCCTTCATTTTTTACGCGTTCGATCGGAGATATTGGCTCTGAAATATTCAAATAGGTTGAATTTGTATAATATATTTCATTAATATCTTTGAAGCCTTTTACGACTGTTGAGGTTTGAAGCGGAAAATAGCGAGAATCGAGTTTGGCCATCCTATATGCAGTGGATTCCGCGGGAGTTTGCTCCAACGGCATGCGAATACCGCCATTGCCTTCCACACCACGCTCTTCGATCTCTTTGGTTTTTTTGTTCATAAATGCAATTATTCTCAAACCCATTTTGAGGGCCGAGACGGACTCGTGCATTTGTTCGCCGGTATGAAACTGGACCATTTCGTTCAAACCTACCATCCCTAACAGAAACGTAGCACGCTTTAGACGATAATAAGGCTCACCGTCAAGATTCATCGAAAGTAACGCAAGCGGTCCGTGGCCATTCATATTAATTAATTTGGTTATGAATTCACGTTTTTGAATATGCGCTGTCGCAATCAGCTCGATGCGCTTGTCAAGAATTTCATATAGCTTGTCATCATCGCCATTGGCCTCATATGCAACTCGAGGGAGATTGAGGGTTACATTTTGCATTGCCGAATAACGCATCTTCCAGGGCTGTTTGGCATCCTCCAAATCGCTATCCTCGAGCTTGAACGCCAATCTACAACATTCGCTTATCTTCGCGGTGTCGCCGCGATCGAATACATAATATGGGTTGCCTTTCTCTGAAGCGACAGCTGATATATGATGCAGGAACTCGTCATGACCCTCGGTTTTGAAAAATCGTTCCGTCATATGCACATTTGGTTTTGGGAAGAAAAACGGTCGACCTAGCGCATCACCCTCTTGATATACATCAAATAATGCCGAGACGAACCGTTGTGATTCTTCAAGATAATCTTCATAATTGTTGCCTGTGAATTTGCCACCAGGTCCGATCGCGGGTACGCCCATGAAATGATTTGGCACCTCCCAATAAAGATTCAGATCCGAAAATATGCTTTGACCGCCACGTGCAACGGCCTGTTGTGCAAATTCGAAGATGAGTATCTGTGCTAGTTGTTTCATTCTGACGTCATCGATGCCAACCAGATATGGTGCAATAAATATATTGAATGCATCCCACCCGATAGCACCTGCAAAATTACCTTGCAGTGCCGCAGAGAATTTTACTATCTGCTCAATTAACACTTCGGGATGTTTGGCCGGTTTAGCTATTGAGATTGCATTGGGTAGAGTTAATCCGAATTTTTTTACATATTCAAGAGATTGTCCGCTACAGTACGGTCTGTCTATCATCCCGAGGTCGTGTAGATGAAAATCACCGCGCATATGTGCATCCGCAATATCTTGAGAGAAGATTTCAATTAATGCAAATTCCTTTTTTATATTTTCTGCTAATGTCATATTCGTGGCTTCGGGGCCGTGCGGTACATTTGCATTCTCCCGATTAGGATTGACGATGATATTTCTTACATCGTATAGCGGTGTGCCCAACCGTGTATGTTGTCGCCGTATACGCTCCAACCCGTACTCGACAAGTTTGGCATTGGTCAATTCCCGGATCAAGGGAGTTGTTAGATTTTCAATCTTGAGATCTGTAATGAGTTTTTCAACTTCATGCGAAACTATTACTGCGGTTTCCGGATGGATATCTGTTTCTTTCACTAATGCATCGTAAATTCGGTTCTTATCCCATTTACGAATTTCTTCATCGGATGTACGCACGAACAATGCAATTTCAGTCGAGTCGGCGTCTAGTTTCAAATCTTTAATACCAGGCTCCGCTCGTAAATGTCTATGGAATTTTGAATATTTTTCGTCTTCTTTGTCGCGCGCTTCGTCGCTATCTTTATTGGGTCTATAGCCAAAATCTCTAGCCTTAATCATGCGTTATTGCCCCCTTGCGATTAGGTGCAGTTCCGGAAATGGAAATTTTTTGCGAATATATGACTTAAGGAAATTATTTGAAATTTGTAATAAATCATATATTTACTATTACTTTTAATGTGATTTTAGGGGTGGGAGGTGCGAAAGTACTCTCTCGTGGTCGCACGCATTTAATAAACAAATTTACTAAAGTTCCCATCTTTTTAGACAAAAATGGTAGGAAAGGGAATTACTTACACGTTTATAAAAATTTTTTAACCAGGTTTGTT
>CBDVCJ010000394.1:0-3137 GCA_965372445.1 uncultured Thermoplasmata archaeon | reverse complement strand
CAAAGTCGAGATTTGGGACAAGGGCACCTTTGAGCTCGAGGCAGAATCAGACGATAAGTTGGTCATTCATTTAAATGGAAAAAGGTTGCAAGGTAGATATTGTATGATTAAACTCAAGGATGGCAATTGGCTGTTCTTCAAATGTTAACATAATAGTTAATGTTAAACGTCTAATATTTAACTTCGGGAACCCGGGAGCCCGGGAACCGGGAGCTGGAACCCCCCTCCCCCTTTAAAACCGCTGAGTACGCCGAATACGCTGAATTATTTTATTGATAAAAAGTTTTGTAGGATTTTAAATCTATAATCTTTAAAAAATTCAGCGATCTCAGCGTCTTCAGCGGTTGAAATAGGGGGGTGGAGATGTAAATTGATTCCGATACTCCCGATGCTCCCGACGCTCCCGAACTCCCGATACTCCCGAATAATGGCCATCGACACTCAACCGAAATACTCACAAAAATAATGAAAATATTTATTAGTAATCGCAACTATATAATCCTGATGTTAGGGTGGAAAAAATCATTAACAATTCTTGTAGTCTTATCGCTGATTTTGGTTTTTATTAGCTCTGCAGTTATTAATACCTCAGCTTCGGATATCGCCACGCCGGCGATCAAAGCCCGCCAATCCGATGAATATTCACCATATACTGCATGGGAATTGGGTTATCAAGGCCGAGGCGTCAATGTTGCAATTATGGATACTGGTATTGATGACGGCCATCCGAGCCTTAGCGGTAAATGGGTCGGTGGGGCTGATATGTCCAAACCCGATGTGTTCTTGTCACCTCGTGACGGGACTTATAATGCGGACGATACCAATGGTCACGGCACGACCTGTTCGGGCATCGCAACGGGGACGGGCGCACCTGAAAGTATCTATATGGGTGCTGCACCCGAGGCCCAGCTTGTCGACATTCGCATCGGCTCGTTCTTCGGGTTCGCGCCCGGCGAGATCCTGCAGATACCGCCCAATCTCTACGATGCCACCTTAGACGGTATCGAATGGGCGCGTGAACACAAGGATGATAAATGGGCGGGGGTTTCGGCTGACAATTATGGCATAGATATAGTTTCACTCTCCTGGGGTATTGATGTACGCGAATCTTCGGACGGCTCAGATCCATATTCCCAGGCAATAGATCGGTTAGTAGAGGCGGGAGTGATCGTTGTTATTGCCGCTGGTAACTCCGGGCCTGACAATGACGGTTTCGACGGGCTCGGCTCTTCTTCGCTATGTATAACAGTTGCCGCCACCGACGATCAGAACACAATCACCCGCGACGACGATGTAATAGCATATTATTCCTCACGCGGCCCGCGCCGTGATAACGGTGACGGTAACCCTTACGACGAGCTCAAGCCTGATATAGCTGCACCGGGTACGGACATCATGCAAGCCCAGTATGGTTCAGGAGTTAGAGATGACGGTTCCGGGAATGGCTATGGCAGTCGTGGTAGCGGCACCTCATATGCAACACCTTATATCGCCGGGATTGTCGCACTTATGCTCGAGGCCAACCCGGATCTTACACCCGAACTGGCAAAAGAGATACTAAGGTTCACTGCCGAGCGCCGCGGTGAACCGACCCTGCCTGAATTAGACCCTTTTTGGAACCGTGATTTTGGGTACGGCATTGTGGATTCATATAAAGCTTGTAGGGTTACCGAGAGGATCGAAGATCTAAATTCGATCGATATCGATCTACAAAATTTCATACTCAATATTAGTTCCGAAGGATCGGAATTTATAGATATTGAAGGCTTTGCATTTGCCAAAAGCGGCTCTATAGAGCGCGTTGAGCTGCGGATCGATGAAGGGGACTGGTTTGAGGTCAGCGATACAAATGGCACTTGGCTAAATTGGATCCACAAATTGAAGGCCAAAAACATACCGATCGGCAATCATACATTAGAGTCACGAGCCGTAAGCGGTGACAAATATTCTTTAATAGACGAACGTGAATTTAATGTTGATGTACAGCCTGAACCCACGTCGGGGGGTACAAATCCTTTTATTATTGGCGTAATTCTTCTAGGGGTGTTGATCGCGGCAGTGATATTGATCGATAAGTATCGTAAAAGCAAAAAATCCGATCAGTGATCTAAAATATTTTCGATCAATAACTATCTCTTTTATCGATAGGAGTTAAAAAATGAACACATTACGAATATTATCATGGAATGTCAATGGTCTTCGTGCAGTACTCAAGAAAGGATTTTTAAGGTGGCTTGGCCAAGCAAAACCGGATATACTATGTTTACAAGAGACGCGCGTCACCGAAGCTCAGTTACCGCCAGAAATAAAAAATATTCAGGATTATGAGATATGTTTTAATGTAGCGGCGAAGAAAGGTTATAGCGGCGTTGCATTATTTACGAAAGTGCCGCCCTCCGGCATCGAAAATGGGTTGGGGCTCGAACAATTTGATGCCGAGGGACGGGTCATAATTGCTGATTATGATGACTTCTTACTTTTTAATGTCTATTTTCCAAATGGCAGATCATCGCCCGAGAGATTGGTTTATAAAATGGAATTTTATGACGCGTTTCTAAAGTATGTAACTAACTTAAAAGACGAAGGTAATAACTTAATTATTTGCGGCGATGTTAATACCGCCCATACCGAAATAGATCTAGCCCATCCGAAAGAAAATGCAAAAAATTCCGGCTTCCTTCCAATTGAACGGGAATGGCTGGATAAACTTCTGGCAAATGGCTTTATTGATACCTTCAGGTTATTTAACAAGGGCCCAGAGAATTATACTTGGTGGGATTATAAAACCCGCGCGCGCGAAAGGAATGTCGGATGGAGACTTGATTACTTTTTTATCAGCGAAAACATAAAAGCTAACCTTAAGTCTGCATTTATACTGCCCGAGGTCATGGGCTCGGACCATTGCCCGATTGGGATCGAACTTTTTGATAACTTATGAATAACTGAAAGGTGCGTGGATATTAATATTTCCAATACTACCAATATTCAAATAATCCAATGAAATCCAAAATCCCAATTTCTAACTTAGGTGTAAGGAGTCAGGGAACATATTGTCAAATATATTGTGGATTGGAGATTCCTATCGGAAAGGCGGTTAGCAACATTTGCTAACTGCGGCAACTTGCTACGCCAAGTTG
>CBDVCJ010000393.1:0-3143 GCA_965372445.1 uncultured Thermoplasmata archaeon | reverse complement strand
TGTCTTTTTTTAATGCTTTATAATTTAATAGTGAATTATTTGTCTTACTTCAATGAGGAAGACGACATAAATTGGAAACTTTATGTAAAAATGTGAAGAATGAAGCTTAATTGAGTTTCAAGTGTATATTGATAGTCGAACTAAAATTCAGATATTATGCCAAAATGGGATGATATACGAATTTGAGTTAGATTAGCGATTAGTGAAATTCTACACCCTCGCGTTTCAATAACCTCTACATTCACTTCAGTATACAGGGGATTTTTGCAAGCCTGATGTGGTGATGAAGAGCTATCGAGTCCCATAATCTTTACATTTACTATTGATTTATGCATTTCATATGAATATTATTTTGAACAGAAGTTAGAATTTTATGGGAACTCGATATTAACAAACATTATTTTTAAAAAAAAATAAAAAGAGAAAAGATGGTGAGTTTTATTGTTCAACACCATCAGTTCTGGTTTATTTATTATTTATTATCTATTTTAGCTTCATTAGATGGCTCTGATCGTGCAAGTGCCCATAAATGAAGTATCTTCAACCTCACCTGAAACAGCAAGCTCAACTTCTTCATCGGGTCCGCCGATCAGATCTTCAAGAGCTGCGCGGTCAGCTTTACACATATATTGGCCATCAGAGTTACCATTATTTGAAGGAGTAAGTTCAGCACCTATATTTTCCAGGCTAACCGTGCCATCAATCACCTGCGAGACCTTTATATCCGGGTCATCTGGAAAATCTTGAACTTTAATAGTTACCCAATTCCCCATTGATTTAAGGTTTAAAGTCTCGGGTTCGACATCTACAGTGGCTTGTATTCCAGAGCTAAGCTCAAAAGGGCCCATGTTAACGACTAGATTGCCATCACCATCGTTATCAAGAATTCTTTGATTGCCATCGAAATCAAGTAGTGGCAAGGCAGGCGCGTTATTGTCTCCGGAATCTATGCAGGGTGAACTGGCTCGTAAGTGATAGTCATCGTTATTCGGGTTCTGGAACAAGGGGTCGGAAGAGATAGATCCGATTCCAAGTGTACAACCCCCATAATTTTTAGGTGTGTTACCCCACACATTGCTAAATGTGATGCTTGCGAAAGATCCCCAACCGAATATCCCGCCGTAGGTTCCTCGGCTACCAGCGCGATTACCGGTAACGATATTATTGGTGATGAACGAAGTGGAACTAGGTAGGCATACGATCCCGCCGCCGTCATCTCTATCAACCCAATTTCCTGTAATGACATTGTTGGTAATGGTCGAAGTGCCGTAGAAGGTACTAATCCCGCCGCCGTAGTTGAGAACGCTATTTTTGGTAATGACATTGTTGACGATTGTTGCTGCTGCAAATGGGCGTCTCGAGTGGCCGCGGGTTTCGATACCACCGCCATAGAATAGCGCGTAATTTTCAGTAATAATATTGTTGGTGATAGTTGCAGACGATGCGACATAAAAGGAACCATAGATCTGGATCCCACCACCGTAGACTGAGGCGCTATTTCTGGAAATGATATTGTTGGTGATTCTTGGATTGAAGCTCTCGGATACGAGTATCCCGCCACCGGAGCCAGAAACCTTACCATTAGTGATAGTGAATCCTTCAACGGTGGTTAATGGATTAGTTGTCCTAGAGAAGTATATCACCCTGTTTGTATTCTCGGCATCGATTATGCAGACTTTTGCGCCTGCTCCAATTAGCCGTACTCCATTCTTCATTGTAATGGGAAATTTCTCACCATTTGTTGAGGGTGAATATGTACCTGCTGCTACCTGTACCGTATCCCCACTCGATGCCGCATTCATTGCGGCTTGGATCGTTGAGTAATCGCCAGGTACATTCTTTGTCGCTCGGTTTACATTCACATTCGCGGGTGTAGTTCCTACCATTACAGTAAATATTGCCAAAACAATAATTAATGTGGTTATTATTGCCAAATTCGCTTTTTTTCTCATTTAATATCGCCTCCTTATCCACGCAATTATATCCGTGGTCATTGGTATACTCATCCTAGAAATCATTTTATTGTTTCTGCAGCAACTTGCAACGCCAAGATGTCTCAGCTTGCTACCCCCATTGGAATTTCCAAGCTAAAGGATAGGGTCTTTTGTCAGAACATTGGAGATCTTCGAAATCAGATAAGCGAGATGTTTGAACTTAGTGCCGTGGGCAGAAACCCACACTTCCTGATTTCATTAGGGAAAATCGTTAAAATTGCCTGCCTCCCTATTGGCGTTGCGCCCAACCTTAACAAAAGTTCGTAGATGTTGTAGCATGGTTGGGCTGAGTTTCAGTCTTAACCTCAATGCAGTCTTTTTAAAGAGTGCAACGCGCTTGAACTTTTCGAAAGAACCCTTGCTCGACGTTGGCTACTATTTTATTAATGATGCCAGTAGTATTACTTATAAATCCCTATATAATTTATTATATTTATGATTTTTTAGTAAATTTACATATATTATCATGTTTTAATCAACAAGTTAAACGCTAATTGGTCAAATATATGGACTTATTGATATATTTTCTAACAAATTGGGGTCAGGCTCGTTATCTTGAAGAATATACCACTTACTCAATAGCTCGTTTGTCAATGTAAATTTATAAATATTGTTTTTTTCCGATATTTCTATTAGCTTTCAAAACTATTATCTTATCGAGGTGAGGGGAGAACATATTTTAGTATTTGACTTTCCTTTCAATAAAATACATCATTCTTATTTCGTTAAAATTCCTCCACTAGCCATATTTTTTCAACTTACTTAATTTGACAGCCCCATTTTATAGAAACATTTTTAAATTTAATCAACCAAAATGTCCTTCATCACCATTTGAGTGCAAGTAAGTAGTATGGAGAACCGATAAAAAACGTCATACTTTAATGAGAAGTACGAATTATTTTATGCCTAACTCGATCATTCTTTTCACTAGGAGCTTCTGAACTTCTTCATCTTGTAGAAGCTTCGATAACTTCTCATCCACATCTTTTATCTCGTCCTGCAGGGTCACTGCTGTTTCCAAATCGAGCACAGAACCACAACGCATACAGAATTTTCCTGTAGCCTTGTTTATCATACTACATCTTGGACATTTCTTAGAGGCGAGGGTGCTTTCAATTGGTACACTTTTTGGTTGTATACCTCTCAGTT
>CBDVCJ010000392.1:0-3150 GCA_965372445.1 uncultured Thermoplasmata archaeon | reverse complement strand
TTTTAATTCAATTTTATTAAAAAATCAAAAAAATAAATAGAAAAATAAAAAAAAGAGAGAATAAGTACCTTTATTCTCCAACTTTTGTAGGAAAAAAGGAGGCTTACGTTCTATCAGGTTTAAATCTGTGAATTGTCGTACTCTAATGAGATGTTAGACATTTTTTAGATTTTGAACGTGTAAGTTAAACTGTGTAAATGGCCATATCGGTATTCTCTCCTAAACAAAGGAGGAAGTATATGACCATAAAGAAAGAAGTATTGGATGAATAATTGAAGCAATTACCACAACGAACAGGAACGCATCAAGGAAGTGGACCATGCCCATACGGCTGGGAATTGGCATTGAATCAATTCGCAATCGTGTTCGAGAAGAGATTATCAAGTTATGACACGTTTACACAGTTATCCTGACATACTCGATTTTATATTGAATATTTATTATAATCTATTCATCAATTCAATAGATGTACTTAAATCAATTTGATTTTTTTCTCTTAATATTTCTTTACCGTTTTTAATCGGTTTTTTCTGCTTAATATTCTTGACTTTTACATTTTTCAGAGATTTTGGAGTTCCCCTTTTTCCAGACTTTCCTTTACGTTTCTTCATGTATATGCCAATTATTATGACAATTATAATGATGATGATTATTATTGCGAAATGCAATCCTTTGGGCTCTTCTTTCTCAGCTTCCTTAATTGATGTTGTTACAGTCTCAGTTGTAGGATCCGCCTCGATAGTACCATCAGTTGAAGTAAAATAATACTTATGTTTGCCTTCACCTAGCTTAGTTTTATAAGTATACCCCACTCCATCCGTGAAATTAATATCGTATGGGTCCGGTTGCATTTCGTAGTTATTTCCGTCGATCCAAAACCATACCGTACCTGAATCGTTATCTTTATCTGTATAAGTTACCGAAAATGTAAATTCAGTGTCTGTATCCCCAGCTACTGGGGTCATCATCCCATCTGATAATATCGGAGCATTGTTTTCTATTATCTTCGTAATTGTAAAGTTTACCCAAATTGTCCAACCTGCTGAAAGTCTTTTACCATTTATGGTGGCATCAAGATATCCAGGTTTTGAGGCTGTTAAATTATAGATTCCCGCGATTATTTTAAACGAATAGCTACCGTCAGCGGCTGTTTTCGCAGATTCCTGACCATCAATTGAAATCGATACATTTTTTACAGGTTCATCATTTTGATCCTTCACTATACCACGAATAATTCCCTTTTGAGGTGTTATTGCTGTGACTATTAAAGTTATATCTGATGTTATATCAGTGCCATTATATCCATCAGCACACTCAAAATGGTATAAATATTCACCAGCGGTTAATTTAGTTTCGTAATAGTATGCTTTGCCATCAAAATAATTTGTATCGCCTAGATTGATTGCTATCATATCATGGTGTTTATTCTCGATTATAACTTGGATTTTTATAGGTGCATCGTTCTCGATATCTATATAAACTATGGTAAAATTGAAAATCGTATTCGTATCACCGGTTAGAGGAGTTACGGTTCCATTTGATAGCACCGGGTCATCATTAGTTGGCATAAAAGTAACTTCGATATCTTGGTAATTTGAATCAATACCATCTGATACTGTTACTTTAACAAATCCAGAAGTTGCACTATTTGGGTAGAGTAATTTTAGGGTTGAGTTCGATGCATTGTAGGTAACATAACTATTATTCATAGTCACAACCAAGTCAGAAGTAACATTATCAACATCATTTATTGTTATAGTTACCCATTTTGGAATATCTTCAATTACGGTCACCCTAGATGGACAGCTAACAGTAGGTGCATCGTTAACTGGTTTGAAAATTACATTTATATCTTGATAATTTGCATCAATACCGTCAGATACCTTAACTATTACAATTTCAGAACTTCCGCCGTTTGGATATAAGAATTTTAATGCCATATTGGCTAAATAAATCACATAATTGCTATCAACTTTGATCTTTAAATCGGCAGTTGCATTATCTATGTCGTTGATACTTATAGAAACCCATTTTGGAATGTCTTCTATGACACTCACAGTAGAAGGACAAATAATTATCGGTGGATCGTTAACTGGTATAATTGTAAACATAACATCCTGATGAGCCGGTAATAAACCATCAGAAACCGTTACTCTTACTGTTCCAGACAGAATACCGTTCGGATAGTTCATTTCTAACGTATGGTTATTATTATGCACTGTAATGTAGCTTGAGTTCGTTGAAATAGTTAACTCAGATATAGAATTATCTACATCCGCAATATTGGGGGTAATATTATACCAATATGTAATATCTTCAATCAAAGGCTGGTCTGTAAGTCCAGAGATAGTCGGTGCATCATTAACAGATATGAAAGTTACTGCTATATCTTGATAGTCCGAGGCTATACCATCCAAAACAGTTACCCTAACAATTCCAGAACTTGCCCCATTCGGGTATAAAAATTTTAATGTCGAATTTGATTTAACATAGGTTACATAAATACTATTTGTGCTGACCTTCAAATCTTCGGTTGCATTATCAATATCATTTATGATTATAAGAGTCCAAACGGGGATATCTTCAATTACATTTTGAGTAGATGGGCAAGAAATTGTTGGAGGATCGTTAACATTGAGCACGGTCAATGTGAAGTTACTAAAACCTAGACCTCCGTTACCATCATCCACACTCACATTTACCCAATACCAACCCACATCTTTATTTTTAGGCGTACCGCTTAATACTCCTGTATTACTATTTATAGACAACCAGATAGCATTGGTATTCAAACTCCATATTATAGTGCCTTGGCCATCATCGTCGCTATTATAGTCTTCTTCATAAAGTTTATCTTCAGTTGCAGTTGGATTATTTCCAGTGAGAATTGTTGGTGGTACATTATCCACTATCAACGTGAAATTGGAATGATCTATCTTCTTTGTATCGTTAACCGTAACATTCACCCAATATATTCTTACATTAAAATTTGTTGGAGTACCGTTAATTGTTCCAAGTGCGTTGCTGATTATCAACCAACTTGCATTAGTTGTAATAATCCAAAATAATTGAGGGCTATCTACATCTTCAGCTTCAAAGGTTACATTATAAAATATATCATCTATAGAATTTGATAATTTAACAGTATGA
>CBDVCJ010000391.1:0-3165 GCA_965372445.1 uncultured Thermoplasmata archaeon | reverse complement strand
CCATTCTGCTCGAAAAAATGTTTAAAGGAGCACTTGGCGCGTGAAGTTCATGAACACGTACTTGGTGATGGACTTTAGCGGAATTTCTTTATTAAGATTCCAGTTTCGAGATTCGGGATTCCAGGTGGAAAGGCGATAGGGGTGGTGGGGGGACTCGAAACGCGAATCTGGAATCTATGTGGTCACATTAATTAATGAATCTGGCAAATATTATATATAGTGATACTTTACCCTCCCATATAAAATCCAACTGGTGATTTCAATGACGGAATCTGTAGTGGACCGCTTTATCAGGTATGTCAAGATCGATACCCAATCGGAATTCGAAGTGGATAAAATTCCTTCAACCGCCAAACAATTTGATCTAGCAAGATTATTGGTAGAGGAACTGAAAGCAATGGGTATTGAAGATGCCGAAGTTGACGCGAACTGTTATGTAATGGCGACCTTACCCGCGAACCAGGGGTTGGAGGATAAGCAAGTATTAGGCTTAATTGCGCATGTCGATACCTCACCAGAAGCGCCCGGTCAAGCCGACCCCATTATCTGGAAGAATTATGACGGGGGTGAGCTCAAACTTCCAAAAGAAGACGTGGTGATTACGCCTGAAGAGAACCCGGAGTTAAAGGATTATATCGGCCAGGATCTCATTACTTCGGATGGGGGCTCGTTGCTAGGTGCCGACGATAAAGCTGGTGTCGCTGAAATTATGGCGGCGGTCGAAACAATGATCAATGACGATTCCATTCCGCACGGTAAGATCCGGATCGCATTCACCCCCGACGAGGAGGTTGGCAAAGGTGCGGACCTTTTCGATATCAACAAATTCGGTGCGAAGTTCGCATACACTGTGGACGGTGGTGGACTGGGCGAGGTCGAGAACGAGACCTTCAATGCCGCAGCTGCAATTTTTAGGTTCAAAGGTTATAATGTCCACCCGGGTTATGCCAAGAACAAGATGAAGAATTCGCTCAAAGCTGCCGGCTATTTTATTACGTTATTTCCACAAGATGCCACTCCTGAGACTACTGAGGGTTGGGAGGGTTATCTCCATCCATACGATTTCAAGGGCGAAGTTGAGGAGACTACCGTCAAAGTGCTTTTACGCGATTTCAAAGATGAGGGGTTGAGTGATAAGAAGCGTAAAGCAGAAGAGCTCAAAAGCCAAGTTCTGGAGAAGTTTCCGGATATTGAGGTCGGGCTGGAGATCAAAGATTATTACAAGAATATGAAGACCATATTGGATCAGCACCCAGAGGTCATGGAAATTGCAATGGAAGGCTGTAGGAGAGCGGGCGTCGAGCCGATCCTGAAAAATGTGCGCGGCGGTACCGACGGTGCCAGACTTTGTTTTGATGGGTTGCCTACACCTAATATATTCGACGGCGGGTTTAATTTCCACGGTAAAAAAGAGTTTATACCAGTACAATCGATGGAAAAGGCTGTGGACGTTATCATCGAGATAGCGAAATTAGCTGCCGAATAAGTTATGATTTATTGCTGGATTCCAGATGGAAAGGCGATAGGAGGGGCGGGGGGTCTCGAATCACGAATCTGTAATCTCGAATCTTTTTATTAATTATTCCAAAACATGTATATTTTTATTGGCACAGATGTCTTTGAGTATTTTCGGCCAGACCGTCACACTTACTTCGCCTAAATGTGCTTTTTTTAGCAATAACATATAGGTTCGTGATTGGCCGATGTGGATGTCTTAGCATTTATGCAGATACCAATTGAATAATTCGCTATGACATTTGGTTATCTCATATATTTATTAACAAATTCGTCGACCTCAGGTATACCTCCTTGCAGGATGATATAGCCATTATGAGGTTCTCTTTCCGTAATCTCACTTGTAATGGGTGTCAGCATTATCTTTTTTACTTCTTCTAAATTACTAGTGTGGCCTAATGCCCATGCAAGTTTCATATAGGCTACCTCAGGCAACATATTTTCTGCAGGAACCACACCGATCTTTAACAGGTCACGGCCAGTATCATATACATACATTTGCACATAGCCCCATAATGTTTGAACAGTCATATAAACTGCAATACCCTCTTCAATTGCACGCCTTAAAGGTTCATACAATAGTTTATTTACATGACCTAGGCCAGTGCCTGCAATGACTATTCCTTTATAATTGTGGTCGATAAGTGATTCAATTATATCCGGCAGCATATTTGGATAATAATATACAATAGCAACCTTCTCCTCGAATGCAGTATCTATTATAACATCCCTGTCCCTGCGCCGTTTATTATAATCTTTTCTTAAATACTTAAATTCCGTAGGTGTTACAATGGCTAATGGAATATCGCCAATTGTTCTAAAGGTACTTCTATAACTGCTATGCATTTTACGAACGCGTGTACCTCGATGCAATAAATTGTATTGGTCACTTGTGGGCCCAAACATACACACCATTACTTCAGCAATATCACAATAAGCAGCAGATCTAGTTGCATTTATCAGATTTAATGCCGCATCACTTGAGGGCCTGTCAGACGACCTCTGTGAACCGACTAAAACAATCGGAACTGGTGGATTCTGAACCATGAAAGATAATATCGCCCCAGTATGATGCATTGTATCTGTACCATGACCAATAATAATACCATCTACACCATTTTCTATTTCTCTACCTATAGCCTTTGCAGTCGCTATATATTGCTCCGGTCCCATATTCTCACTAAATATACCATATAGTTTCTCGGTCTTTAAATTACAAATCCCTGCAAGTTCAGGTACTGCACCATATAATTCACCAGGTGAAAATGCAGGAATAACTGCGCCAGTGCGATAATCCAATCTCGATGCAATTGTCCCACCGGTCCCGAAAAGAGTAATATTAGGTTTTTCAGGATCTGTAGGGAATTCTGATTCCGGAATTTTATAATGGCCTTCTTTATAACCTACTTCTTTTATAGACTTGATCGAATTTACTTTTATACCTACATTGTAACCGTTATGAAGCTTTAATACGATATGTTGATCATCGTCGGTCTCTGCTCTTGGTAGTATAACGCCTTTGAATGTACCTCGAGTCGTTTTAATAATTACATCACTCCAAACTTTTACGCCTAATTCTATGAGCTTTTTTTTAGCTGCCCCTCGGTAACCTTTATATTTATCTTCGTTGGCCACATGACTCACCCAGTG
>CBDVCJ010000390.1:0-3179 GCA_965372445.1 uncultured Thermoplasmata archaeon | reverse complement strand
GATGTATCGGGATTCAAATCGATTCTAACGGCAATGCTTATGTAACTGGGTATACAGATTCATCAAATTTCCCAAATACCACCGGCGTGTACGACATGACACATAATGGATGGCGGGATCTATTTGTGTTTAAGTTGCACATAAATAATTTACCTTATGGTTTGGATCTAAAGATTTCTGAGCCAACGATATTAAGAACTAACTCGATTTATTTATATTCAAATGGCACCGATATTGAAGATTTCGAGCAAAACTTAACCCCACATTTTGAGTATCGAGACCCAAATAATCAGACTTGGAATAAAACATATTTTTCAAAGCCACAATATAATAATTCACGCTGGGAAGTAAGTTTTACACCTCCAAAAAATGCTACCTTGGGATTATATGATTTTAGTGTTAGGTTCAATGACACTTATCCATCATTAGGTAACTGGTTTTATCTTAATGATTCATTATTAGTATTAAACAATATTCCATTAATTGAAGATATAGCGTTATCTAATAACTCTGCAATTTTAGGTGATTCAATATCAATCTGGGTAAATGCAACCGATATTGAAGAGATTGAAGAAAATCTCACCATAGAGTTAGAATATCGGGCCCCATCTGAAATTTCGTGGGAAAAAACCTATCTTAATGCTCAAACTTATACAGATAATAGATGGGTATCTTCTTTCAATATACCATTTAATGCATTATTCGGTTATTATGATTTTCGTGCAAGATGTAATGACAGCGATGGAAATTATAGCGAATGGTTTTATTTGAATGATTCATTACTCATATACAATACCGGTCCGAAGGTAATTAACTTAGGGTTATCAGAAATTTTAATATATAGGACTGAATCTGTATTGTTATTTATCAACGGAACAGATTATGAAACACCAGAAGATATGTTATCGTTTTATGTTCAATATAAATCACAAAGCGAAAATGATTGGACTAATTTAACGGGAACATATCAAAACAACAGATGGGAAGTTAGTTTAATAACTGACATCGATTCAATTCTAGGTAACTATGATTTTCGCATAGAATTTAAAGATAATGAATCTGCATCAAGTGGGTGGAAATATATTAACGATTCTCTTGAAGTTCTAAATAATCCACCTATGATCTCTGAAGTTTTAGATAATATTAGTGTTAGTATACAACCACTACTCTTTGATTTAACACCATACGAAAACGATATTGAAGATACAGATATAAATTTAACCTGGAGTATATCACCTCAAAGCTACTTATATATTGAATCTATTGAAATTATTGATTCAGAAAATGATACTCTCAAGATTAAACCGAAAGATAATGTGACAGGAACCGAAGATATTGAACTAACTCTAACCGACAAAGACCGCGGTACTGCAGTGAAATCGGATATTACAATTAACATCGACAGCACGATCTCAGAGTTTACCCCAAAGGTTACATTGTTATCCCCTGTGGACAAGGCTGTGATCAATACCTTAACACCTACATTGAAATGGGAATTGGATTATTCTGGAACTGAAATTATAACATATACGGTAGCTCTTGATGAAAGTCCCGATCCTCAAACTACAATTCAAACAGGTTTAACCACAACAGAATACACCATGGAAAATGAATTGGTAGATGGTAAAACCTATTATTGGAAAGTCGAACCTACTAATGGTATATGTCTATCTGGTGCGTATAGATTTACAATTGATCTGGGATTCGAACCGATTTACAAGGTTAACCTTACAGCTGAAAAGGATTCAATCACAGTTAAACAGGGCGAGTTAAAGAACATTAATTTAACCGTGACTAATGAAGGTAATTCGATTGACAACTTTGAAATTGAAATTAGTTCTGTCCAATTACAATCGCAAATCAGTGTTGATAAAAATAATGTACAGTTAGACCCGGATATTGATTCGATAGTAAAACTTAGCATAGATATTCTAGATGATTTTGCAACTGGGGATTATGAAATTACCGTTACTGCGACTTCATTAACTGATTTAGCTGCCCAAGATGAGATTACGATTGATGTTAAAGTAGTATCCAAAGATTTTGTTCCTGATTATGATGTAAGTATATCAATATCACCAACATCTTTGGAGCTGGAACAGGGCGATTCTGAGAATGTTACGATCACTATAACAAATGATGGCGACATAAAAGATGATTTTACAATTAGATTCGAATCGGACGATTTCACCTCTGCAGATATTCAATTTTCCAAGAGTTCCCTTACATTATTTGATGGAGATTCAGATACGGTCACAGTGACAATAAAAATACCTGAAAATATGGAGCCCGGAGTGTATACAATTAAATTCATTGTTGAAAGTGATGATGCATCAAAAGAATCCACTTTGACAATTACCGTACCAGAAAAAGATGGTGGAAAACCAAAGGACGGCGAGGAAGACAACACAATGCTATATGCCCTTGTGGGAATCATTGTTATTATAGTCGTAGTATTGATCCTACTGTTCATCTTCCTCAAGAAGAAAAGGAAGGAAGAAGAACCGTCGGTTGAAGAACCACAGCCTCCGCCACCGGAAGAAGTGCCACCCAAAGCGCCACAGCCGGAACAACCACCGACAACGGAAATCCCTACAGAACAACCGCCTGAAGAAGCACCACCAGAAATCCCGTCGGAACAGCCACCGACACCAGAAGTCCCACCAGAACAAGTACCAGCTCCCGAGGCACCACCTCTGGAACAACCGCCTACGCAAGAACAGGTGCCAACTCCAGAGACACCCCCAGAGCAACCGCAGGTTCCAGAGGTACCACAAACGCAACCGCCAACCCCCGAGGTTACACCTCAAGTCGTACCCCAGGTCGAGCCCGCACCACCGGCACCGATGCCACAGGTGGAAGAACAGCCAATGCCTCAGGTTGAACAGCAACCTCAAGTTGGAGTGCAGGAGCCGCAGCAACAGCCGGTGCCCAAAGGTAAAACACAACCGACAGCTGAAGAAAATAATGTCTGAGTCAGTGGGTCACCTCGTGGAACCCGCCATTGAATTAAATAATTAATGTCGTAGTCCTCATTGAAGTACGACAATTTTCTGATTTAAATATTATACAACAGAAGCTCACTTATGACCTCAGCGTAACATGCATCGATCAAGCTTGCGTGGCTAGGTCAAGGGCGTAAGCCTCCTTTTTTAATGCAAAAGTTGGAGAATTCGGGT
>CBDVCJ010000389.1:0-3179 GCA_965372445.1 uncultured Thermoplasmata archaeon | reverse complement strand
ACCTGATCGTGTAAATTGTGAAGAAATTAAACTGGCCTCTTCAGGTAAAGGACTCTGCAAAGGTGGAAGTGTATCATTCGGATCCGTAACCTCTGGTTCGATCGTATCATTTACAGTGGCACCTGATAATCCACAAGAAGAGATTATGATCGAAATTCCGAATATAACAGCAAAAATTACATTTATTCGTTTTAATTTTGCTTGCCTGCGATCCTTCAGCTTGAATATTAAAAGTTGTTTTTGAGACATTGTACTACCGTCTTTTTTGTTTTGTATTTGAATGGTTCCAATGCAGCTCTAATTTTTTTAAAATAAGATAGAACTTAACCTTTAAGTATTCTATGCTTTAATTTAATAATTTTAAAAAGATTGAAAAGAAATAACCCAAACCGAGATTCGCTTTGGTATTTCCATGGGACTTAGGACATAGGACACGTTAACCACATTATTCAAACATGTATCGCTTAGCCTCAAGGTCCTCGACCAAAATGATCACATTATCCCCATCGATCTCAACCGGCAGATAACTCGGCCAGCACCCGCCCACCTTATTCTCGGTACCACAGGCATCTATACGGAACCGTTTACCGCACGCGTTACAAACCATAAACACATCTTCTTGTCTGTAACCTTCTTTATACTCATAACATACATCGCAGGCATCGAACGCTACATGGATCTCGTCATCCGAACTACGACCGCAGAAGAACCGGATCTCGACACCATCTGAATCGTAAGGATACCATTTGACATCTTCCGTGATCTCATCCGTAGGCACCTTCACGGCCTTTTCGGTCGGCTCGGGCTCTTGACCGGTACCGTTATCATCGTTACCATTACCGTTGCCATTACCATTTCCGTTGCCATCGCCGTCACTGCTAGGTATATCGATAATATCGGGTTCATCCACGGTATCCTGGAAGCCAGGTCCATCGCCTGTACCTGTGTTGGAGGGCTGTAAAAACATCAAACCCGCCACTATTAGTATAATAACAATCAGAATAGCCCCACCCACGGCCTTCAATCCCGACTTCTTCTTAGCTTGTTTCGTTTCCAACCGTTTCTCAGCCCGTGACATTTCACGAACTTCTTTATCACCGTGCATCATATCAATGTGTTTGTCGATATAGTCAGAGTCAAATGATTGCCCACATTCAAGACAAGTAATCTTATCAAAATCATAAGACATGTTTATTGCTCCTGTAGGTTAATATGTTAACAATTGTTTAAAAGTTTCGATTGTATAATTTCTGCGCTTTATAAAAACTTTATGGATATTTTTGCATATTTCTAAACATTAACGCAGTTAATATGTGCCCACAGGTTAATTACCCAACAATAATTTTATCAAACCTTAATAATTTAAAATATATTATTTATTGGGTACATAGGCTAATATCATACGTAGGGCACCCAATGGGGATTTAATGCTAATATTCCAATAATATTATTCCCGCACTTGAATTTCCACCGACGAAATATGCTCTATCCTTATCAAAGCATCATAAAACGCTTTATCGCCTTGTAGTTCAAGTCTTACATGATGCATTCCCACTTGGGTAACCTTACCGCGATATGTTTTGTCATTGCTCATATCGACAGTGACGATCTTGTCAGCTTGTTTGGCGGCTTGAAGCACCTCGCCGATAGTTGCATCATCTTTGAGTTCCATACTTGTCAACCTCCCAATTCAATAATGGTCAGTAATTGGTGTTAAATGCTATAAACCTTTTTCTAGTTTTAAATTAGCCCTGAGCACGTATTAGTTGCCAAGTTTATTAAGCCATAACTCAATCCTAATCATCCAGTTCGTCTTCGGGTTCTTTACCTTTTAAAGTCTCATCCCAATCATCCAGCTCGTCTTCATCCTCTTTTTCGGGCGGCTCTTCAAACTCCTCCAACGCTTCCAATTCATCCTTCTCTATTTCCTCATTGGACCTATCCCAATCTTCATCCTCTTCCTCAGGTTCTACTTCGGTGACGGGCTCTTCAGCCTCATCTTCATCTTCAGCCCATTCGAGCTCGTCCTCGGCCTCTTCTTCCTCAGCAGCATCCCAATCATCCATATCTTCGAGCTCTTCTTCATGGCTCTTGGCCAGAGCTTCGGCCTTCAGTTCCACGATCCGGGTTAAATACGGATTCGGAACCCGGCCGCGCGCACCGCATTCACCACACTTGATCGATACTTTTTCATCTTCAGTGACCGGTACTTCGATGGGCTCGCCGCATTTACGGCATGTTTTTGTTTTGCGTTCGAGTTCGGTCAGGTCAAATCCGGGCTCTTCGTCCTCCTCGGCTTCGAGCGCTTCTTTTTCTGACGGGCGGCGTTTTCTTATTAATATGCCAATAACCACTACAATTATAATAACAATAATCGCCATAATGACATACATTAATGTATTATCTTCTTCAGGTCCTGCATCTTTCTGAGCGCTTTCGGCCATCGGTGCGAAGATCGTGAAATGTGTCACATTCGCATAGACTGTGTCGCCTTCGACCCAAGAGTCCACAACTTCAAACCATTCCGAGCCGGTCCAGTAATAGATTTTTATTGTGGTCGGGTCGACGTCATCCGGAAGGTTGAGGCTTTCAAACGGGATCTTGATCAAAGCCCATTCAAGCTCAAGAGTTTCAGATTTGATGATCTCGATAAAAATACCGATATCGTTCAGTTCCTCGGGGATGGTAAGTTGCGGTTTGGCTATCTTCGCTACATTGATCGTGCCTGAGCCGCCCACATTAGCTGTGACACCGATATCAGACTGGGGGTCCGTAAAGCTCTCGGTAACGGTTTCGTCATCGGAACTAAGCACCCTTACCACTGCCTTACCGATGAACACTCCGTTCGTTGCTTGGTATTTAGCCATTACAACCCATTTTCCGGCCTCCTGCGCAGTGAACACCCCGTTTCGATCGATAATCTCACCACCGGTTTCTAGTGTCCATTCGAGATTGAGGTGGACTTCGGTATCATTGAGATCGAATGTGTGGGCTGTAAATTTATAGGTATCATTAACAACCATGATCCATTTGTGTGGTGTGACGATGAGGTTAGAGAGTTCGATGGGTTTGGGGTTTACCGTTACTTTCACCATTTCTATAATTCCGGAATAGTTTGCATAGATCTCCCAATCGCCCCAAAGTTCGGCTTCAAACAAGCCGTTGGTATCAATTGTACC
>CBDVCJ010000388.1:0-3188 GCA_965372445.1 uncultured Thermoplasmata archaeon | reverse complement strand
TGAAATTGTATGGAACTTATAAATCATATTCCGCTACTGACCACATTATTGAAGGTAACTTTGCAAAAGTCACATTACAAATAGACAGTGTAAAGGTTACAATGGAAGTAGGTGTTTCCAATATTCCATTCCAAAGCGATTATTCAGATGAAGAAGGTATTGAAGTCATTTTAGGTTTGGATTTTCTACAGGAAACCGGCATAAAACTTGATTTTGCTAAATAGATATTCGAACAAAATTTGACTTTTTATATAAAACTTTTGATTTACATTGGTCGGAATTCGGTAACTTAGAAGTTTGTAGTTTGTGGTTTTTAGTTTGCAGTCCCCCCACCCCAAATTATTTGAACCTGCAAACTCCAAACTGAAAACTTAAATTAAAATAACATAGTCGAATCCCGCATCCCGACAATAAATCAATTATTGTCGCTCACACAATTCTAATAATATACCATTCGTCCCTTTAGGGTGCACGAACGCGATCTTTGCACCGCCGGCCCCGATCCGGAACTTTTCATCGATGAGCGGTACACCTGCACTTTTCAGCTCCGCGAGCGTTTGGTCGATATCGTCAACCCTAACGGCTATGTGGTGTATACCCTCGCCGCGTTTCTCGATATATTTCGCGGTCGGCCCGTCAGGCGCGGTCGCTTCCAGCAGCTCGATACGGCTCTCGCCAACCGGTATGACCGCAACCCTGACCTTCTGTTCCGGCACCTCTTCGAGCTCTTGTACCTTCAACCCTAAAATGTCGGTATATAATTTCTGTGCATCGTCAATACTTTTAACTGCAATGCCGATGTGATCGATCTTATCTATCAATTTTAACACCTTAACTAGCTGAAATATGATTATTGTATTAATATTTAAGCTATAGATGGCCATTGATTCGGGAGTATCGGGAGTATGAGAAATAGGATGCCTTTGTCGGGAGTAGCGAAAACCTAAATAAAAGAAATTCCATTGTCTCATAAAAAAACCAAGGGGGAATATTATGAAACAAGAGCCAAAGAAATTAACTTATTTTGATTTAGATGTATGGAAAGTTTCTCATAAGTTTGTTTTGAAAATATAAAGAATAACACAAAACTTTCCAAGAGAGGAAATTTATGGATTAACCTCTCAAATAAGACGTGCAGCATATTCTATCCCAGCTAATATATCAGAGGGAAATGGAAAACAGTATTTGAAAGAATATATCCAATCGCTATATATCTCAAAAGCATCTTTAAATGAGGCAAGTTATTTTCTTTTATTATCCAAAGATCTAGAATATATGGATGATGAAAATTATTACGACCTTAAAAAATTATTAGATAGAATCAGTTTAATGTTAATGGCATTAATTGCCTCCTTGAAGAAAAAGAACCAACTCAGTAATTCACGATAAATTGGGTTCGTTATTCCCGTTACTCCCGCTATTCCCGCTATTCCCGTTACTCCCGAATGTAAGTAATTAATTAGCCTTACGCCGTTCCGCTATTGCCTGTTGAAGATTCGCACGCGCAGCCTTATAACTCGGCTTGACTTTAAGGGCACGATTAAAACACTTCAAGGCCTCTTGGTACCGTTCCTGCTTCATGAAGATATAGCCCAGATCGTTCCAAATAACCTCATTCTCGGGCTCGTCGACCAGTGCCTTCCCAAAACAAGTTTTGGCCTCTTCATAATCGCCAGCCTCGTAGAATACCATGCCTTGCTCGTGCATACCGGTCTTGGTGCCCAACCCTTGCTCGGATTTCGTATCTTCCAGGTCCTGGGTCTTCACCCATCCCAGCGAATAAACCCCCGCCGAAATAACAGCACTTAAAATTGCAAAGATTATACCAAGCGACCAAATAAATAACCCATCCAGCCCAAAGATCAAGAATAGAAGTAATACAATAAATAACACAATTACCAGCACTCTCAGCCACAATACCTTTTTCTTTTTGTTTTTATTGGCCTGATATCGTGGGAATGCCAGGGTCATAATTCCAAGAATTAGAAAGATTATGAGAAGTATGATCGGGCTCTGCACAAAACTGAATTCCTGGTATTGAATGGTATCTTTATCATTGTTTCTACCTTCCAGAACATTATAGGAATTTTGATATAGAACATATTCCCCGACAGGATGGCGGTAATGGGTAAGCTCACCCCCCGCACCCATTTCCTGCGAAGAATAGCTGGCAAAACCGACCGTCATCATTTCGAAATTATCCTGACAGATCACCTCTCCCGAACCGCTTAAATTACCGAAAAATGCGTAATAGATCACATACGCATCCGATAATAACACATTATCTTTAACTTCCATATTTTCGGATTTCAGTTCGATCTTGATATAGACTTTTGATGTACTATCGGTTGTAGTGCCAACCAACCCTTCGGTATCCACGACATTGACACCTTGGTTTTGGCCCTTACGCCATACGGACATGCCTTTGTAAAACCCTTTATAACCTTCGAGCGGCATCTCTTCTTCTTTATAAGTACCTTCTAACCGATCTTCGATAACTTCCATGTATTTACTTAGTTCGGTACTGCCGCCACTGATCGCACCGGAGATCGTGCCATCTTGATATCCACTTATACCCTGGTGGATATAAATATCGTTATCGATCCTTTGACGAAAACTTCTCGCAAGTTCACCTTCGAGCGTGACCTCGAGCTCGCCGCCGCCGCGGTCGCCCATGTACCGAAGCTTGGTGTCCAGTGTCATATCTGGGCTCGTACCTGTTGCTACAATGCTTGAGAATATTAACAATAATAACATTGTACCAAAAAGCACTGCAAATAATTTTATCCTCATATTCATCACCGAATACAACTAGTATAATAGAATAATTGATTATATAGTTTCGGATTATTGTACAATATTGATACACGTTTATTGAAATTTTATCAAAATGGAGTTAGAAGAATCTAAAATCAGGGGAAACTTATTAGTAATCAAATATGTATTCGGGAAATCGCTTTAAATAATTAATAAAAATATAGTAATTATTGAAAGGGGAGGAGTGCTAGAAGGCAAAAGATCAATTATATCGCTCCTTGTGAATCTTATAGGTATCGAAACTCGGTTTCGGTTTCGAAGCTAGTATCGAAGCTCGTTAGGCGGTTTCGTTTCGGTTTCGAAGTTCGATACCGATAGACGACACATGCTCCGAGCTTTGCTCGAAGCACACGGGCACATTCGTGCCCTCG
>CBDVCJ010000387.1:0-3188 GCA_965372445.1 uncultured Thermoplasmata archaeon | reverse complement strand
GATTTAAAATGGAGAACGGTTGTTAGAATTGCCAATCATTCATATATTTATACAAATTCAGGAGATATTAGAAGACCTGAATTATTAATTAATTTCCCAATAATGGGCATAAAACGTAATGCTGGTTTTCTGAATAAAGGAGCTCAAAATGATAAAAAAAATCAATATTGTAAAATTAATGATAATTTTTTTGGAACTAATAAATGGAGAGATATCTGGAGAAAATATCAAGATTCTAGTGCTGAATCAAGAGAAAAGTTAATGGAATTATATTTAGATAGATTAAAACCATTTTATGAATATAGTAATCCATTAATTTTAGTAGAAGATATTAAGAAAAATTCAGCATTATACTATATTATCTCATGCACGAATTCACCTCTTGGAGAAAAATTTTTACAAGATCTTAAACAAAGAATTGAACGATGGAAAAAAGAAGATTTTATTCGTGATATTTTAAAAATTAGTATGCCTTTAGAAAAATTCGATAGAAAATTCGAAATGCCAAGATTAGATTCATACGATTAACTTATTAAATTTCCAATCTTTCGTAATGATTTTTTAGATTAAGTACAAAAGTTTATATTGTAGCTACATTATATCTACAAAGTAACTTCATTGCAATTATATTGTATTGGTAACGTGGTAATAATGGACCCATCAACCCCAAACACGAGATCGAAATTCGAAGTATTTGGCGAGGAAATGATCGAAAAAGAGGTCAAGCCTAGTGGAAACAGTGGACGAGTTTATCTTCCACCGGATTGGGTTGGCAAACACGTCAAAATTATCAGAATTGATTAAATATGGGGAGGTTATTATAGAAAAATTCCAAGCACCAAACCTCCAAGAACCAAGCAAACACCAAGTGCCAATACTAAAATTCCAAACCGAGTTTGGATTTTGAGAATTGGAATTTGTTTGGAACTTGCATCTTGGTTCTTGGAATTTTAAAATATCAGGGGTTAACAAAATGCAACAAATTAAAATCAGAACTTTAAAGACCAAAGATATAGAAGAGGTTGCCAAGATCCAGGAGGCAATAACCAAACGCCGCGTCACCCGTAACTGGCGAAAGATCATAGAGCGCTATATCGCTCATAACCCGGATACCTGTTTAGTTGCCGAACAAAAAGGCAAGGCCGTGGGTTTTATTCTAGGTGATATAAAAGACTGGGGTTTCGGGGTTGAACTTAGTGGCTGGCTCGAGGTCATTGGTGTGAATCCTCATGAGATGGGTAAAGGATTAGGCCGCAAATTGGGGCTGGCCTTACTTAAAACTTTCAGGAATAAAGGTGTAAAACGAGTATTTACCGCGGTTCAATGGGACTCAGGAGATTTGTTGGCATTTTTCAAATCAATTGGTTTTACACGCAGCAATTTTATCAATTTAGAAAAGAAACTTGACTAAACGATTATCAAATATTGTGGAGGAGGTTGAAACAGCATGATGGAGCAATTTCAAGAGTGGTATGAGAAGCGTCACGAGTATGCAAAAGAATGGAAAGAGCGTACTGGTGGTAAGGTCATGGGCTACTTTTGTACCTATGTACCAGAAGAGATCCTTTACGCAGCGAATATATTGCCTGTAAGGATATTGGGCAGCCATGAGCCTCAAGATGTAACAGAACCACACATATTCGGAATGTTCTGCCCCTTCTGTCGAGATTGTTTGGCACAGGGTTTGAAAGGTCGATATGATTATCTTGATGGAATAATGATCTCGCAGTCCTGCATCCACATCCGCCAGGCATTTACAAGCTGGGATATGCATATACCGGTGGATTTTAGTTATTATCTAAACATGCCAAACCATGTTCAGAGCCCTCGAGCTTTGCCATATCTAACTGAAGAATTCGAAGCTTTTAAAAAGGCAATTGAAGACTGGTCCGGTCAAAAGATCACGCCCGAAGATTTGAATCGTGGTATTGAGATAATGAACAATAACCGTCGATTGATGAAACAGGTTTATGAACTTCGGAAAGCCCCCAAACCGCCACTGACAGGTTTGGAAGCAATGTACATGTCGGTTTCAAACCAGTGGATTGATAAAAATGAGCATACCGCCGAACTTGAGAAAGTATTGGCTGAATTACCCAATCGTGAATTGGATCGTGAAACTGGTGAGCGATTGATGATCGTTGGCAGCGAAGATGACGATACCGAGTTCGTAAATATGGTCGAAGAACTAGGGGCAACTTTTGTTATCGATGACCATTGTACTGGTAGCAGATATTTCTGGAATGAAGTTATGCCACCCAGTAATGGTAATGCTATGGAAGCGATAGCACAAAGGTACATTGATCGTCCCCGATGCCCCACCAAGGATTGGCCTGAACGGTCAAGATTACCACATATATTACAACTTGCTAAAGATTATAATGTACGGGGCGCGATAATCATCCAGCAGAAATTCTGTGACCCCCATGAACTTGATACACCGGCAATTAAGAGCTATCTTAAAGAAAATGATATTCCCTCATTATTTCTTGAATTCGATGTTACAGTGCCAATAGGCCAATTCAAAGTACGAGTAGAAGCGTTTCTCGAGATGATAGGTGAGGAGGACCTTTTTTAAGGGAGGTGAAGATCATGGCAGATACAAAATATCCAACAGAATCATTAGACAGCTGGGAAGAAGCCAAACAAATTCGAATGGATTTTTACAAAAATTATTATGAAGCCCACGATAAAGGCGGCCTCCGGTGGGGCGGCGGTGCCTGGACCTTTGATGCCATCCCTGCAGGTCTGGGCGAGGATGTATATCCGATCACGAGTGAACCTTATGGAGCCTCACTGGCGTTTGATAAGGATCTCTCTATGAGATGCATGGAAGCCGTTGAAAAAGCCGGATATGCCCGTGACCTTTGTGCTTACATGCGCAATTATTGGGGTTCAATAATGATAAATGAATACGCTTTCAATTACAAAGATGGCGAGTTCGGGCCGCGGTTCCGCGGCGGCGAATCGGTAGGGTTCCCCAAACCGGATTTCTTGTGGCAGGATCACATATGCTGTTCACATGCAAAATGGTATCAAATAATATCTGAACTGGAAGGCGGCGTACCGATGTATTGTGTTGATGTGGGGGTAGGACCGTACACAAAAGTTACAGACCATGGTGTTAAAGTTGTGGTTGACCAATTGAAAGATGGTATCGATTGGATGGAAAAAGTTACGGGAAGAGA
>CBDVCJ010000386.1:0-3194 GCA_965372445.1 uncultured Thermoplasmata archaeon | reverse complement strand
CGAGGGTCGAGGTAATAAGCGATAGCTTGTTACCGAAACCCTTACCGATACGGGCCTCGTAACCGTAGAACGTAACCCGTGTAATCATTTGGGATTTTGGATCTTGAAACTAAATGGGGGGCGGGGGGGACTACAAACTGTAAACTGAAAACTCCAAACTAATATAGAAAATAGTAGCGAACTGGAATCTCTAATCCAATTAGACATCATTTATAATCTTACCATTTACAACTGGTTTAGAATTAATCCAGAACAAAAAATCAGGCGTCAATTATTGTCCCATCACCAATAACACTACCGTCCTCGATATTCGCACCTTTCTTTAATCTAGAACCTTCCCCCACGATTATATTTCTAGCCATTACCCCAGCACCAATGAGTGTGTAATCAAAGATCACAGCATCTGAGATTTTTGCATTAATATCAATAGAAACATTTTTACCCAAGCATACATTTGGTCCAATTTCTGCGTTATGTGAAATTTTACAATTATCGCCAACCAGAACCGGCGGTATAAGCGCGACTCCGGTCTCAATCTCGGTATTCCTACCAAGGCTGACGCCTTTACCTGTGCTACTCATATACTCCAGCAATTTTGCATGCACTTTCAAATATAATTCGGGCGTGCCAGAATCAAACCAATACCCATGGATCTTGAAACCATATAATTTCTTATCTTTTACTTTGGGAAATATTTTACGTTCGATCGAGATCTTTTTGCCTTTGGGTATATAATCCAATATCTCCGGTTCGAGAATATAAGAACCTGCATTGATCCAATAATAATCCATTTTAAGTTCAATTTGATCTATTGGTTTCTTTTCCGTGAAATCCAATATTTCTTCTTTAAAATTCAAAGTTATTAACCCAAAAGCCGATGGATCTTTAACAGGCCAGATCGAAATGCTGCCAATTCCACCTCGAGTACGATGGAATTCAATAAAATCAGAAAGGTCCAGTGAGGAAATTATATCGCCATTATATACCGCAAAAGTGTCATCAATATATTTTTCTGCATTCTTAATCGCGCCTCCAGTACCTAATGGCTCTTCTTCCTCAACTATTATAACCTCCCTACCCGCATCATTATTCTCAAAATAATGTTCCAAATCTTCTTTACGGTAACTCACAGTCAAAATTACCTTATCGATATCTTGGGGAAACGAGTCGATAATATGCATTATCATCGGTTTATTTAAGACTGGTAATAGCGGTTTGGCTCGGGTATCCGTCAAAGGTCTCAAACGTTTACCCAGACCACCCGCGAGTATAATCACCTGCAACCGTTTTTCCTCCAAAGATAAAGTATATAATTTTATCTTTTACTGTGCTATAGAAATCTTGATTTATATACATTGGGGTATGTTTTGGAGTCCGGATTTGGGTTTGATTGTCTATTGTCAGGAGTCAGGATCTAGGTTTGGCTGTCAAATGTTAGGAGTCAGGAGTCAGGATTGAGGATTAAGGACTCAGGACTCAGGACTCTCGACTAAAACTCACAACTCCAGTGAGCCACAGGCGAGCGTGCTCACAACTCACAACTTAATTGGGGCCATCCTTCATTTCAGTTTTAACAAAGTGAATCTAGTATAAATCTTCTTAAAGAATAAATAATATATATACCATTCCTGATTTCGGACCTTGAGGGGTTGATAGTTAATAATTATAATTCATATTAGCCACGATCAAGAGGCAATATTATGAAAATAGGTATGTTCACAGATTCATATTACCCAGCAGTAGATGGAGTGGTCACCACCATCAACCAATATAAATCACGCTTAAATAAACGCGGCCATGAGGTCTATGTATTCGCACCGGGTGATAATGAATTGGTGCGCACCCAACCAGATCCAAATGTAATTTATGTTAAATCGGTCAAATTTTTCGGGTATGGTAAATATAGAATGGCATTCCCACGTGCGAAGCTTAATGAAAAACTTCAAGAGTTTGGCATTGACGTTATCCACTCCCAGGGAGCCGGCTTTGTTGGTATCAAAGCAGTCTGGGCAGCGTATAAATTGAAATATCCATTGATCTATTCGTTTCATACTCTCGTTACAGATACTTTACATTATGTAACTAGTAACAAATCCCTTCAAAAATTAATTAAACGGTTAATGTACGAATATTTAAGATGGTATTTTCATAGATGTGAAGTTGTAACAATCCCCAGTAAAAACACCCAGCAAGAGCTCAAAGGTATGTGGCCTAATGATATTGAAAGATTCTTTATTCTATCGAACGGAGTTAATCTTAAGAAATATAATCCGAGTAACGATGGAACTGAGATCCGTAAAAAATGGGGTCTTGAGGATAATAAAATAATTTTACATTTAGGTAGAATAGCTCCTGAGAAAAATTTGGATACATTCATAAAAGCTGCACCTTTGTTGAAGAAAAAATATCCGGATTGCAAATTTTTAATTGTGGGGATCGGTCCTGCAAAAGAATATTATGAAAATATGGTTAAAAATTTGAAATTAACAAACGATTTTATTTTTACCGGATATGTACCAGACGAGGCGATCCCAAAATATTATGCATGTGCCGATGCATTTACAACCTCATCAACCTTCGAGACGCAAGGCATTGTTATCCTTGAAGCGATGGCGTCTGGTCTTCCGGTCTCAGGTGCAAACTACCGCGCCATCCCCGAGCTTGTTAAAGATGGTGAGAACGGGTTCTTATTTGATGCTTTTGACCATAAAGATTGTGCCAAGGCGATCGTGAAAACACTCGAGGCCGATAACGAACTTCGTCAAAATGCACTTGCAACGGTCCAAAAACACTCGATGGAGAGAGTTATCGACAGACTAGTTGGACTTTATGAGGAAATGTATGAATTACGCAAAAAAAGATGATTTTATTTTTTTTCGTGCCAATGTTTTAAGGTCATAAATCGGGAGCAACGGGAACAGGGAGTATCGGGAGCCGTTCGTGCTCCCGATGTTTAACACGAGACTTTTAGCTAAACATAATTAAAAGATGTGAATAATTGTTCAGTTCCAATTCAAGTTTGTTTTACAGCTTGGACATGGCGAAGAATTGACTGCAATTTGAACACCGCAGGTCGGGCAGGCAACAGTTTGTGCAGGGGGTGGCGACGGTGCCACGGCCGCAGCTGTGGCGGGAGCGGGTGCAGCGGCAGCTACTGGCGGCGCTGCGGTAGTTGTTGCTTGGGCTGGTGGTTG
>CBDVCJ010000385.1:0-3207 GCA_965372445.1 uncultured Thermoplasmata archaeon | reverse complement strand
CTTATGACCCCACCCCCAATCAACCCCGCAACCGCTTCAATTTAGCTGTCGTGTTAATCGTTTAACAGGCGGATAAGCGGCTCACTAACTTCGTTAGTTCGCCCAAATTCCTCGCTGAAGCTCGGAACTTCGCCTATCCGCCGACCGTTAACCGAAATTCTATGAGGTGCTGAGACGGACTGCTTGGTGTCCAGGCGGTGTATTAACGGAAACTATAAATAGTAAGGAATTCTTACATAATATTGATGCCTTATGACAGAAATAATAAAAGTAACGAGTAAAGGTCAAGTTACACTTCCTGTGGGTGTGAGAAAAGAACTTGATATTGATAAAGATACTTACATTGCTGTCGAGACAATTGGTGAATATATTATTATGAAGAAAGTAGGTCTGAAATTAAAAGAGTTAAGCGATGTGTTACAAAAAGCAGCCAAAGATAAAGGTATAACAAAAAAGGAAATTGAGCAAGCTATAGGGAAGGCCCGTAAAGAGGTTTGGGCATAATGTTTAAAATATTTATTGATACTAACATTTTAATTTCAGCGATCGTATTTGATAAAAAAGAACTTGAACTAATAATTCGCAGTGTAAGTGAGGGGGATCATCTTGTTATTTCAGAACATATTCTTGAAGAAACCACTAGAGTGTTTATGGACAAGTTTCCGGAATACCTAGAAGCGTTTGAGAAATTTATTGAGGTTTCTGATATTGAGATCATTAAAAGAAGAGTTTACATGAATAAGATCAAAAAATATTCCGATATAAGAGATAAATATGACGCTCATGTAATTGCATGTGCAGATGCATCAAACTGTAAATTAATAATAAGTGGTGATAAGGATATACTAAGTTATAAACATCGGAATATAAAAATTATGAATGCAACCAACTTCATTAAATATCTCAAAACAGATTAAATATAAAACCAGGACACCAGTCCCCGAGACGTACCTCATACAACTCTTCACACCCTTCGGGTGCTCGCGCGACCCCAAAGAATGTTCCTCCACCTGTCGCCATCATCCCACGCATCCTTTACCACCACCCACAATCCATTAAATACAATTGGTTTAGAAAAAAATTTAAATATCTTATAATATGATATTGGAAATAATATATGCGATATTATTTGCAGACCAAACACAAAATAAATTATCTCAGCAGTATTATGTAAAATATAAAAAGAGGATGATAAAATGGCAGCAAATCATGTACACGACCCTCGACCTCCCGGTCAGGGCCAACCACAGGTGAATCCACTTTGGTATCAGAATTATTATATTATAAAAAAGAAGGCACTTCGCATCGTGGACCAATATTGGATTGAAGATCAAAGGGGTACAAAACTTGCATACAGCAAACAGAAATTTTGGAAGATCAAAGAAGATATCAGAATATACAATGATGAGTCAATGGCCCAGGAGTTATTTCGTATCAAACAGGCACAAATAATCGATGCTTGGGGCAAATTTGATGTTATTGATTCAACCACCAATACTCCACTAGGTTATTTCCGCCGAAAAGCTCTGATGTCGGCATTCATTTCTGATGAATGGGAAATATACAACAATTACGATCAAATGATCGGACGGTTAGCGGAGGGGACCGGGAGAGGTCTTGCGCGCAAATACGTACCGTTTGGCGGGTTGATCCCGGAAAAGATCACTATGGAGCTGGACGGTAGGCCTGTTGTAGAGATCAATCAAAGATTCAAGATAATCGGAGATATCTGGGATATCCAATGCCATTCACTACCCGACCAATTCGACAGAAGGGTTCTTTTGGCAGGTGTTTTACTTATGGCGATGATCGAGAGACAAAGAAAGTAGAAACCCATTATAAAACCGCCAATTTCGTAAGCGATACCAGCTTGCCGATAAAACAGCTTGATGGGAAAATGGTTGTTAATATAAGCAAAACCAACTTTCAAACAAAGATGAATACCAGAGGTGCCGCATTTATTGTTATGGATCGGGCAAATAAATCTGCTCAAAATTATGTTTGTTCAAGTTGTGGATATGTATATTGGCTATTGGATTAATTTTTTTCTAAACCAACTATTCCGTTTTTTACTTCGCCAAAAATCCTCGAGCACGTTGCACTCGCTCACCCAAATGCTCGGCTGCGCTTTACAACTTCGGATAACCACAGGGCGTTATGCAAAATTGTATGGCACATTTGCATAGAAGTCAATACATCGGCTGTTTCTGCTTATCTTAGGGACAAGTTTCTGATCGATAACGAACTCCAAAGAGCAAATTATATATAACATATAGCTACATATAATTCTATATAATGGTGGTATTTTATGGAATCCGCAACAACAATTCAAATTAGCAAGGACACCCGCGAAGAACTTCGTCAGTTAGGTAAGAAAGGCGAAACGTATGATGAATTGATCCAAAGGTTAATGGAGATCGCAAAAAGAATAGAATTTTTCGAGGATATAGATAGAATTCTAGAAACTGAGGAGTTCGTGCCTCTTGACGAAATTTAACGTTCTTATTTCAGAAACTGCAAGACGGCAACTTGACAGTTTACATCCAGATATGCGTGCACAACTTAAGAAAAAATTACGTAAATTAGAAGAGGATCCATATAGACCTAGGCCCAAAGTAGATATTAAAAGGTTAAAGGGCCCAAAGAAGGATTATTATAGATTAAGAATTGGCAATTACAGAATGATATATATTGTAGATGGGAGTAAGGTTAAGATCGCGAAGATCCTGCCAAGAACTAAAGCTTATGATTGGCTTGATTAAATTTGGAGATCGTCGCCGTATTTGACGGTTCACCCGCACCCCGGCTGAAGCTCCTGCCCCGATGACCGCCTGGCGTTTTCTGAACTCGTAAGTAAAAAGTTAAATAAAATATAAATATTATAATAATAATAAGAAGGATAATTCTGTGAAGTAACAAACAAATAATAGCGAAAATAAAAAGGGGGAACTTTATCATGAAGAAAAAAATAATTATAGTCAAGATTTTAATAATATTAATGTTAGTAATAATTAATGCCGGTTGTGTCTCATTAGATGATGATAGTTCAAATGATCATGAAGCTTCAAATAATTTCCATCATACTGAAGATCTAAATAATGTTGAATGGATGCCTGACGGAAGCTCTGCAATACTTGTCGGTGAAATACATGTTTGGAAATATCAGAATGATAATTTTTTGTAGCTTCATAGATCGGAATAGCACTC
>CBDVCJ010000384.1:0-3213 GCA_965372445.1 uncultured Thermoplasmata archaeon | reverse complement strand
CCATACAATTACGGCAGCAACCCCAATATATGCCGCCAGTGGTTCAAGAGCCCCCAGCGCCACCGGAGCCGCCCCGGGCAGAATCAGTTGATCCGTCTGAGCAAAACCCACCGTCGTCACAGTGAATGCCAATGGTAATAATACCAATAAGCAAATACTACCAATGAAATCCCAATGGCAAAATTCCAAGAAACAAGATACAAGTTCCAAACAAATCCCAAAATTCAATAACCAAAATTCCAAACAATTTTTTTGGAGTTTGGTGCTTGGAGCTTATTTGGGACTTGATACTTGCAAAATTTGGTAGTATTGTCAATTGGGATTTTATTGGATTATTTGGATATTGGTAGTATTGGGATTTAATTAAGCCATATGAAACTAAATAACGTGCGGGAGTGGCCAAGCCAGCATTTCGATGACTGGCTAAAAATCAATCAGCACTTTTAATATCATAGGATTTTTCTTTGCTCATCCTCTCTCTTTTTTTCTTTTTTTTAAAATCAATAGCAAAATTGATTATTTAGTACTTCTTTATAGAAATTGTCAGAATGATAGTCAAGGGGGCACATAATTGTTGATGAAATTTAAAAGAATCCTTATTGTGATCACGGTAATTTTAAGTTTATTACTAATTAATTTAAATGCTGGATTCATTGCTACCAATGCTACACCCGAACCGAGCCGTACATCGAGCCAAGGCGGTGAACCACTGAGCAACGGGGGTATTGATTGGGGCTCAATCGAGGTTCTCTCAGAAACAATTGCAGGTCAAAATAATAATATAAATTCATCTATCAGCTCGAAAATAGTTATTGAAAATGGGATTATTTATGTGGTATGGGGAGATAAAAGTGATATTAATGGTGCTGGTTCGGATTCCGATATTTTCTATAGACGTTATGATGGTATTTCATGGTCCGATATACAAATAATTTCAGAACCAATCCCAGGTCAGAATTTAACCACTGGCGGATCATACGCTCCAGATATCGCGGTTGAGAACGGTAAAGTCTATGTCGTTTGGTATGATTCGAATAACACAAATAATGCCGGTTCGGATATGGACATATTTTTTAGATGTAATCTATCGGGTTCCAACTGGGGGGACATTCAGGTAATTTCAGAACCCGTTCCAGGAAACAATTCGAATATAGGGTCCTCATTTTTCCCTAGCATTGCCGTTGATGATGGTAAAATTTACACAGTATGGCGCGACCATAACAATACTGATGGCGCAGGAACAGATGCAGATATCTTTTTTAGATGTAATCTTACAGGCAATGATTGGGAAGCCGTCCAGGTGATTTCTGAACCTGTTGCGGGTCAAAATTTTCATGACAGGTGGTCTTACAATCCTTATATTACCGTCGAGAATAATAAAATATATGTTGTCTGGAGGGACCAAAATGATACAAATGGTGCGGGTTTAGATAATGATATATTCTTCATATGTAATCTTACGGGTTCCGATTGGGAAAATATCCAGGTGATCTCTGAACCTGTTCCGAATAATGATTTCAATACAGCGTGGTCTGATGACCCTGCAATTGCAGTTGAAAATAGTAAAATATATGTGGTGTGGCGGGATAGAAACGAAACAAATAATGCAGGTCCGGATCATGATATTTTTTACCGTACCAATCTTACCGGCTCTAACTGGGAAACAGTCCAAGTAATCTCAGAACCCGTATCGGGTAATAATTTCAGTCAAGGTGAATGTTATTATCCGGCGATAGAAGTTGAGAATGGTAGAATTTTTGTAGCTTGGCAAGATAGTAATAATACTATGGGGGCTGGTAATGACAACGATATTTTCTATAGATATAATATTACCAATTCGAACTGGGAAGATATCCAAGTAATTTCAGAGCCTTTGCAAGGTAGCGATATTAATATACTTGGATCAAAAGCACCAGATATTGCCGTTTATTTTAATTTGTGTTATTTTATTTGGTCCGATCAAAATAATACCGATGGAGCTGGAACTGATTCGGATATTTTCTTCAGATGGCATAGTTATTCTCCGTTATTTTTAAAATTTCCAAATGTAAATCCAATTATTGGCAATACCAGTACCTATTTTAATTTTACAGTAAAATATTTTCAAATTGAAAATATTACGCCCACCAAAATAACAATAAACATTAGCGGTTCAGAATATTCTATGTTGGAGGTTGAGCCTGGGGATACGAATTATACAAATGGTAAGAATTATTATTTCAATACTACCCATTTGGATATCGATGCCCACAAGTTTCAGATCTATGCTTCCGATGGTAATGTCAATGACTCTACAGCAATTATTAATTTACCATTTGTATATAATACCGCCCCAAATATTATAACATTAGATAATCAAACTGTATTTGAAGATGAATATTATGAAATTCAATATAAATATCATGATATTGATGTCGCAAATGTAGGACAATCTATTTCTTGGAATTATTCTTCGAATGCAAGCTGGCTAACTTTTGATAATGGAATAACTGTACTCAAAGGAACGCCCGCAAATGACGATGTCGGCAATTATTGGGTCAATATATCAATAAATGATACTTTGGAAATCGATTTCACGAATTTTACACTTACAGTAATTGAAGTTAATGACGACCCGATAATCAATACCACTAATTTAGAAACAACCTATGAAGATGAAATGTACGAAGTCGATTACAATGCATCTGATATTGATAGTTTAATTTCAAATCAAATCTGGTCACTTGACACTAACGCAACCTCATGGCTTGACATTGAATCTGTCACTGGAATTATTTCCGGAACACCTACCAATGATGAAGTTGGTGAATATTGGATTAATGTTTCTGTTGACGATGGTGACACGGGATTAGCTTTTACAAACTACACCTTGATCGTCTTGAATGTCAATGATCGTCCTGAGATAATTACAGAGGATGAACTCATAGCCAATGCAAATACTTTGTACATGGTTGACTACAACGCAACAGATATTGACAGTCCATTATCTCAACTCACTTGGTCATTAGACACCAAGACAACTTGGTTGGATTTAGATTCAAGCACCGGTCTCCTTTCAGGTACACCAACAATTAGTGATTTAGGCGGGTTTAATGTAAATATATCTGTAGATGATGGTGATGGTGGTCAAGATTGGCATGAGTTCATTTTAACTGTAATCTCAGAAGGTTTCGAGAACAATCCACCGGAAATAACAACAGTAGATAAAGTCAG
>CBDVCJ010000383.1:0-3225 GCA_965372445.1 uncultured Thermoplasmata archaeon | reverse complement strand
ATTGACATCGAACCCCGCAGGTAGATCGATATAAACTGTTATCCAATTACCATTACTTTCAAGATTCAAGGTGTCCGGGTCGATATCAATTGTTGCCTCTATTGTCATATACAGATATCTGACAATATAATCGCGGGTATCGCCATCGCTGTTCAGGTCCGCACCGTAATGGCCTTCATAGGTTCTCATGGCCAGCACATAATCCACACCATTACCAGGATTATCCAAATAACCTACAATACCGGTATTGGTCTCGATAGTACTTATTGTATCATATTCAAATAACTCTGGTTTGCGTTTCACCGAATCATACACATAATAATATATCAGATCATCAGCTATATTCATTTGCATTGCACGTGTGGTGGTGAACGAAGTTTTTACTTTTGTTAAAATATCTACATATTTACTTTCGTAGGTCCTGGTAACAAAATCGTATTCGGTCCATACCACGATTTTGTCGTCCATGGTGTTGATGTTTAGTCTTTTGCCCATGTAATTCATATTTGACCACCAGGTTGCGGTGGTCTTATGTAAGACAATTGGCAGTGTGCCGGGTAGGTTGATATCCATCGTTTTTAAGTAATATGTTAGTGTGTATGGATATATTACCGGGAATGTTCGTGGGGTCTCTTCACTCCAAGCAATATAACTACCGCCGATATGCACTGACGCCGCTGCCACTGCTGAAATTGACGGGCCTGAGGACATGGTGGTCATGAATACGGGGCTGTAGGGCGATAATGATACATCGGTAACGAAAACTAAGGTCGTCGCAGGTGCGGGTGGCGCGAATTTCATTAGGGTAGAAACCATATTACTACCCCATAGGTCACAAGGTCTGCCAAACGCCACATCGTTCCATAAGGTCTTGACATTGGTATTTAAGTTTAATACATAGTATAGGTTAAGATTTATTCGGGTGAAATTAGTGTACCATAATTTATAATAGTAATATCGATAGACCAAATAATCTTGACTTGCTGCTATTGGATAGCCTTGGGTCAAATATGTCTTAGTATCGGTGCTGGTATCATATTCATATAGCTCATAGTAAGACTCGTACCATAGTCGCGGCATTGGATAACCTGGATTATAATTACGGACTAATTCACTCATATAGATCTTATCGCCGCCGACGATGATCGTATTGCTTAACTCGGTCGTATTGGTCACATCGGCTTCGGATGGCGTTGCAAGCACTGGCATCATAGTTGTGAAGACCGTCAAAATCATAATTAAAATTACAGCTATTGTTGTTATTTTGACAATTTGTCTACTTTGCATTATTGTCCCCCTCCTTGGACTTTCGGGTATTTTTATCATCGCGCCCCTTGTCGGCACTCAGTGGAGAAAACTAATTTTAATTAGCTAATTTTACGCTAATTAATGACTGCTCCCCATCTATGAACAGTTTTATAGATATTTAAACATTTTCAAATTTTTTGCATGAATAGTGGTAATTGATAAAAGTAAGATGAATTAAAAGTAATCCCAGTAATGTATTATGTAGACGATGCGGTTGTATTGTGTGGTTAAATCGAGAGGCGGTAGAGTCTTAGATCCCAAAAGGTTCGCCAGTCTGCCCGTCAACCAAACCTCACCTCTTATCTTATAACTTAATAATTAAAATGAAAAATTTACCGCAGAAGCACAGAAGCGCAGAAATATTCCATTCTGCGTTTCTGCGTCTCTGCGGTAAAAAAAGAATAATTATATACATTATATACTATAAAAAAATAAAAAAAATAGGGCCGAAAAGGCCCAAATTAACGAGCTTAGGGATTGATCGCACGTATACTATCTGTACCCTTGAACTGTAAACCAGTTGTAAGTTTGCCTTCAACGGTTAGCTCTACTGCTTGCTGCGGCGTGCCAATTAAATTCTCAACATCCAGTCTATCGAACTTCACCATCAAAGTGGTATCTTGTACATCACACCATTCGGCTTTAACGGCTTGATCCAACATTACAGTGCTGAGTATTATATCATTGACATCCAAGCCATCGGGTAATCCAATATAAGCTGTTATCCAATTACCATTGGTTTCTAGGTTCAATGTATCGGGGTCGATATCAAGCGTAGCCTCGACGGTCATATAAATATACCTAATTACATAATCTCTCGTATCACCATCGCCATTGAGATCTGCACCGTATTGACCTTCGTAAGTTCGTAAGGATAGTATATAATCGCCGGCGCCGTTACCTAAACGCTCAATATAGCCAACTATTCCGGTACTAGCAACTATGTTTGTGGTCAAATCGCATTCATAGATCTGTGTTTTTCTTGTAAAACTATTATATACATCAAAATACAGCAGATCATCAACTAGATTTGCGCCTCCAATTTGCATTTTGCTGAAGATTGTTTTCGTTAGTGTATTTAGGTCAATATATTTGGCTTCGTTGAGTCTTGTAACTATATCGTATTCAGTCCAAACAACAGTATTATCATCCATAGTTTTCATCTGTAAACTCTTACCAAAGCGTACTGCCGATGAGATATAGGTTGTGGTGGTTTGGTGTAAGACCGTTGGGGTTGTCATCGGCTTGGATAACTCCAAGAGTTTGATAGGCCAGTTATTGATCTGCGGATACCGAGCGGGTGGTGGTGGGACTAAATAATTTCCCTCCATCCAGGCTATGTAATTTTCACTTATATGGGTGTTGTCAAATTTTACGAGCACTGTTGATGTAGCTTGTGCAACATGCATAAGAACTGGGCTCCAGGGTGTCATGGAGAGATCTGTCGCATAAATATCGAATTTATATATGCTTTTACCTAAATTAGTGAAGAGAAGACTCGCCATGTTGTTGCCACATAGATCAGTGGGGTTTCCGTATGTCAATTCGTTCCATTTGGTATTGACATTTGTATTTAAATCCCGCACATAGTAAGCATTTATATTAATTCTTGAGCCATTAGTATACCAATATTTGTAGTAGTAATATCGATATGCCAAATAGTTGGAACTGGCCCCGATCGGGTAGCCATTACCTAGATTGGTGCTGGTATCGGTTGTTGTGTCATATTCATACATCTCGTAATAAGTTTCACGCCACAACCTGGGTGATGGGTATCCTGGATTGTAGCTATAGACATAATTGTAATAAAATATTTTATCACCGCCCGCTACATTTGAACTACCTACTTCTTTGGTATTTATTACATCCGCTTCGGTCGGGGTGAGCATGGCATCTATCAAGAGCCGCTGGAGCGAG
>CBDVCJ010000382.1:0-3245 GCA_965372445.1 uncultured Thermoplasmata archaeon | reverse complement strand
AACCTTAGCACCCATTGCAGATAAGAAATGGCCATATTCCGAGGCTATGTAGCCACCCCCTAATATCACAATTTCGCTTGGTAACTTTTCCAGTTTCAAAACTTCTCGACTGGTCAAAAACTTAACTTTATCAATACCCTTAATAGGCGGCACTAAAGGTTTGGAGCCGGTACAAAGAAAGATCAATTTCGAGGTGATTTTTTCCTTGCCGACCTTTAGCGTATAAGGCCCTATGAAAGTTGCAACCTCAGGGTAATAATCTATATTAGGTGAATTTGATAAGCCATGACGGATACCGTTTATATCGGTATAGATCAGTTTTCTCATACGTTCCATTACATGAGTAAAATTAATGTTCTTTATATCCACATCAATACCAAAATTGGCTGCAGATTCAACAATTCTTACAACTTCAGCTGGATAAAGTAAAATCTTGCTCGGTATACAACCACGAGTTAAACAAATGCCACCGGGTTCATCTTTATCAATCACTGCCACCTTCATTTTAGGATTCTTGCGAAGCATTGGATCAACTAGGTTCATAGCCGAACCTGTACCAATTGCGATAAGGTCATATTTTTTCATGTTCTTCATCCCCCAAATTGATGATTATCTTTCGTTTAGGTTTTATGAGGTTAGCCTTATAACCTTTCATTTATATAGTTTTTTCAGGTTTAGTTTGAGAACACATTCTATATAATTACTAAAATTAAAATCAGAATAAGAATTAATTGATTGAATGATTGTTTCTTTGTTGAAGTGAGAATATTTATTGCATGACTTCTTTTATTTTCGCGGCTTCTTCATCAATCCTGTTTTCATCGAAATAATCGAAATCCGATAATTCGGCGTCCAATCGGTTTTTGTAAAAGATCTCGAGTTTACGATAATCTTCATCGCCTAACGAACTTTTGGTGGCACGACCCACAAAGTCGATCGACAACAACGGTGCTGGTTGGAAATAATCAGCGAAGGTTCTTGAATAATCTTTGTCAAGTCGTCCTTTTGTTGCACCATAAACGGCGAAGGTGATTAATTTCTTTTGACCGATCGTAATGAAAAACGATGTGATAAAATGCTTCATTTCTTCGAATATATCATCATAATATATTGGCGCTCCAAGAATGATATAATCATAGGTCTCAAGCTCCGAGCGGTCAGAAATTTCATTTACATTTTTATATGGTATCTCCAACTTGGTTGCTAATGCTTCCGCGATCTCGCGGGTACTGCCATATCTTGTCGCATATAATATTATTGCATGGTTCATATTATCGAAAATGGGAATTAGGATTATTGTATTTATAACTAACTATAATTTGTATGGAAATTGAATATTATTTAGGGCAGTAGTAGATCTATGAAAAATTACAAATGTTCATAGTGATTACAGTACAAATATATTAAACTTATAAGCGCCATTAATAATCAAGTTAGTAGTTAATTTTATGAATAAATGTATTCTATTTAAATTCAAAGTATGGGGCGTCAAACTATGACCGAATCACCGAAAAAGGCTGAGAAAATACCAAAGATCGATTATAATAAATGTAAAGGTCGCGGTGTATGTGTTGAAGTCTGTCCAGAGTCCATTTTTGAGATACGTAATCTTGAAGATATACTTTATTGTGAAGAGTATAAAGCTTCAGGGATCTGCCCGGAACCGAGATATTCGGTAAAAGATAAAAGGTCCTATCCTGTAAATGTAAATAATTGCACGGCCTGCGAGTTCTGTGTGGAGCAATGTCCTGAAAAAGCGATCATACTTATTAATAATGATTAATTATGGTGAAAGTAATAAATATTCAATTCAATATTAGGGGGATAAATAAGAAATTTTAATTACGTACTAGGAGGTTGATTATGGCCAAGATTCAGAACACGGATAAATCGAACCTTAATGCAATATCAATTGCATTGAAGAAAGAAGAAGATTCGTTTAGCTTCTATAAAAATGCCGAAAAAACCGTACAGTTCAAACCCTTAAAATTATTATTTAAGGACCTAGCAAAGGCTGAAGTCAAGCATAAAAATATACTTATTAAAGAACTGAGAAAGCTCGAAGGTGGTGCCAAGGAATTAGATAAATTAACAAAAGGGCCTGGTAAAACCAAGGATTACGGGTTGAGTAAATATCTTCTACCACAGAATGTCAAACCCACAATGGGTTATCAAGAGGCCTTGATCGTCGCAATGAAACGCGAAGAAAAAGCTTGCGAACTGTTTGAATATCTTAAATCGATAACTACGGATAAGAACTTAAAAACTACATTTAATACATTATATAAATGGGAAATTGAGCATTTGAGAATGTTGGAAGAAAAATACGATGACGAAATCCTGACCGAAAATTAAACTTATTAATTTAAAGATTGGAGACTGATATGAATGGTTAAATGGTTATGTCCATTATGTGATTATTTATGGGATGGTGATTGGCCGCCAACTCGATGTCCTAGATGTGGCGCACCACGCGAGAAATTTGTCAAGGTCAAGGAAGAAGAATTAGTACAACAATAGTGTACAGGTGAGATAAATATGGAGATTGAAGAAGCAATCCAAACCTCGATAAAATACGAGACCAAGGTTCGTGATGTTTATAAAGATGCAGTTCAGAGTGCTGAGGATTCTATTGGCAAAAGGGTTTTTAATGTGTTAGTTCAAGAAGAGGAACACCATTTGCAATATTTAGAGAAGAAACTAGAAGAGTTGAAGAATACAGGTGCAGTTACTGTTGAAGGTTTAGAAACTCATATCCCACAAAGAGAGAAAATTGATGATGAGGTAAATAAGCTCAAGGCCAAATTAGAGCCGAGCGAGAGCGACCGGAAATATCATAATGTCGAACTACAAAGCTTAAAAAAAGCGCTTGAAATTGAGATCGAGACCAGCGAGTTTTATAATAAAATGGTGAGTGAGCTTCCGGAAGATGGCAAAGCACTCTTTAGACGCTTTGTTGAGATAGAAGAAGGTCATAAAATAATTGTCCAAGCAGAGATCGATGCCGTGTCCGGCTTAGGCTATTGGTTTGATATGCCTGAATTTGATTTAGCTGGCAATTGAAAAGAATTGCTTTGTGAAAGGATTGTCTGCATGCGCAATTTTTTTAGGTTCTAGGTGGTAGGAGTTAGGAGTCAGGATTTGAGTTTGATTGTCTATTGTTAGGAGTCAGGATACCCTTTTTTTATTTGATTCGAGATTACAGATGGCAAGTTATTTAAAAGGAAGTTAGAGGATAGAAGATA
>CBDVCJ010000381.1:0-3271 GCA_965372445.1 uncultured Thermoplasmata archaeon | reverse complement strand
GAACGAAGTTCAAAGCCTGTGGGTTCGAAGACTGAAGGTCGAGAGCCCGAAGGATAGCCAACCTGAAAGGATGGTGCGCCCGAGGGCACGAATGTGCCCGTGTGCTTCGAGCAAAGCTCGGAGCCCGTGGGTTCGAAGACTGAAGGTCGAGAGCCCGAAGGATTTGAACGAAGTTCAAAGCCTGTGTCGTTAGGCGGTTTCGAGGCTCGGTAATATTAAATTCGAATTTCTAAATTCTAAACAATATCGAAGTCCCAAATAACAAATTTCCAAACCCGTTTTTTTGGGATTTAGAATTTTGTGCTTGTTTAGGATTTCGTATTTCAGAGTTATAATTTTTAAACGAAACCGATAACCGAACTACGATACGAGTTTCGCAAACGCAACCGTAAAACCATTACTTTTTTAAGTATTGGGATTTTGGGTTTTATAATTTGGATTTATTCTTCACTTAACCTCAATATTTTTAAACTCTCAAACATATATATTAATATCTAGATTTAATTTAATTATCCGATTTTGGGGGTAAAAAAATGGAAGAAAAAATAGTAAATTTCGCTGATTTCGACCCGGACGAATTAGATTTTGAAGCTGAAATATTAGAACAGATAAATTTAAAGCCTGAGATTACCACTGACGCCTTAAGTACGAGTCTTGAAGCAGAACACGAAGAGATCTTGACCGCATTAGAAAGATTGTACGGGAATATATATCGTATGGAAGCTGTTAAGCAATGGATCACAACTAAAAGAATATCGCGAGTTTTAGATTCGCTTTATAATGAAAAGATAAACCGGCTTAGAAAGGATAAAGGATCAGATACAAAACAAGGTTCCGGTTGAAATTTTCAGGAAATATTAATGGCGCTCAGGCATCTGCATCTGTTACAATTTTAGTTTACTCACCATCAGTTTGATTTTGAATAATAATTGTATTGATTATTTAAGAAATACTTTCACTTTACTCTTATCTTAAATTAATAATAGGTTCTAATTAATTTTAATATTGGAGGAGAATATGAACGATTATGATAAAATAAAAGAATATAATGGCCAAATATACACTGGTATGTTAATAGGTGCTTCACACAACTGGACCTACCCCAACGGCAAATGGCACGAGACCAAGCTCACCCCGGACAAATGGAAATTTAAGTTTAATGCACTCAAATGCCGGGATCATTTAACAGCAGATAATACAGGTGCTGCTAAAGGCACTACCTATCATTGGTACATAATTGCCGATCAAAAAGCTACAAAATTGGATAATGACTCGTATGAAACGTCAATGAAGGGCATAAAATTCAAGATCGGCCATAAGCGCCCGCACTGGCGTAGCTTTAGTTATGAGTATGACGACCAATTACCATATAGAGAAAAAGTCATTCGTGTGCTTGAAGAGACGTTGAATGAATTGAAAACTGCGGAAGAATAACGTTATTTTTCAAAGCGATATAAGTGGTAAGAACGATACTAGAGGACGAGGACTAATAAAAGGATTCGGGATTCACGATTCGAGATTCAAGATGGCAAGTTATTTAAAAGGAAGTTAGAGGATAGAAGATAGAAACTAGAAATTTAACTCTATCGTCTTACTTCCAGCTTCTATCTTCCTATTGGTCAGCCATTAGAAAACTGGAATCTGGAATCTTCTTCTCAGCCTCAATCCTTAATCCTCAATCCTCAATCCTCTCGTGCCACAATCCACCGTAATAACAACATTTATAAGTCACTTACTAAATTAGCCACAACAATAAATTAGGGATCATTATGGTAGGTCTTCTGAGCATCATCAAGCAATTAGCAAAGGACAGAGATTTTCGGAACTTGACGATATTTGTTATTGTTACAATATTGGTTGGTACGGTCTTTTATCATGAAATTGAGGGCTGGGGATGGATCGATTCGGTCTATTTTTGTGTGACGACATTGACAACTGTGGGATATGGAGATATTTATCCGATAACAGATGCAGGTAAAATATTTACAGTTTTATATATTATAATCGGGATAGGGATTCTACTTGGTTATATCAAAGTAGTGGCAGATATCGCATTTAAGAACAAATTCGGGCTTATTGATCTAATAACAGAAAAGACCCGCAATTTTGGAAAAAAACATACCGAGAAGGTTTGTGAGGACCCAGACCATCCAACAAAAGTACAACGTCGCCCAAAATGAATTATCATTTTTATTCTGTTCAATAGATTTCATACAAATAATTTGCCGAAATAAAATAAATAATAATACCTATAACCCTATAATGACAAGCAGAAGGAAATATAATGAAAATTTTACCGAAGAACCCATTCTTTCGAAATTTGACGACATACGATAAAATGATATTGAATACATTTCTTATTACACTCATTTTTTCGGTTTTGGTGGGGATAATAGTTATATACATCCTGGAAGCGGGCTCGAGTTTGGTTGAATTTTATTATATGTACAGTATTATTATGGCATTTTCTTTGACTGGGATACTGGCAATGCATCTTTATTCTAAAAAGGGAATAATATCTACAAAAAAGATTTTAAAATTTTTTGCTAAAATCGCCGCCGGTTTTGGAGTTGTACTGACACCTATTATTTTTATAATGATATTTATTGTTGAAGAGGAGGTTCCTGTTAGTTTTTTCGAGAAGATCGTTATGGCTATCTTCTTTTTTATTGGTATGTTTTTAGCGGATTTTGTCTTTTTATTCTTCTTTCTAGTCATTGGTTTTGGGATGATTGCACTGCTGTCGGCCGTCGAAAGAGGTATTGCACCTGAAATGTTACTGCATGTAACGAGGATCACCGAGAATACCACAGATAAAATGAAAAAGAAAGACCTGAAGTCCTATACTGTATACTCTGGACTCAGGTGGGTATTCAATATTCCTGAGGCGGTAGACACTAGAACCTTAAGAATCAACCAAGGTAAACCTTTCAAAAAGATACCCTGGGTTACACTTAGAAATGCAATGATCTGGGAATTTATTTTCGGTACTCTTATAGTCATTTATATCAGCCTTAATCCTTTATATTTGGAAGAATATTCATTTCAGGAACTGTTCGAAACAGCTCAGAATTTAACGATTTTTGTACCATATTTAGTGCTGCCGTGGTTCATTTACCTCAGGTTAGATGCACGAAATAAAGGTCATGCCAAAGATTTTAATTTATATAACGGTAGAAAAACTCGTATGACTCAAACATTCATTACCTTGGGTACACTTCTGATTATGGTAAGATTGGCGCTTGAACAGGTTGATGTTGTCGCGATTATT
>CBDVCJ010000380.1:0-3290 GCA_965372445.1 uncultured Thermoplasmata archaeon | reverse complement strand
CGATCAATAATATGTAAAGGATATTAGCTTCGAGCCCTTCTTCCTTTTTCTCTTCCTTTTCAGGGTGGCTGGTGCCTACTTGGGGATCCGTATTGGCTTCATATTCTTCGTGATTTGTGTAACTATCGCCGTCAGGGTCACCGTTTGGGCCGTTATCAATATTGGTGGTGCCGTCGTCCAATGGGTCTAATTCATGCTCCACCTCCCAGCCATCGGGTAGACTATCGTCATCACTATCCCAATCTTGCGGATCTGTTCCGGCTTCGAACTCATCCAAATTCGTGAGGTCATCTGCATCGGGGTCGCCGGTTGCATCGTTGGGGTCCGTAGGGTCCAATCCGTAATCATTCTCCCAATCGTCATCCATCCCGTCGCCATCGGCATCTACCTCCGGGATTATTTCGGTTACATTGACCCTTAATGTATCTGTATCTGTGTTCGGTGGTGCTGCGAAATCAGAGACCGTTAATGTTACAGTATATTTACCTGGTGTATCAAATACAAAGGATGGCTTTTCACCAAACAATCTAACCACGTTAGCTCCATATGAGAATGTCCAGGTATAATTGAAAATTGCATCGTTATCCGTCGAACCGGAGCCATCGAAATCGACTTTTGTGCCTTCCTCAACTGATTGGTCGGGGCCTGCGTTCGCGACCGGGTCTTCGGTGTCAGGTAACTCAACTGCCGTAACATTAACGGTTAACTCGTCAGTCCCGAGATTACCCGCTACATCGGTTACTGTAAGTGTGACCTCGTATACACCAGGCTCGTCAAATTGGTGGGTTGGCATTTGCCCAGTCAACACAACATCAGCACTATCATATACAAACTTCCAAGAGTAAGCTACGAGCCCCCAATTATCGGTCGAGTCCGAACCGTCGAATTGAGCTATTTCACCTTCCTGGAGGTCAATATCCACACCGGCATTTGCTATCGGATCGGTAATGTCAAGAGTTATTGTTTGGATGGCAGAAAGATCGCTCAATATATACGCCTGGTCTCGTGCCCGGGCTTTAATTGCGTTCAAACCTTCTTCAAGTGTTATCTTAGCCCAGAACATACCGGTCTCATTTGAGCTCACAAGTGCAGCTTGAACGTCATTAATATAGATCAGTATTGTAACACTCGCATTGGAAGTGCCGGTCACATTCATGCTGGGGTTATTCGTATATTCTGGTGGGGGGTCTAGTGTTGGTATCGCAGGTGGTATCGCTAAGGTGGTGTTATGCGCGACATTTGATGCGTTTGGGTGATGGGCTTCATCTACGGCTTCCACCACGAAATAATAGGTCACATTTTCTAACAGCTCGGTGAATTCATAGCTAAGGGCATTAACTACATCTTGCAGTCTGAAAGGTCCATCCGAGCCCGCACCAGTTTCATTGATCCGTACTTTATAACCAACCACATCCAAAGATGTACTCGCATCCCACTCAAGTAAAATACTGGTATCCGAGAGTGCTACTGCGGTGAGGTTCGTAGGTGCGGTGGGTGCGATATAATCCATATGAGTTACATCCACGATCATTGTGAAACCCGAAGGTAGCTCGACCTTATCCCACGCGCGCAGCTTGAAATGATATTCGGTGCCATTCACCAAGCTCTCATTTGCAAAAATAAACTGATGGTTCGAATGTGAAATATTAACGAGCACCGTCCAATTACCTGTTGCAGGATCAAGCCACCAGAGTTCATATCTTATTGTATCGTCTGTATTCAGATCCCAGGTAATATTAATTGCATCGCCACCAGGAACGGGTTCGGCATTAAAACTGGACGGCACCGCAGGAGGTGTAATATCTTCCAAAATAAATTGGAAGATCTCAGAATACCCGGAAGTAAACCCAACATCGTCCCAGGCTTCTAATCGATAATGGTATGTAGCATCGTCCAGCAGGTCTTCATCGAGGGTCCAGTTGAAGGGGTGGGTGACATTGGCCAAAACTTCCCAAGCACAGCCGGCTCTCAGTACCCAAACCGTATAATTGACAGTGTCGTCAATATTCAGGTCCCAGGTTATATTGAGGGTGTTGGTGGTGCCGACCCGGATCACATTTAAGCCGGTTGGGATCGCGGGCTTGAAAATATCGGTTGCAATAAAGGTCTCGAGATGTGTGGTGCTCATATCGACATCGCGGGTTTCTTCCCAACTGACATCTACGGTCTTTTTTACCTTAACTGTCGTCACATTTTCCGTGGCGGTGTTGCTATAGATGTACCAGCGGTCTGTTATTATTAATGTGTCGATCTTTCCACTTGCATCAGTTTGGGTATCGGTACCGCCGTAGCCGGATGTGTTGTAAACACTATTGCTATTGTCTTCGATGAGAATATCTGCATTTTGGAGGGGGGTTGTACCATCTTCATAATATGATTGGATCGTCAAATAGTTCTTAACTTGTATTACCCCATTTGTAGAATCAACAGTATTAAAGCTGCAATTAATAACAGTCAAATTGCCATCATTAAATACCCGCAAGTCCTTTCCACTTGTTGCAGCAATTTGTGAATCTGATATGGTGGCAACTGAATTTATTAAATAAATTCCTTGGGCGCTTGAATCAGAAGTAGAAATGTTGCAGTTCATTGCAGAATTATTATTTGAATCTTCGATCCTGATCCCATCTGCATTCGATTGTATTGTTTTAATATTTGCAGTTGAGATATTGTTATTACTCGAGCCTTGACTTACCCAAAAACCTTGCCCACTACTCCCAAATGTGTTGATCGTGGAATTCGTTATATTATTACCTGAAGATACACTGATCTGAAAACCAAGCCCTGCCCAGCCATGGGTTATAATTGTGTTGTTTGTTAGATTATTATTATTTGCAAAAGCTAGGAAAATACCAATCCCCTGGTCTTCAAATGTATTGATTGTGTTCTTATTTAGAGTATTATTCCAAGATTCCCATAATTCGATACCTGTCCCACTTAGCCCAGATGTATGTATTACGTTGTTTATTATATTACAATTAAAAGATTGATACGACCGAATACCAATCGAATTCCCTCCTGAAGTATTTATTGTATTGTCGGTTAGATTATTACTCGAAGTCATCATTGAAATGCCTCGTGCAGATGTATTATAAGTACGGATTGTGTTGTTTACTAAATTATTATTAAAGGTGGCTACCCTAATACCATATCCACTCTGTCCGTATGTATAAATTATGTTATTTGTTAGATTGTTATTATTTGATAAATCGTATAGATAAATCCCGTACCCATCCGACCCTGATGTATTTATTGTATTATCGGTTAGATTATTATTTTTTGAATTCTTG
>CBDVCJ010000379.1:0-3329 GCA_965372445.1 uncultured Thermoplasmata archaeon | reverse complement strand
AATTTGCAATCTCCAATTTCCAATTAGATGATAAATCGTTGTGGTAGTATTTGAAATTCGGATTTCAGGTTTTATGGGGGGAGGGGGGGACTTCAAACTGTAAACTGAAAACCACAAACTTATTAGGAAATTAGTACCAAACTGGAATCTGAAATCTCGAATCTGGAATCAAACGTTATTTTAACATCCAAATGGGGAAAATATATTATAATTAAATCAATTACCTTTCATATAATTCGGGGGCGGAAAAGTGAAGCCATTTGCCAAGAGTTTAGGTAGGATCAAAGGTGAAGGTGCATTTGAAGTTATGGCCAAGGCCAAGAAATTAGAGCGCAAAGGCATGGATATAATCCATTTTGAGATCGGCGAGCCTGATTTTGATACGCCTCAGAATATAGTGGCGGCCGCGAAAAAGGCGTTGGACGATAAATGGACACATTATGTTCCATCTAGTGGTGTTTTCGAGTTAAGAGAAGCGGTTTGCGATACAATTGAAGCTACACGGGGGTATCGCCCAGAAACTTCGCAGATCTTGATCGGGCCCGGAATAAAACCGATGATCTATCATAATATGATGGCACTTATTGAGCCGGGTGATGAGGTTATTTATCAAGATCCGGGATATCCAACTTATAGCTCATTAATAAATTATATCGGTGCAAAAGGGGTGCCAATCCCGCTACTGGAAGAGAATGAATTTAGGATGAACCCTGAAGATATTCAAGAGCGCATTACGTCTAAGACAAAGCTCATTTTGATCAACACGCCGGAGAATCCTACGGGATCGGTCCTGACCAAAGATGAGGTAGATGCGATCGCAGATATCGCAGAGGATAATGATCTGTTCATAATGGCGGACGAGATCTACAGCAAGATGACCTATGAAAGCGAACACTACAGTGTGACAGTTCGTGATGGCGCGCTTGAGCGGAGTATTTTATTGGATGGGTTTTCCAAGAGCTATGCAATGACCGGTTGGAGACTGGGGTTTTGCGTGGCACCGAAACTGTTGGTAGAAAAAATGACGATCTTGTTGATCAATGCCATTTCATGCACAAATGCATTTGTACAGATTGCCGGTATTGAGGCTTTGAAAGGCGACCAGAGCTTTATGGTTGAGATGATGGAGAAGTTCACCCATCGACGTGATGCAATGGTCTCAGGTCTGAACGACATCCCGGGCTTTAAATGTCTTAAACCCCAAGGCGCGTTCTATGTCTTCCCGAATATTAAGGATACGGGGATGACAAGTCAGGAGGTCGCAGATTTGGTCATGAACGATGCAAAAGTTGCGGTCCTGCCTGGCACGGCCTTTGGAAAATTCGGAGAGGGCTATATTCGGCTGTCTTATGCAACTTCGATCGAGACGATCAATAAAGGCTTGGATCGTATAAAAAATTGCTTCGCCAAATGATTGAATGATTGCGCAATTTTTTATGGATTGAGGTTTGAGGGTTAAGGATTGGGGTTTGGCATAGTGGATTAGAGATTCAAGATTGCTACTAATTTCCATATAAGTTTGGAGTTTACAGTTTGTAGTCACCCCTCCCCCCAAAATTGGTTGAAAAAATAATTTTACGCTTTATGCTCGTAAATAGGGTAGGGGGTGGAGGGCTACAAACCGAAAACCACAAACTGAAAACTTCCATCTTGAATCCATAATTGCCCTAATCCTCAATCCTTAATCCTCAACCCCCATTATGATCTCATGAGGTAAAAAAAAGTCTGTTTTTAAGGTTTTTCCATGTGAAAAACGCACATGCCGGTTTTTTTAATATCGACGGATAACATATCTCGGGTATGGTCCGTACCTCGTAGTTTTCGGATTTGCATAAGGTTCTTATACACAAGTGGATTGTCTAGCGGTTGAAGATATAATAGGATCACGCCATCGACCAAATAGGCTTCGAGATCTATTGTGCCGTCACATGGTTTTTCGCCGATTATTATGGTGAAAACTTCTAGATTTCTAAGTGCAGTAAGGAAATCGTATAGATATTTTCGATGGTCTGTGGTGGAGCTGAACTGTTCGCATAAGGGCAACGGGTCAATAATAACACGGGTCGCATTAGTTTCACGCACTATATCAATAATTACATCTAGTGCCTTTTTTGGACCCATTGTTTGGATCGAACTGCCGAGATCCCAGAATTGGATTTTGCCGGCTTTTATATGGTCATCATTGTAGAAGTTAAAGTTCGACATGAATTTTTTGATCATAAAAACAGGTTCCGCAACCCCGGTCATATAAATTCCGACCTCACCTTGCTCTGCACCATAAAATAAAGATTGCATGGCAAAGGTGGTCTTGCCTGTGCCGGGCTCACCTAAAAGTAATAGAGTTGCAGGTGTTGGAAACCCGCCTTCTATCATTTCATCTAATCCGGGGATACCCGAAGGTAGTCTCTCCAGCATATCAAATTCACCGCTATGAATATCCTCTCTTCCTTAGTTTTTTTAAGATTTTGTTATTAAGAAAGCAATACTATATATAATTTAATATTTATAAAAGTTTCGAAGTATTCTAATAACTCAGGCATCTTGCCGCGAAAATTTTAAATTAATTGATATGTTTACTGATGTAAGTTTGAGGCGTTTATGATAGGATTTAGGAGATAGGATTTAGGAAATAGGGGTCTGGTCCGAAGTCCTTGATCAGATATCGCCATTTAGTCCTAAGTCCGAAGTCCAATTTTTTCATACTGTGGGACTCAGGACATAGGACCACGGACTTGGGACATTTGTCCCTATCACCTAAAACCTAGCACCTAACACCTAAAACGGGCCGGTAGATCAGCTGGAAGATCGCCACCTTGGCATGGTGGAGGCCTCGGGTTCAAATCCCGACCGGTCCACTCTTTTCCATTTTTTTTGCCATAATTTGAGTTTAAGGTCGGGATTTGAACCCTGCGGGCTAAATATGTCGTATCACTGCTAACATCTTTTTTAGCCCTGTGTTTGGGAAAGCCGATTATAACGTTATTTTAACCTTGGGTTTCACAAACCGAGGTAGAATTCATAAATTAAAATAAAATTAGAAGGATGAATTTTACCGCAGAGTTTAAGATTCTTAGATTATATATTGTGATAAATCAGAATCTTAAACCCCTCGGCCTCAAATCCCGACCGGTCCACTTAATATATTACCCAAAAAGTATTTATTAAAAAATTAACCGACATTTGTTTTGAAAGTGCCTAGTTTCCATAAAGGATTTGCTCAAATTAATATTTTTCTAAGTAATGTGCGATATAATGTCGGACTACTCATTAGAGTACGACATTTTTCAATAATAGACCTAACTTATTGGTACTATTCAAACATTAAATAA
>CBDVCJ010000378.1:0-3352 GCA_965372445.1 uncultured Thermoplasmata archaeon | reverse complement strand
TCCGAACCGAATTTTAAATTCAAATTGGAAAATGAAAATTGTAAATTTCAAATTTGCAATTCAACGATAAGGTTGTTTTGGTAGTATTGGGATCTGGGATTTTATTGGTAGTATTTGAGTTTGGGATTTATATTTACGGGGCGGGGTGGCCCCATTCCCACTATAGATAATTGACATTATTAATTAAAAAAAGCTGAAAATTTGTTATCAATTGAGCTATTCCAATACTGTTTCGATCTCGTCAATAACAATTTTCATTGAACTCAATGTCTCTTTCAAGATCGGTAAATATTCCTGAACTTTCTCGGTAGAAACTGCGCCATCCGGTGAGGGATTGATCAAACCCTCTTGCTCCAACATCCTCAGAGAATACCTAACCTTATGCTGGGGGTGTTTAGAAAGATTTGATAATTTTATTATCCCAATCGGTTTATGTTCAATGATCAATTTGAGCATGTGTACATGTCTTTTCAATAAATCCAATTCATATTCGATTTTACTGGTTAAAACACCAGCAGTTGCATTTACATTTTCAGGTTCTGATTCCAGATTGTATTCATCCATATTCTCAACCCCGATCTTTGAATTATAAGTTGTATCACGATACGTGATAACATTTATGGAATTTATAATTTGCGACTTAAGTTTTGATAGTGGTTGCTCGAAAGGCGAAAGGCGATAGGCGAATGGCGATTGTTAAAATTCTAAATACGAAATACTAAACAATTATTTTAAATCCCAAATCTAAAACCCAAATACTACAAAACAAATCCCAATTTCAAAGTTAAATGAACCCGACAGAGGTTGGAAGATTTGCTTATACATTTTCATTTAGGTTTCTGTAATTTTCTTTTGAAAATTACATCCACCCTCAAAATCCCTTTGGGATTTCAACGGTTACGGTAATTTGCAAAGCAAATTGCCGCAACCGAACTTCCTAACCTTTTTTGGATTTTGTCATTGGGATTTTATTGGTAGTATTGGTAGTATTTGTAATATTGGTAGTATTTTCGTAGGCGGTCGCCATACACCATTCGAGTTAAAATCACAACTGCGTCTAATTCCATCTTTTAAGCAATCATTTCCAAAATCAATTTCATTAGTTCTTCAATCACCAATTCATTCAGCATATCACCCTTTTCTGAGGTCGCTTGCGTTGGATCGCCAATAATGCCAGTAGGAAAATACACTTCCGGATGCGATAGTGCTCTATATCTGGGGGGTGACGACTCGGATTTTACGCCGGGGCCTTTCACCAGCTCGGGACGTATAGCCATGACTCTCGAGGTCTCCATGGTGCCTGCATGGCCATCCCCTTCCGGAAATCCCAGATCGTGTTGGGCGTAAACAATATCATAATCCGATAAAACCATTAATTTAACTTCCGGATGAAGATCGATGATATTTTGGGCCGCCAGCCTTTGAGCCGCCATATGAAGCCGTCCCGCATGACCGGATAGAACAACGATATTTTTTATACCGTTTCGAATGAGCTCTGAAAGTATGTCAAAAACCAACCGTTCTATAGTTTCAAAAGACAATGATAGCGTACCCGGAAGATTCTTGATCGTGTTACTATACGCGTATCGGATAGGGGGTGCAATTAAAACCTTATGATCTTGCCGGGCGTTAAGTTGAGTTGCAACTTGTTCCGCTACATATTCGGGTTGAAGTGAATCTGTGTTTAATGGTAGATGACCGCCATGACCTTCAACCGCGCCGGTCGGGAGTATAACAATAGTGTTCTCATCAACTATATCTGCGAATTCAGTCATTGTAAGTTCATCGTAAAATACAGTATTCTCAGCCATAATTTCACCGACAACAAAATGGGTTTGAAATAATTTAAAGATATCTTACAATGTTTTTGGATTAAAAATGATATTACTCAAAATTTGTAAGGCAAGTGAGTCTAGATAGTTGTGAGCTATTGAAGGCAGACCATTCTGCTTAATTATTACCAACCGTCACTTGCAGAAGGCTGCGGTAACTTGCTTCGCCAAGTTACCTCGCATTGAAAATCCTTTCAGGATTTCCAAAGCTGAAGGCTGATTAATTTGATTTTAATATAAAACCTCCAAGTACCAAGTACCAAATACCAAGAGCCAAATAAGCTCCAAGTATCAATACCTAAATTCCAAACTGGGTTGGTATTTGGGTTTTGGTATTTGTTTGGATCTTGTACCTTGGTTCTTGGAATTTCACATTCTGCTTTCTGTAAGCGACTTTAATCACTGATTTGAATAAGCTGTCACCAAGCGACAGTTATAAATAAAAAGAAGAGCGGTCAGCCATCAAACTCACAACTCACAACTTATACTGTGTCATTTATACCCAATCCACTACTTTAGCACCTAAAATACAAAAAGATTATAGCATATAAATCCAATGTGGTGAAATCCTATAACTAAAATAGAACGGGGGCCTTATATTGGAAAAAGGTTCAATAATCCAATTAGATTACGATCTGTGGCTGGTAGAAAATAACGAGCTCTTTGAAACCACCAACGAAGAGCTTGCTAAAGAACATAATATCCATAATGAAGATGCGACTTACAAGCCGATAGCTACAATTATTGGCGCTGAGAAAGTAATAAAGGGTTTAGATGAAGATTTACTCAAAGCTGAAAAAGGTAAGGACTATGAACTCGAGATCCCGCCCGACCAAGCATATGGTGAACGTGACCCCAAACTCGTTGAGCTCCATTCCAAACGCGAGATACAAAGGCTGCCGGAATTTAGAAAGGGCGATGTATCGCCGCAAGTCGGCATGCAGATCACGCTCAAGAATAAAATATGTACAATAACGGCAATTACTGCAGGTCGGGTCCGGGTTGATTTTAATAATCGATTGGCAGGCCGAACTTTAAAATATAAATATAAAATTGTTGATGTGGCCGAGAAACCCAAAGCTAAAGTCCAATCGATCCTCAACATGCATTTTGGCAAGCCCGGTGATTTCGAAATAAATATATCGAAAGACGAGGCCGAGATCACACTGCCGGATATTTGTAAATATGACCTGAGCTGGTTCCAGACCAAATATCGGGTAGTATCAGATCTACGCGAACACACCGGCATCAATACCGTGAAATTTTTAGAAATTTACCTTAAGAAAAAGGAAGAGGCAAAAGTTGAAGAAAAGGGTGATGAAGGTGAAGCGTCTGATAAACCGGAAGCTGAAGGGAAGGGGGACTCGAAGCCAGAGGGAGACGAAGCACCCGCAAAACCCGCTGCTGAGGGGGCGGTTAAGGCAGAGTCGAAAGAGGAAGGTTCGAAAGAAGAATAGTATGATTTACTAGTAGAACATAGCTTAGCGGGACGCCAAAACCCAAGCCCCAGATTTTTATCA
>CBDVCJ010000377.1:0-3376 GCA_965372445.1 uncultured Thermoplasmata archaeon | reverse complement strand
CGAATCTGAAGACCATAACGTAAAACAAGGAGATTTTATTTCAACAACTATTACAATAACAAATACAGGTAATACATTTGATATAATTAATTTGAATTTAGAAAAAGGTATTATAGATGCTAATGTGGCGCTGGAGCATCTAGGTACACCTCTATGGCTTAACAGCAGCGAAAGTATTAAACTTAAACTTGAGATTAAAACCTTTGAAAATATAGAGGTGAAAAATTACACAATTAAGATTATTGCAATTTCAAATGGTGCTTTGTCAGAGAATCAAGATGTCACTGTGAGTAAAATATTACGGTTACAAGTAATAGAAAAAGAAATTAAGAATGGACAAGATGAGGATCATGAAAAGGGATCAGATTTAGGGCTATGGATTGCGATTTTAATTATTATCATAATTATAGCATTATCTTTATTTTTATATAATAAAAAGAAAGTTGAAAAAAAATCTACTGTGGAAGCTGAAATAGAATATAAACCGCCTGAACTGGCAGGGTTACCTGGAATAACCCTCGCATCGCCAGAAGCCCAACCTGAATTACCGCCCCCAACAGTAGTTGATGCTCAAGCTCAAATTACTGCTAGTAAAGCACCAATGCCGACCTTACCGCCAACAACAGAGCAGCCCCAATATCAATTACCTCAAGCTACCCTTACCAAAGCACAAAAATTTGCATTATTAGATGAACGATTATTGAGAGGCGAGATTTCTGAGGAGACATATAAAGAATTGAAAGCTCGAATCGAAACTCCTGAAGATGAGGAGGCCAATGAAGAAGATCTTGAAGAAGAGTAGCCTTTGGTTATAGAGCAATAATACTACAATTAAGGTGCTTAAAATTAAAATTTTTAACTCTTCAACTCCTCCCTCGCCATTTCTAATGCACCTATTATCGGATCCACCAACATCGCAAGCGGTGGCGTAAAACTACGTTCCATTAACAACAAATCGTTAAGCTTTAAGTTGGCTCTAATAGCAACAGTTAAGGGGTCGATCCTGGCCTTTACACCTTCACCACCAACGACCTGAGCACCTACCAAAGTATCGGAATCAAATAATAATTTTATATGGATCTTTTTATTACCCGGGAAATAGCCTGAACGGGTATTGCCACTGGATTTGCCGATAACCAGATTATTTAGACCAGCTTTGGTGGCGGCATGGGTAGTCAACCCCAGGGCACCGACCTCAAGTCCTCCGACGACTGTTATATTGGGGCTGAGGCAAGATTCGAATTTCAGAGTACTTTCAAGATCTGAGTTTTGAGCTGACAAGTTTATACTTTCTATTATTACTCTAGCCTCTGGTACTACAGTCGATGCCAATGCACTGAGCATGGGCTGGTTGGTAATTCCATTCACGACCTGGATGCAATCACCGACTGCATTGACGTTCGGGATCGTCTCGCCCGTTTCTGAGCTCCGAACCCTCAACATATTATCAGTTATTAGCCCACCAACTTGCCCGAGCTCCAGGCCGGCCTCGCGCGCTAAGGCCACATTCGGGCGTATACCAGTAGAGATTATCACAATATCTGCTTGAAGTTGGTCTTCATTATCCCCTACAGTCACATATTCCGCATGTGAATTTTCGCCGTAAATACCAGTTACCGGGGTTTTGGTTAAAATTTTAATTCCCGATTCTTCATAGTGGTTCTGTACTAGCTCCGCCATATCCGGGTCTAAGCTCTGAGGAAAAACCGACGGCAATAATTCAACAACCGTAGCCTCCAACCCCCGTTTATTTAACGCCCATGCAATCTCCATACCAATTGGCCCTGCACCGATGATTACCGCTTTTTGTACTGTGGAAGTTAATAGGTATGCCTCGATTTGCTGTGCATCTTCGTAATTACTGAGTGTGAACACACCTTCGAGCTCGACACCGGGTATTGGCGGTATAAATGGTGTTCTACCGGTCGCGATTACTAAATAATCATAATCCAAAGTCTCGATATCGCCGTGATTTAAGTTCTTTAGATCAACTTGATTTTTTGACAAATCGATTTTGGTTGCCTCGGTTTCGAACATTACTTTTATACCCTTTTCAGCGTAATATTCGGGTGTGGCTAAGATCAATTTTTCAAGCTCGTAAAGGGTTTCCAAACCGAACGGGATACCACAGGTGGAGACTACCCCGTGAGATTTAGCGGTGATTACAATCGTTTCAAGATCAGGGCATTTCTGATTGGCCAAGGCAGCGACCCTGAAACCTGCGACACCGCCACCGATGATAATAAGCTTCATTTTTTTAGTCATGGTTTCACCTATCTAAAATAATAGATTTTTTATCCTAATATAATGAGTTGGTAATAATTGTTTTCATCAAAATCAATAAAAGTTATGCGTAGTAGTTCGATTTATTAGAAGGAAATTAAGATTTTTTTTGCAGGTTTGATTCGGCAGACTCTAAATCCCCTATTGGAATTTGTGCCATTCCAGCGAAGTTACCAAGACTGATGGCTTGGTTCAATTCATCTCTAATTTTTCCCAGATATCACAAGTCATTTTATAAAGGAGCACAGCACGTTTAGGTTCGCCTGAAAGGGATTAGGAATTCGCAAGCCAAAGTAATGTAATCGCGAGATGTTCTTCAGATTGAAATCTTGATAGTTTTACTGACCCATTTGGAAATAATTCTCCTAATAATTCAACCCTTTTTCTATCAGGCTTCGTTATATAATCCCCCGTTTTTACGCCGATCATTTATTTTATTTTTAGCATCATCCAAGTTCTCCCCACTTGCTCATCATAACAACATTAATATATAACTTCAAAAATAATAAATGTTTGTCTTTTTATGAGCTTCATAAAAAAGTATTAGATTTAACAAATAAAATTATTAATAAACATTCATATACATGGTTTTTATTTGGATTTACTAGATTAATAATTAATAGTTTTCAAGGTGTTCTACATGACCAACCAAGATAATGATAACAAAATCAAACCCAAAGTCCAAGAGCTAATCTCTAAAACCAAGGTGGAATGGCTCAAGGGCATGCAATTCCGCGCAAAATACGATTTACCACAAGTTAAAGAATTGATCATGGACGAACCCCCGGAGTTCGGTGGCGATGGTGAAGGTCCGAACGCTGCGCGAGTTGTTGCAAGTGCGGTTGGAGATTGCCTATCGGCCTCGCTATTGTTTTGCTTGACCAAATCACGAATACCAGTGGAATCATTGAAATCGACTGTCAAAACCAAAGTTGCACGTAACGAAGAGAACTTGTTGCGGGTCAAAGACCTTCAAGTGGAAATCCAAGTCAAACTCAAAGATACTGCACATATTGAAAAAAGCGAGCAATGCAGGGAGCTTTTTGAGAAATATTGTATTGTTTCAGATAGCCTTCGTAAGGGTATACCCATT
>CBDVCJ010000376.1:0-3399 GCA_965372445.1 uncultured Thermoplasmata archaeon | reverse complement strand
GCCACTTAGTCCTGAGTCCTTAGCTATTGACTACCAAATCGTCCGAGGTCCTGTTCGGGATTTGGAACTGCGGTAATAAACTTCGTTCATTACCTCGGCTTTGAAAATGCCCGAAGGGGATTTTCAATGCAAGGTAATTTACATTGTAAATTACCGCCAAAATCATTGTTATGGTTTTCGATTGAAAATTCCTACGGAATTCCCAAAGCTCGGGCTCCGGACGCAGGACGCAGGACTCACGACCTAAACTCACAACGTATTAGACTCTTATCGATTATACCAATTAGTAATAATAAATTATATATATCATAGCATAAATCATAAAAAGGGGAGGATATCAATGGCGTTAAGATCAATTTTAGGTACTGAACCCGAAACCGTATTCGTAATGTGTAATGAAGCAATGGTGCGAGGTGCATTAGAGGCGGATGTGAAAGTCGTTTCGTTCTATCCTGGTGCACCTACAAGTGAAATATTAGATACTTTCAATAAAGCCCAACAGAACTTCGACTATAAATTTACGGTAGCGACAAATGAAAAAGTCGCGCTTGAAACTGTGGCTGGTGCGTCTATGGCGGGCTTAAGGAGCCTGACCTCCATGAAATCGGTCGGTCTCAATGTTGCGTCCGACGCGTTCTTTTCGCTTGCTTATACCGGCATAAATGCAGGGTTAGTTATAATCGTTGCTGATGACCCGCATTGCCATTCTTCACAAAGTGAAGAAGATGGTAGATTTTTTGGACCTTACGCATATATTCCCATGCTTGAACCTTCGAACCCTGCTGAAGCACGGGAGATGGTAAAGGATGCATTTGAGATCTCAGAACGGTATAAAACTCCGGTTCTAATACGCACCACTACAAGAGTGAACCATCAGAGCGGTATGATCGAAGTTGGACCAATGGAACGCACAGCGTTCCAAAAAACCAAATGGTCTGAAGTTGGTAGTAAATATTTCACGGTTGGTGAGATTGCACGCCAAAACAAATTAAAATTGATGGAGAAGATCAAGGCAATTCGAGCAGAATTTGAAGATTCTTCATACAATCATGTCAAAGAAGGGGAAGGTGATATTGGAATACTTACATCTGGGGTTGGGTACTGTTATGTAATAGATGCTTGTAAAAAATTAGGCATTAATCCCTCAATAATGAAATTAGGGGCCACATATCCACTTCCGGATAAAAAGCTCGCTGAATTTATGGAAAAATTGGATCAAATAATTGTGGTGGAGGAGCTATCACCTTATTTGGAACATAACGCTAAAAGAATTGCTCATGATGCCGGTTTAAAGGTTAAGATCTATGGGAAGGATTCAGGCCATTTCAGCGAGTCAATGGAATATAATGTCCCTATCGTAATCAAAGGTATTTCATCGGCACTTGGGATCGAGATGCCAAAAGATTACGATGGGATTCTAGCAAAGGCAAATGACCTCAAGTCGATTTTACCTGAAAGGGTCCCGGTATTTTGTGCGGGATGTCCGCACCGTGCAACGTTCTGGGCGATCAAACAGGCCGTTAGAGGTAGGAAGATCGTATATAATAATGATATAGGCTGCTATTCAATGGCATTTTTCCCGCCGCTAAGTTTTTCGGATTCGATGTTATGCATGGGGTCATCACTGGGACTCAGTGCGGGCATGGCTCAGGCTATTGAAGATGATATTATACTGACCTGCGGCGATTCGACCTTTTTCCATGCGACGTTGCCCGGTTTGGTCAATGCGGTCTATCACAAGTTCAATATCACACTTTTTGTGTTAGATAATGAAGTTACGGCAATGACAGGCCAGCAATTACACCCGGGTACGCCTGAAGATCGTGGTATGCCAGAGGGTAAACAACGGATTATGATCGAAAATGTTTGTAAAGGCATTGGGGTAGAGCATGTAACAATTATTGATTCATACGATGTCAAAAACAATGTAAAATTGATCAAAGAAGCATTGGATTTTGAAGGCCCTTCAGTAATAATTTCAAGACGTTCATGTGCACTTCATAGTGATAGGATCAAGCGCCGAACCGGTGTACCTATCGTGCAAAATGAAGTAGATAAGGAAGTTTGTAAAAAGCCACACACTTGCATTCGCGATTTCTATTGTCCTGCGATCACTTTCGACACCGATGACCGTGCTTCGCATATTCAAACCGAGATCTGCGATGGATGTGGCGTATGTGCAAAAATATGTCCGTTCGATTCGATCCATCCACTTGTAGACAAATCATCTGAAAAGGAGTTGGCAAAATGACAAACGATACCACAAAGTCATTTGATCTAGTGATCACAGGTGTAGGTGGCCAGGGTATTGTCATGCTTTCAAATGCAATTGGCCAAGCCAGTGCCGAGGCAGGAATAAGAGCACTGACCGGCGAGCTTCACGGACTGTCTCAACGCAGCGGGACGGTCTACATTCACATGCGGATCGGCGGTGATGAGTTCTCGCCCTTAATACCATATGGCGAAGCCGATGCAATTGTTTCTATGGAGGCTATGGAAGTGCTTAGATATATTGAATATCTAAAAGAAGATGGAATTGCGATCTTAAATACACGTGTTATCCACCCACCTATTGAAATTGCTACACTATCGCAAGAAAAACGCACCGATTTTTTAGAATTTGATGCGATAATAGAAAAGTTGGGGGAAGTAACAAAAAATATTGCACCAATAGATGCAATAGGTCTCGCAAAAGAGGCTGGAAATGTATTGACCGAGAACGCGGTGTTCATTGGAGCTATTGCAGCTCTTAAAAGTTTTCCGTTATCCATCGACCAGATGAAGAAAGGGTTGGAGAAGGCCGTGCCCAAAAAGGCCGTTGAGGTTAATATGAAAGCGTTCGAGCTTGGGAACAAGGCGGCGTATGATGGGTTGTGTGAGATGGTGGAGTGTAGAGTTGTGTGATCATTTGGGTTCGAATTTGTACCCCCGCATTTATTTAATGGGGTTATATATATATACATCTTTTTCGAGAAATGTCCCCCCCTAACTAATAATACACTTTAATTATTTATCCAATAATTGTCCAACAATTTATATATAATAATTAAGATATTATTTTAAGTGGGAAAGTTATGAATAAAAAACCAATCTTAACACTAATTATTTTATGTATCTTAATTAGTGGGTGTATTGAAACAAATGAAAAAAAACCACAATCAGAAGAAAAAAAACCACAATCAGAAACTTTTGAATTTGAGATTACAATGGAGAAACAAGAATATTATCTTGATGGGATGGTAAATGTCACTTACAAATACATTAATAATGGAGATTTAAACATTTCTGTTAAACCAAACTTACCGTGGGCAGATATAATTGTGGATCAAAATAGTAATAGAGTTAAAAACACAGATTTTGTTAATTGTATTGATTACAATACTAATTTTTCATTTATAC
>CBDVCJ010000375.1:0-3405 GCA_965372445.1 uncultured Thermoplasmata archaeon | reverse complement strand
AAAAGTAAAATTCAAATCAATAAAATCCACTGGAATATTTAATGTGATCGAACTTAATTTCTCATCATTAAAATTATTAAATACGAACGGGGTAACCAGATCCGTAACGAGGTTAAAATAAGTATCAAAATCAGAGGTGTAGATCGTATATTCCCATCTATCAAATAATACCCCTGCAGCAAATATCGACTGCCGACCGGTTGTACCTGTAGGATCCTCAAGATCTATTCCGAGATCTATCGTAGCAACATAATCAATAATTCCAGGTATGGAGATCTCTTCATTAACTATTAAGTTCCGGGTTTTTATGTTATGGATGTCATTGAATTGCAGTGCAATAACACCATACCCAGTTGAGATATAAATTATTAGGTCGTCATTTGAATTGAGAATTTCTAACTGTACCTTAAATCCATCTAATCGTATTTCACCTAGATCAACTTGAGTTAGATCTTGATCTTCAATGTATCGGTCCAATAGCGTAATTAATTCCCACCAGGGCGGTTTATCATCGATCAATTCGCGCAAAATAAAGTTCCGCCATAACATCGCATCAATTATACCCGATTTTAGATCCTTGGGACAATCCATGATCAAAGATTCTTCATAGCCATATGATTGAACCATATTTATTACGCTCATTGCATAGTCTGAATTTGCACCGACCAGTGGTCTTACCATTTTCCAAACATTCTCATTGAAATATTCCAATGCGATCGCTTCGGGTTCAATGATCCAGGCCGCAGTTTCGGGATCCAGTACACCTTGATTCAAGTTCTCAAATACAATTGCATTATTTTGGGGTAAAGACTCAAACCATAAAAAGATCGAAATTGGAAACTCGAACTCAATTGTACGAAAGTGCCATTGATTCGTATGGGTGCCATCCGCAACTTTATATTCACTTGCCCTTCGTACGCCCAGGTCGAAATTACCTGAAATTGCCAAGTCCCATTGCAGTCTGAAATCATGGTCCGGAGGTCGCGGTGGTGGGGGCTGCTTAGGACATCGGGTGCCAGAGCCATTACCGATCTCCACATTCGCAAGATCGACATTTGAATACCAGCCCATAGGCGGATATATATTTTCGATCGACAACTGCTCAGACCCTGCAATGAGATAATCAGGGTGATGGTCAACCTCGAGTTTTTCAGAACTAATATTCACTTTCGTATTTTCTGTGGTGTGACTTTTCCAGAACTCGAACGGTTTTTCTAAATTGGTGTTTAATATATATTTTAAGTTAGAAACATCATAGCTTCGACCATAATTATATCGTGGATTGAGTAAGATCTCATCTTCGAGTATTGACAGCTCGTCGTTCGGGTCGATGTCGATCGCACCAGGGTACGGGTCATTATCCAAGCATACATACATCACCATGAGGTCTGCAGGGTCAATAACTCCATACGTCAGATATGTATCGATAAGGTTCTTCAAGGAACGGTCAAGTGGGTTGCCGGGTAAATGTGATACATGTCGAATATAATTCGAGATCTCGGCTTCGCCCCAGAGCCGTTTGCCGGTTGGGTTGTAACGATCTGTGACTGCTCGGGTCAAATCGTGAAGTTCAAAATAATTTGTATCGATCGCTTGAACCGCATCATCATCAACTGCCCTGAACAATAGCGCCTCTTCTAGAATGATCGCGAGATTGACAGCGAGTTCGATATCGCCTTCATTGAGAATATTTCGTGGTGAATCGAACGGGCCTTGACCGTATCCGGTTTTCGCGCGATAGCGCGCGACTGTATTAAGCATATATCGTACCATTCGCCCGATATCGGAAGCTTCGGTATTTGCATTGTTCTGGAACTCATTGAGTTTCGCGCGGAAAAATGGCTCGGGATTGTATAGTAATTTATCGAAGTTCATAGTTTTTATAAGCTCATGATTATGCCGGTCCGTGAGCTTAACCGTGAAGTCACCATAGATCTTATAATAGACCGGCCTGTTCGTCGTCACGATCTCACCTGCAATATAGGTGTTAAGTTCACCGCCATCCAGATAATAGATATTTTTAGCGTTGTCAATAGTGTTTAGAAATTCAATACCGACATGTAATTCATAATCCACGACCTCGACTGTTATATCTGATCTTTTTCTATTATACTTATTTTGTATATGCTCACTAAACGATTGAGTTAGCATATTATCGATGAGAACCAGATCTATCGTTGGTGGTCGATCAGATGAAATAGAATTTTTTGTACTTTCGGTTACTATGATCTCGGAAGCATTATAATAAATAAAATTCCGGAGGTCCTTATGTACTTCCCACGCAGCTTCATCCATATCTTTCAACTTCTCTTCCTGGTCCTCTAGAAATATCTGTGGGATCAATACCCAAAGTGGCGCGATTATCAATAATAATATAACTGCAATTACTGTAATTGGAAACCGATTGGGTTTCGGTTCCGGTTCCGGTTGGGGGCGTTTATGTGATTCCGTTGAGCGTTTCATCTAAATATTCCTCATTTTTTTGTAAATAACTGCAATTTAATTTCAAGCTCCTCACCCTGGTCCAAACTCCAAAGTGTAACTTTCGAGGACACGATCGGAGTCGAGTTTTGGGGGTCGTCATTATTGAAAATAATTTCAAGCGGGTTTACACTATAGGACGTAATGTTGATCACAAACATATATTTCGGATCGATCAGATTTCGGGCCAATGTACCTATTTCGGTCTCTATTCCCATTTCCAAACTCGTTAGATTGAAATTATTGAATAGGTTCTGGCGTAGATACAGATCTTCAAGTATCAATTGGTTTACCGAATAACCGGCAAAAACAGTTTCATTACCATTAGAATCGACATATGAAACCACCGGTATTGTGGACGCTAGCAAGACCTCATTGGTTTCAATCGCATAATCGTCCAAATAGTTTTGACTGGTGGCGTCTAAGCCCTCGGAGCTATCTCGGGTGTCAATATCGCCACCAAAAACTACGATCGTAATAGATAATGATAATATTATCAATAAAAATAGAACTATATCCACAACATGTAAGAAATTAATTTTAGGGACTTGACCTTCTGGGGCATTTGGGGGTTGATTCGTTTTCATTTTTTCATACCTCGGTTATCATCTCCAGATCAAAACCATGACTTGCGCAGCATGGATCTCATTATCTGAAACTTTAATATTTACATTCGAATTGATCAAAAATGCTTCTTTGTTGCTTACAGTATAATGATTATACGGTGATGCTGAAGAGGAGGTTTGAACCTCCGGAAATTCGGCTTCAGGCACATTTGAAATTGCAGTTCCGAGTTCGCGGGAACGTGTATATTTTGTTGGGTAATCACTTACATCGATTATTTCAATTAAAAAATTATATTTTGGGGTTAATTCTTCGATAATATCATCCGAAGTAATATATTGTACTTTATTAGCTGACAAT
>CBDVCJ010000374.1:0-3449 GCA_965372445.1 uncultured Thermoplasmata archaeon | reverse complement strand
GTCTGTTGTTCCAAAGAACCATGATTGGATCTGAGGGATCTCAGAAAATTTTACCATAAAAGATAAGGCTTCTATTCTCTGCGCTGTAGTAATTGAAAAATTATGAGTATAGGCTGCGGTAGCTACAAACTCATCATCCACCCACTCATCATAGATATAAGATACATCTACAAAAATGTTATCCTTATAGTTACTAAGATATATTCCATACGTAATCTCAATTAAATCAGGATCAAGATATACTTTGGTACCACCTTGATGATAGCAATCTTGTGAAATTTCGGTTTTATTCTTGTCATTAAATGGATCTACAATCTTTACCCTATCAATAACAAAAGGAGAGGTGGCAAATGAAAGTGAAAATTCATAATATTCATTAAGCACTCGTTCATAGGTTAAAGGCAAATTGAAATCCCAAGAATTTACACTACAAGGAGTATTGTTAAATTCAGCACTAACAAAATATTTATCATAGGTAATATCATCAAGATCAATAATTACATCATTAATATCATCAATGCTTAAAGAATACACAAAGATTCTATCAATAAGTATTGATACTGGATCGTCGACCTGTCCATCATAAGAAATTCTTAAAATAAGATGATCAGAATCGATTAATACCGGGGAAAATCGCGTAGTATATGTAGTTATCTGAGTAGAACTGAGTGTGGTTAATGTGTGATATCCAGTATCATCTTTATATTCTAAATTAAAATTGACATCATCCGAGTAATAAGTAATGTTAAGACCATAATCAATATTACCGCAAAATATGATATCCGGGCGGGTGTCAATTTTAAACATATCTATACTTAACTGATATTCATAGTCATCATTTCTGGCAAAAAGATTAAACACAAAATCGTTATTTTCATTTAAGTGATCCTTAGATAGGATAGATGTCTGCTCAGAAAAAGAATCATAGTTAGAAGTATCTATTACATCCCAATCGTCTAGATCGTTATTCCATACTTTTAATGTAACACATTGAGTTATACTTGTTTTATAGGCATAATTTAGCTTTAAGTTATCATATCCTTCATATGGATCATAATGAATGGTAATTGAGGTGTTGACTAAAAATGGATCATTATGATAAACTTTTACATATACCATATCTACATATACTTTTCCATCTTCGAAGAAACCAGGACGAACATTTCTTGCTCGTAGCTCGATGGTCAAAGAATTTAACTGCGATTGAGTTAACTCTAAACCTGACCATGTAACGGTTTTCCAACCATAAGTCGAATCAAAAGAAGGCGATAAAGAAGGCGAAGAAGAACCGTCAACCCATATTCTTATAGAACAACTGGCAGTGGCTCCAGAATCTTTCTTTCCGTATACATACACTTCGAGTTGTGTAACTCTATCATTTTGTATATCTATATATTCGTAATATTGTTTATCAATAATACCGGGATAAATATAAGTCCCTGTTTCAGCTATTGCTGTTCCAATCTCATTTAATTTCTCCCAATGTGGTATGCTTGCTCCCTCATTCCATTGAGTTGAGATATCCCCCACTGGGCGAATGATACCAATAGAATGCATTCCAGAACTATCAATGTCGGTGGTCTTACCGCCAAGCTGATCTAACTCCCCAAACGAAGTGGTTGTGCCATTAGTGACTGTAATATCATCCGGTTGATTTGGGAAATAAGAGCCACGCACGTGAAGTTCGTAATCTAGGTAATCTGCCCCAGAGATCTCCTCGGTAGTGAGGTTGAGATATGAATCATCTTTTTCTATTGTGTCGAATAATGAGCCTGAGTGCTCTCCTTCCGTCCTATTAAGCGCTGTGATATCTTCTAAATTACCACGTATATAATCATTGGGATTAATTAAATCAAGTAGTTCTGAGTCAATATTATACCCATATAACTCTTTAATATGGGTAAAAGAAGGGCTAAATGGGAAATTCTTATCCATGTCTACATATTGAACTCCTTTATTATAAATGCCTTTACTATCTGGAGTTAACTCTATTAACCCTAAATTCGGTTTTTCAGTAACTAAATCACAATCAATCTCAGCATTTAAGATTTCAAGACCAAATCGACCAGATAACCACCTTCCTTTATGAGTTCCAGAAAACTCTGAAGTAATATTTATAACAAGTTCTATTCCTGCAGTAAAGCAGCTAAAGAGCTCATAAAGATGCATACCTGATTGTTTTAAATCTATCACTAAGTCGTACGTATCATATCGAGAGAAGACCTCAACTCCTAAATCCCCTAGGGTAAGTGTACCTAATTTCGTGTCTTCTCCGCCATCTCGCTTGAAAAAGTCCAATTTTATTGTATAATCACTCTCAAAACGGCGAATATTAGTGATCGCTTCATGACAATTTCGAAATCCTGTCTTAAATGAAATAAGTAATAATACATCTAAGAATCGTTCCTCATCGGGATTTGCTATTGCAAATGGAAATTTAAGGGTATTATGCAGTTTAAGCTGTGTTCTCTCTTGATATCCTTCATTATCAGAGTTATTAGTATAATGCACCACCGCACGAATGCTTGTATAATCATTTGGATTAAATCCAGAACCGAATTCAATGTAATTTATAGAATCATCTTCATTTAAGGTTATAAAGTAAGGTTCTTTTGTCATAAAGGAATAATCTAATTCAAAGTTTTTAGTGAAGTACTCTATTGAACTGTCAGCTCTCACCCCTATTACATTTTCAATCATGGTCACATTTTGCCAACTGGAATCAGGGTGGTACCTATTAGAATATGTTTGATTTTGCACCATATCAGACCATACTTGAGAGGTAAAGTTAAACTTATCATATCTTAAAATGGCCCAATTTGGTAAGTAAAGCCGCTCTTCAGTGCGGTTAAATCTCCAGAAATCGGTACCAATAGGAGTCTCAGGGGTGGGATCTACCAGAACCGATACCATCTTAGGATTTTCAGTTATCCCAAACACGTTCTCGACAGTTGCGATATCTTGTACATAACTTAATCCGGATAAATTAATCCAAGGTGTTATTAAAGATTGAGGGCTCTCATATTCAGGGGAAAGATAAATATTTTTCTTAATGATATTTGATACTTGAAAGGTCCGGGCGTATGAGTGAATATATGTTAATTTCGTAGAAATGTTCATTCTACCATACATATCAAAGTTTTCTTCATAAGTAAGATCCCATGGGTCATTATACTTACCTGGAATAACATAAATTAACCCTAATACTGTTATATAGCTAACTCCTCCAGAAAACTGCACTAATTCTTTAAAATCGTATTTTTCATTGTATTTATCACGACTGAGCTTAAATACAATAGTACAATTATCAGTCGTCTCTGAAGCGGTCTTATTAAAATATTTTATAGGATCATGATAGGTTTGAATTTTATCATATTCTGGAATATAGTCATTTTCCGCCCAAATTGTCTTATCGGTGACATCATGATACGCAAAGGCATCGGCCAAAT
>CBDVCJ010000373.1:0-3453 GCA_965372445.1 uncultured Thermoplasmata archaeon | reverse complement strand
CCACATAATGACAATGTTACCACAAACTCACAACTATATGGGCTCCCTAGACTCCAAAGACTCATTTCGCTATCGCCTTTTGGCTTTCCAAAGTAATCTCAGATCGTATAAAAAACAATTATTTATTAAGTTGTTCGATCCCATAATCATAGCCCATTTGAAAGGCATTTTTATTCAAATCTTCGGTACCCTTCGGAACTGATGAAAGTATCGCATTTTTCATTGCCTTATACGTAATAATTTCAGTTACTGCCGTTAAAAACCCTAACATTACAATATTAGCAATGATCTTTCTACCCAATTCCTCTGCGAAACGAGTCGAAGGTATCGCGAATATCCTGATGTCGTTCTCAGATTTCTTTTTTAATTCGACTAGATCTTCATCTATGAGCATAATGCCATTTTGCCCTATATTCTTACCATAGGTATGATATGCCTCTTGAGACATGATGACGACGATTTTCGGTATTATCACATTTGGATAATCGATCTCAGTTTCTGCAACAATAACATCCGCGCTGCAAGCGCCTCCCCGCGCTTCAGGACCATATGATTGGGTTAAGACCGCGTGTTTCTTATCGTAGATCGATGCGGCTTTGCCGAGAATATAGCCCGCTAAGATTATGCCTTGCCCACCAAACCCTCCAAGTTTGATCTCGGTGCGGTTTGAATTGAGGGTTGAATCATGATTCGTATTTTGTGTGGATTTTACCATTTATCAATCACTCCTTTTCTAAACCTAGTTTGGGATATATGATCATATCATCACCTTTTATTTTTCAAGCCTTTTTTTAATCCTTCTTCATAGTATTCTAAAAAGGTGGGTCTCTCGATATCTAAAAATTTCCCGACTATTATTTTCGTCCCCAAACCAATATCGGCTTCTTTTGGATCTATACCATGATGGATGATCGAATTATCACGATAATATTTCAATTCATTTAATCCATCGCCTAATTTATTTCGCCTGCCATAAACCGTGGGGCAGGGTGAGATCACTTCAATGAAACAGAATCCCTTTTTTGCTAATGCCTCCTCCATAGATGCAATCAATCTTCGTACGTGCAAAACCGTCCATCTCGCAACATATACGGCACCGCTTGCAGCCGCAACATAAGGTAAATTGAACGGGTGCTCGAAATTGCCATAGGGTGTGGTGGTTGTATACGCTTCGATCGGGGTCGTTGGCCCGCCCTGCCCGCCAGTCATCCCATAATTGAAATTGTTTACACAGATTATATTCATATCCTCATTTCGCCGTGCGGCGTGAATAAAATGATTACCGCCAATCGCGAACAAATCCCCGTCGCCACTAAAAACGGTAATTATGAGTTCCGGGTTGGCGAGTTTCAGACCTGTCGCAAAAGGTATTGGCCTGCCATGAGTTGTGTGATATGAATCAACATATAGATATCCAGCGGCTCTGCCAGTACATCCAATTCCCGATACTATTGCAGTTCTATCAAAATCAACGCCTGCATTTTCAAGAGCAGTGATATAACAAGCAAGAACCGTTCCAAGTCCACAACCGGGGCACCAAATATGGGGGATTCTTCCAGGGCGAAGGTGTTTATCCATTGGATGTTTCAATTTTTTATTCCTCATTTATCAACCTCCTTAACGGCATTTAGAATTTGTTCGGGTGTATGTATTCCACCTCCCCCATGAGGTAAGAGTTTGACCTCGGCCTGTCCGCATGCAGACCTTTCAACTTCCAAAACTATCTGGCCGTAATTAATTTCCGGCACAACAAACCCCTTAACTTTAGCTGCAAGCGCTTTAATACGGCGCTCTGGGAACGGCCAAACCGTGTTCAGTTTTATCAGACCGACCTTCATTTTATGGCGCTTACGGGCGTTAATCATTGCACGCATTGCTGCTCGTACTGAAATGCCAAAAGCCACCAGAATCACATCGGCATTGCGGGTATTGAACTCCTGGATATCAATGATCTTATCAGCGTTCAACCTGACCTTATCGATTAAACGCTTCACCATTTGCTCTTGGACCTCTGCATTAATAATAGGATAGCCTCGCTCATCGTGGGTTAAACCTGTAAAATGTACTCGATACCCTTCACCAGCATTGGCCATTGGCGGTACGAGATCTTTATCTGGCTTGAACGGTAAATAGTTCTGTGGAGAACAACGGGGTTTGCGGCGTGGATATAGTTTGATCTCTTCACGAAATGGAATGACAACTTTTTCGGTCATATGTCCAACAACTTCGTCTGCCATAACCAAAACAGGCATCCTATATTGTTCAGATAAGTTAAACGCCTTGATAACAAAATCAAAACACTCTTGAGGTGATGAAGGTGATAAGGCAATAACTTCATAATCGCCATGTGAGCCCCAGCGTGCCTGCATCATATCTGCCTGACCTACGAGTGTTGGTAAACCGGTCGAAGGACCGCCACGCTGAACATTAATCAGTACGCATGGTATCTCAAGCACTATTCCCAGCCCGAAATTCTCCATCATTAAACTGAATCCCGGCCCTGAGGTTGCACTCATTGCTTTCATACCTCCTGCCGATGCGCCGAGAATCGCCACAATAGATGCAATTTCATCTTCCATTTGAATATAAATTCCACCCACTTTGGGCAGACGCCGCGCCATTCGTTCTGCGATTTCTGTTGCCGGTGTAATGGGATAACCCGCAAAGAATTTACACCCTGCAGCGATACCGCCTTCTGCACAGGCTTCATCCCCATTCATGAAATGCTCTCCAGTAAGCATTTCACGATTTTTTTGACCTTTGGTGATCTTCTTATTCAGCAGTGCATTCACCCCCTTTCAGCTTGGATTTCTGGTTAGGTTTAGAGTGATCTTCTTCCTCGAGTTTCTTGATAAAGATCGCAAATTCCGGACAGATGAATTCACACAGTCTACATGCGATACATGCATCGGGATCTTTTATATTTGGAGGATGATAGCCTTTGGGGTTGAATTTTTCAGATTCTTCAAGAACTTCGTTGGGACAGAACTCAATACAGAACCCACAGCCTTTACACCTATCTTCGATTATGAAAATCTCACCTTTGGGACGAAAGAATTTGTCTGCATCTAGTGGTTTGCGCCAGAATTTCATAGTTGTTGCCTTATGAAGTTTTTATAGTCCAGATAGACTATTTTTAATCACAATTTCTGGACTTTCGAGGCGGGGATAGAATTTATGTATTATTAATTTTTTGGAACTTAAATATTTCAATATTTATCAATCCGAACTTTAAATGTATTATGCTTGGTTTTATTTGAAACTAATAGTACATTAATGCTTATTAAAGTACCTCCATTTGAGCTAAAGTTGTTACATTGTGATGGAACTTTGGTATTTAGTGGACAATATAATGAAACGTAAAAACCTTATTACTATTTTGTCATGGTTCAACCTGATTAAAACCGACGAAATTTAAAAAAAAATATTAGAAATCATTAAATATACATTAAT
>CBDVCJ010000372.1:0-3457 GCA_965372445.1 uncultured Thermoplasmata archaeon | reverse complement strand
ACCGGCTCAATAGGTAATGCAGCTGGTGGCCCTGGTGGAGGTGGATATGGTGGAGGTGGTGGGAGTGGTGGTTATGGTTATAATGATGGTGGTAATGGTGGCTCATGTACAATTATGGAATATGTTGGTTTTGGTGGAAATTCTTCGATAAAAATTTATTCTGTTTACTCTCTAAGAATGAATGATACACAAATATATGGGTTTGCAGGAAATGGTGGAAACACTGGTAATGGAGGAAATGCTGCGGCATCCGCCGGCGGCGGAGGCGGTTATGGCGGGGGAGGTGGTGCGCCATACCCGGGAGCTGGCGGCCAATTTGGTGGCAATGCGTCTATTTATGGTTATGTAGGTTCAGGTGGCACCGCAAAAATTAATATTTCTACATTTCTATTAATAATACATAATTGTATTATTAATTCATCAGCAGGTGATGGAGGCTCAGGTAGCCTAGGAGGTACTGGCTCTGGAACCCATGGCGGAGGTGGAGGTGGGTATGGTGGTGGAGGTGGAGGATGTGATGACCTGGGAGGAATAGGAATTGTTGACCCGACGGTTGGTAAGGCAGGTGATACTAGCTTATTAATTAATGCTCTTAAACCTTCTATTACCATAGCTAATAACATTACATCAAACAGTGGTTTTGGTGGTAGTTTGAACCATCCTGGAGGAAGTGGTGTTTATGGAGGTTATGGTGGCGGGACTGGAGGTGTGGTTCAGGGAACAAGTTCAGCATTTATACCTATGAGTAGACCTCTTCTTAAATTTCCAATAAATAATTCAAAAAATGTAAGTTTCTCACCGACATTGGAATGGTTTGCCGTTTATAATTCAACTACTAATGGCCCGGCAACATCATATTTATTACAATTAGATGATGACAATAACTGGGTAGACTCTAACATTATAGATATTGATGTTGGCTCAGTAACGAGTTATCCTACACCATTATTATCTGCGAAAATATTATATTATTGGCGTGTTAAGGCAAATTATAATGTTAATAATGCAGGTTGGTCAGAAGTTTGGAATTTTAAAATAAACAATTTTCCACCCATATTGAAAAATAAATTTGAAGATTTTTCAATGTTTGAAGATACCATTGATAACACAACTGTGAATTTAAACTTTATTTTCGAGGACCCAAATAGTGATGAACTTTTCTTTAATTATTCAGGTAACGAGAATATTTCTATTAAAATTTATACAAATGGTATTGTAGAATTTAAACCTCTTCCGAATTGGACAGGTTACGAGGATATCATGTTTTCAGCAAATGATAGTTATAATCACAATAAACAAGATCCGTATGATGTTATAAGAGTTACTGTATTGAATGTTAATGATGCACCGACAATAAATACTACCGATATTGTAGCTACCAATGAAGACGAATATTATGAAGTTGTTTATACAGCCACAGAGATTGATATTGGCGATATATTAATATGGTCTTACGAATCCAATGCTGCTTGGCTACATTGGGGTATTTTTAATCATACCCTTTTTGGTACTCCTTTGAATGATAATGTTGGTTCATATTGGGTTAGAATTAATGTGTCCGACGGTAATGGTGGCTACGATGAGCATCATTTTAACTTAACTGTCATTAATATAAATGATCGACCTGAAATAATTACACCAGATAGATCAATAGCTAATTTGAGTGAATTATATGAAGTAGATTATAACGCAATTGATATTGATAGTCTTTTATCAAAACAAACATGGTTTTTAGAAACAAATGCCAGCTGGCTTAATATAGATTCGACTACTGGAGTACTCAGCGGCACACCTATGTTCAACGATTTAGGCTGGTTCAATGTCAATATAACCGTAGATGATGGTGATGGTGGGAGTGATTGGCACGAGTTCATTTTAACTGTTGAAAAAGGAAACGAACCACCAGAAATTACTACAATCGATAAAGTCAGCATAACCGCAGGCGCTTCATACAATGTGATATACGAAGCAACCGATGACCGCACACCTCTTAGCTCTTTAATTTGGTCATACAATTCCAATGCGAGCTGGTTAAGCTTTAATAAGATCACCAGAACTCTCAGCGGAAACCCGACCTTAAGTCATGTCGGCTGGTATTGGGTGAATATTACTGTGAACGATGACGAAGGCGGATTCGATTCACATAACTTTACATTGACCGTTTGGGCATCAGCTAACCAACCACCTGATATTCTTACCGAAGATGATATCAATGCAGTTGTCGGTGAGCTATATTCGGTCGATTATGAGGCTGATGATGACCGTACACCACTCGATAAGTTACAATGGTCGTTGGAAACCAATGCAAGTGATTGGTTGGGTATCAATCCAGTAACCGGAGTATTAAGTGGTACACCTGAATTAAAAGATGTGGGTTCTTATTGGGTCAAAGTATCCGTTTATGATGGCGAAGATGGATGGGACTTTACGAATTTTACACTTTGGGTAACAACAGAACCGATAACTTCGTTCAAGCCTGAATTAAGCAACCCCTCAATGACACCCATAAGTGGCGACACTGAAACCCTATTTACTTTTTCAGTAGATTATAGCCATCCAAAGGGAGATCTGCCTGACTCTATTCAAGTGGTAATTGACGGTAATGCCAATAATATGGAATCCACAAATGGCCATTATGAATGCCACACAAAATTATCCGAAGGTAACCATACCTATTATTTCACAACTACACTGGGTAATTTTGTAGTAAATACCGATGAATATCAAACTGGATATATTGACAAATCAACAGATGTTGAACCGGATGATGGAGACGGTGACGAAGACAACACAATGCTTTATGCGGGGATTGGTATCGTTGTGATAATCATAATCGTAGTGTTGATCCTGCTCTTCATATTCCTCAAGAAGAAAGGAGAGGAAGAAGAAGCGCCAGCCGTAGAAGCACCGCCTCCGACTCCAGATGAAATGCCTCCTGAAGCGCCAATACTAGAACAACCACCGCAACCTGTGGTACAACAAGAGCCCATATCAGTACCAGAACAGCCACCGACTCCAGAAGCTCCACCACAACAAGTGCCAATTCCAGAAACCCCACCACCTCCCGAGGTTACACCTCAAGTACCACAGGTTGAGCCCGCGCCTGAACCGGCACCGATACCGCAGGTGGAAGAGCAACCTCAGCCGACACCTCAGGTAGAAGCTCAATCCCAAGTTGAGGTGCAGGAGCCACAGGGACAAGCGCCGGTGCCGAAGATCAAAGATCCCCAAGAGTGAAATCCAAATTCCTAAATCCCAAATTATAAATCCCATTTTTCCAAACTCGTCATTATTTCGGATTTCGATTTTAGAATTTGTTTAGTATTTCGGGTTTAGAATTTTATCTCAAATTAACTTAGCTAAATTTGCATGAGTTGGGCACGATTCTCCCATTGCAATTAGGAATCTCTCTCTCTTTTTTTTAAGTTAAACAACAATCTACTACTAATACCGCTTA
>CBDVCJ010000371.1:0-3467 GCA_965372445.1 uncultured Thermoplasmata archaeon | reverse complement strand
AAACAATTATAGACCTACTTCATTAGAGTTGACTCCTCATGATCCAATATCAATAACAAGTGATAGCGATTTTGAAGTTTTTCCAGGATCAGGAACAGCTGAAGATCCTTACGTTATTGAAGGATATAAGATTTCAACATGGACTGACTATGGTATTTATATCACTGATACGACAAAATATTTTACTGTTCGTAACTGCTACGTTGACGCAGACGAATATGGTATTTATATCAATTTTGCGTCCAATATAAATGTAACCAATAATACGTTCTACAAATGCGGGTTGGGTATGGTTGGCTCCGGGGTCTATTATTGGAACACGCATGTTATTGATACTACGAACACGGTAAATAATAAACCACTCACTTACTGGAAAGATATCAATGGCGGGACTGTACCTAATGGGGCTGGCCAGATCATCTTAGCAAATTGTAATAACATTATAGTTCAAAACCAGACCCTATCTAACTCAAGTGTAGGGATTTTACTTGGATATTCAATTAATAATATATTGTACAATAACACTTGTAACTGGAATCAAAAAAGTTACGGTATACTTCTACGCTATTCACAAAACAATTTGATCAAAAATAACACATGCAACCATGATTCTTACGGTATTGCACTTAGGGACGCTTCTAACTATAACCAGATAGAAAATAACACCTGTTGGTACGGTGGAACTAAAAACTGGTTTGGTATTGGAATTTACGTTCAAGCTTGGCATAATAGAATTGAAAATAACACCTGCAGCTATAAAGAATCATATGGAATTCAACTTGGAGTAGGTTTTAACAATACTGCTAGATATAATAACTTCTCATACAATGGAAGGCACGGAATTTATCTGAGCTCTGCAAAATTCAGTACTGTAGATAATAATGATTGTTATAAAAACAAAAATGGAACCCGGTTCTGGAGCTCTGCTGATAATTTATTTATTGACAATCTTGTTTCAAATAGCTTGATCGATGGGTTCAATTTAGATTCAGCTTCAAATAATAATTATCTCTATCATAATTCAATAATTGACAACGCAAACCAAATAACGGATCTCGGTGGTAACAATTGGGATATTTGGGATGGGTTTGGGCAAGGTAATTACTGGTCGGATTATACCGGTCTTGATGACGGGTCAGGTGGTCGCGTTGCAGGGGACGGTTTTGGCGACACTAACCTTCCCCACTTAGGGGTGGATAATTACCCGTACATGACTCCATGGGCTTGGAAAATACCTGAGGTACCGGTTCTTACCGACCCTGGCACTTATAATTCAGATGGGACTTATTCGATCTCCTGGACCCAATGTAATAACACTATGGGCTATACCCTGGAAGAAGATCTTACAAATACCTTTGACTCGCCGGTTGTTATCTATAACAGCACAAATACATTTTGTAATATTATTGCAAAACCTAACGGCACGTACCACTATCGTGCCAGAGCTTATAATAACAGATTTCAGAGCGCGTGGTCGAATAGTGTGGATATTACTGTTGACTGGCCGCCGGCAATACCACGGAATTTGACGGTTGTTGTATACCCGATAGGCAACGCACTTAACCTGAGCTGGACCCCGAACGAGAACGATACGAAAGAATATCAGGTCTATTACCAAACAACCGGGTCATGGATTAACGTCGCCACCGTTACGCACCCGGCCTGTACCTTTAATCACTCGGGTCTGGAGGATGGCACCCAATATATTTATCGTATCCAGGCGGTGGATTTCAGGGACCAATTGTCTGGGTACACATTGCCCGTTAATGCCGTGCCTGCAGATTCGGTGTGGCCTGAGCCGCCCATTGGGTTGGTAGTTACCCCGCAATCGCATGATTCACTACTATTAACCTGGGAACCTAATAACGAAACCGATCTGGATGGGTACAATATCTATAGAAGTACCGATACTTCCGGCGTAATTGACTGGGGCGACCCGATCAACACTTTGGGGTTGGTTGTTGAGGAAACCTATCTGGATACCGGGCTGGAAGAAACCACGACCTATTCTTATATTGTAACTTCTTTAGATGAAGTGCCGAACGAATCCTGGATCTCGAATATAGCAACCGGTACGACATTGATGGGTCCGCACGGGCCCGAGCTAAATAATTCTGTTAAAGACTTTGATATTGTCGAGGACACTTACGACGATTCCATCGATCTATATTACTGGTTCAAAGATATCAATGGCGATGAATTAACTTTCAAGTGCGAAGGGGATGTCCATATTGAAGTCACTATCTTTCAGGAAAACGGTACCGTTACGTTGAAACCGGAAAAAAATTGGAACGGCGATGAAACTCTGAAGTTCTATGCTGAAGATGATACAGGTAATGTATGGGACGAGGTTACGATCACCGTAACTCCGGTCAACGATCCGCCATTCGATGTGAAGATAACAAAACCCATCGACGGTATCGATATTGAGGTAGGCGATAAGTTAGATTTTTTTGCCGAGTGTGAAGACCCTGACCTTCCCTACGGTGACGAGCTTGTATTTGAATGGAGCTCGAATGTATCTGGAAACTTCGGGAATGAAAAGGTGTTGAACGATATTATCCTGCCAATTGGCACACACATGATCACTTTTAAAGTTACAGATTCGGAAAATGCCGAAGGTCTGGCTTATGTAAATGTGACAGTTATCGAAACTCTAGACACCGATAGCGATCTTGACGGCATACCCAACTATTGGGAGCGCAAATACGGATTAGACCCGTTCGATCCGACCGATGCGGACGAGGATAATGACCACGACGCGATATCCAATTCAGACGAATTCGAGTTGGGTACAGACCCAACAAAAAGTGATACTGATAACGACGGGTTATCGGATTATGATGAGGTCTATGTTAATTTAACCAACCCGACCGAATTTGATACCGATGGAGACGGTTACTCGGATTCCGAAGATGCGTTTCCTCTGGATTCGGCACGGTGGCAAGAAAGTGGTGGGTCTGATAAAGATGATGATAGCGACGAGCTGGGATTGATGATCGGTATCATAATTGTGATAATAATCGTAATAATTTTGATATTTTTATTCGTGCTGCGTCCGAAAATGCAGCAGAAAGAAGAGCCGGCAATAGCACCGACACCTCAACAGTCACCGGCCTTAACCCCTGAGGTATCACCCCCTCCAATTTATCCACAGCCGCAGGGTTATGGTCAAGAGCCGCAGTTCGGGCAGGGACAACCCCCGCAGCAATTTAGTGCACCCCAGCCACAACCCCAATTTTTACCGCCGCCACAACCGGTTGTAACCCCAACAATTACCTCGCCGCCTGTTACACCGCGAATTGTACCTACAATAAAAACACCGCCAGTTGCCGAAGAACCTGTAAGTGACGAAGAATCAGAAGAATGATTTTTTGGCGATCAATATCGGGAGCATCGGGGGCACGGGAACCGGGAGTCGGTTGCCCCCCACCCCTAATTAATGTCAAATGATAAACCGCAGAGGA
>CBDVCJ010000370.1:0-3505 GCA_965372445.1 uncultured Thermoplasmata archaeon | reverse complement strand
GGATGTGGCTTATTAAATTCCAAGAACCAAGAGACAAATTCCAAACAAATACCAAAACCCAAAATCCAAATACGGTTTGGAATTTTGGAATTGGTACTTGGAGCTTGTTTGGATCTTGGAGGTTTGCTTCTTGGAGTTTTGCATTGCTCGCATACCTCATACCACACACCACAGCCCCATCTTACCACTAAAAATTGCCATTAAGACATTCGTAATAAAATTCTATTTCCCCAAAATCGGGAGAAGTGCCATTAAAGTAAATTTTCAAGGTGATATTATGTCCAGCCGTAATAAGCCCCAGATTGTTAAAGGAAATAAAACCGAAGTAAATGCACATGAGGATATAGATTGGGACGACCAGCCACCCCGATCTAAGCCTGAGCAATTTGAAAAGGTAGAATCCAAATTTGAGCCGCGCCTAAGAAAAACTGGTGAACTTATATTAGCGAATGACTGGAACGATATCCAGGTAGAGCTCAAAGATGATGTTGAGAGGCTGAGTGCGAGCTTGAATTTTATTGCTAGCCATTCATCGATTCTTATGGCATCTGGTGTGGCGTCACATGGGGTATATATCGAATTGAAGTGGAGCACTAAACCTATTGTTATTGTAGCTTATAGCGGGCCTGTAAATGGACTGGAAGATGATGAAAGCAATAATTTTAGGTGCTTTCCTTATGAAACTTCAAATTTAGGGTTTAAGATCTTTGCACGATCCGAAGACGGAAGGACAGATGGGATCGTCAATTGGATTGCAGTAGGTGCAAAATAAATATTTGGAGGATTAAGGATGTTGATATTGTACAATCTGTCTAATCGAGATATCATTGGCGTAGCTGGGATATTTAGCGATACCTCAGGCGAATTAATTGAGCCGACCTTAAAAGGTAGCTTTCCAGGCCAGAAGATCATACCAAATATTGGCGGTTTTACAGTTCCAAATGATGAGAGGATCGCCAACGAGCTCTACCGATACGAATTGAAATTTAATGCCTCTGGCGAGCCAATAGAAATTAGCCCAAAACAGCCACAACCGCACCTGGAACTTTCAACTGATATTCCGGACAGGGATAGGAACGGTATCCCCGAGCTGAAAGCCGACGGTAAAAGCAAGGCGACGATTACCGCAAGTATTCGTGACAGTACAGGTAAATTGATAACTAACGCAAATAACGATGTCCATTTCGAGACTACAGGTGGTGTTATTTTAAAAAGACTTGTAAAATGTAAAAATGGTGTGGCCAAAACCACCCTCCAATCCGTCCATGAAACGATCACACCTAAGATCACTGCATATTCAGAAAGTTGTAAAAAAGGCACAATTAAGATTGAATTTATTCACCCTAGCGCCAAACTCTAAATTGGATAGGCAACCTGTTATATTGTTTATCAAAGATCGGGAACACGGGAACACGAACTGGAATTCAAATTGCAAAATAAAAATTGTAAATTTCAAATTTCCAATCTACAATTTGCAATTTAAAATTAAACACAGGTTCGGGCTCCCGAACTCCCGTCTGAAGTAACTATTCACAGGCTCCCGTTACTCCCGAAATATACCAAAAAAAATCATTTCCATAGCGGTGATAAAGACCTCAGCCTTTCAATGATCCCGGGCAGCACTTCCAACAGATAATTTACATCTTCGTCGGTGTTGGCGCGCCCCAGTGACAATCTGAGGCTGCCGTGCGCTTCATAGACCTTCAACCCGATTGCTAGAAGTACATACGAGGGCTCAAGCTTCGCTGTCGAGCATGCCGAGCCTGTCGAGGCGGCTATGCCAACTTCGTCCAAACTGAGAATTATACTCTCGCCTTCAATGGCTTTGAACCAGAAATGGGCGTTATGAGGCAGTCTTTTTGTCGGATGTCCATTGAGATACGCTTCTTCAATATTGGCTTGGACATTTTTAATGATCTTATCTCGTAAGTTCGTAAGGGATTCGATATCATTTTCCATTCTCTGTTGACCGAGCTCTGAGGCTTTTCCTAAACCAACGATCCCCGGAATGTTCTCGGTACTGGATCTTAATCCTTTCTCTTGACCACCGCCATGTACAAAGGTATCTAATGCAACTCCCTTCCTTACATATAATGCACCTATACCCTTCGGCCCATAGATCTTGTGCGAGGATACTGATAATAGATCAATATTCATTTTCTCCACGTCGATCGGTACCTTGCCAAAGGTTTGGACCGCATCGGTATGAAATATTATTTCGTTCTCATGCGCGATCTTACCGAGCTCTTCGATCGGTTCTATTGTGCCGATCTCATTATTGGCATGCATGATCGTTATAAGTACAGTATCTTTTTGGATACTTTCTGCAACCTCCTCGGGCTTTACCAACCCAAATTTATCCACAGGCAAATATGTAACCGAAAAACCTTGATCTTCAAAAAATTTACAGGTTTTTGTTACTGCAGGATGTTCGATCGAACTTGTGATTATATTACAAGATTGAAGTTTACGCCGTTTGAGTTGGTTATAAACAGTGCCTTTTATTGCAATATTATCGCTTTCTGTACCTCCGGCCGTGAAAATTATTTCATTAGCCTGCGCACCGATAAGGTTTGAGATCTGAGCACGAGCATTTTCCATGGCTTTATAGACCTCACGCCCAAAAGAATGGAAACTCGAGGCGTTACCGAAATATTCGGTAAAATAGGGCTGCATTGCTGCTAATACTTCTGGATCTACTGGGGTTGTCGATGCATGGTCCATATATATTCGTCGCATATACTCTCCGGCCTCCCAAAAGTGTGGAAAATACCTAGTTGTAACCGCTAGTGTATGATAATAATTATATACCATATAAATATTATGACATATGAACTGAAAAAGAATCCCTGTTGTTCGCGACTGGGAATTGAAGACAAATGTATATACGGTCAGAATTCAATCTTTTTCAATGAAAAGCTAACATCCCCACTCATCAGTGTGGAAGTTATAGAAGAATAGATCAAGGTGAAAAATATGCGAGAAGAAGTCGAAAAAGTCTTAGCGGAAAAGATCAGACCCGCTCTACAGATGGACGGCGGCGATATCGAGCTTGTAGACGTAAATGAGAGTGATGGCAGCGTGACAGTCAAACTTAAAGGTGCATGCGGCGGGTGTCCAATGTCAACTATGACTCTTGTCGGTTTTGTCGAAAAAACTCTGAAGGATGCAGTACCTGAAGTAAAATCTGTTATACCGGCAATGTAGAATTAGGTGTAAAGTACTATCCCCAAGCAAACTAAAGATGAAGATATTAAGAAATTTATAAAGGATCGGTATGGAAAGATAGCTCGTGAGTCTGACTGCATTCTGCCAAGTGATAAGTGCTCTTGTTGTGGCGAGAATATCCCTTTAAGTTCTAATAACATAATGAATATTAACGTGATCAAACCTGAATAAATCCTTAGATCTTAATTTTTATATTTTTTATTAGTATTTTTTAAGTTTATTTGTTTTTATTTTTATAGTTTTATTGTTATAATTTATATAATAATTAAAGAAACGA
>CBDVCJ010000369.1:0-3516 GCA_965372445.1 uncultured Thermoplasmata archaeon | reverse complement strand
GTGGTAGGTGGTAGGTAATAGGTGGTAGGGGCAAGCGTCCGTAGTCCTGCGTCCGAAGCCCAAACTTTGGAAATTCGGTAGGAATTTTCAATCGAAAACCATAACAATGATTTTGGCGGTAATTTACAATGTAAATTACCTTGCATTGAAAATCCCCTTCGGGCATTTTCAAAGCCGAGGTAATGAACGAAGTTCATGACCGTAGTCCCGAACAGGACTTCGGACGATATGGCACTAAATCGTTACGGACTTATGACTTTCGATGCTCCCGTGTTCCCGACTCCCGTGCTCCCGACTTGTGGAGACGAGCCTAATCTTTCATTGCCACTATCGGTTCTAGTTCTGCTGCTTTTTTTGCCGGATAAACAGCAGAGAGCGCACCGACGATAACCACTAATAGAAATGCCGTAAAAATAATTACAGGCGTTGTCAGCATTGGCGCGAAAAAAATACCATTTGGGTCCTGGTCGTGTAGGATGCCAAAGATATTATTTGCAAGATGCGCGCCGATCACCCACCCGATAACCCACGCGATACAAGAAAGCCAGAGGCTCTCGATCAAGAATAATTTCATGATCTGGCGTTTGGTAATACCAACGGCTTTTAAAATACCGATCTCACGGCGGCGTTCCTGCATCGCCATGACCATTGTATTGCTTACCCCGGCGACTGCAGTCGCAAATAGTATTACCGATACAGAATACAGCCAATTCACCAGCGTTGTTTTGAGGTCGTTATCGAGTTCAAGAGCTTCTAATTCATCAGTTTCTCGGGGGGTGGTATTTTCGCCTGATGGTTTATATTCGATCTTTTCATACAGCCCCATGCTCAGCGACGCGACGATAATGAAAAATGCGACACATATGCTCAAACCAGTGATAGTTAGCCCGTATCGTAATTTGTGATGGCGAAAATTCCTATAGATATATTCGAACACGTTGAACTCTCTGGTTTTGGATTTTTTAATTTTATTATCAGGCATTTTAATCTCCAATTTCAATAGCTTGCTTTTATGATCAATTCCACTTTATGATCCCTCACCCTAAATGGTGAGGTCTCTGTCAATATATCGGACGATTTTTGAATTTTGACATGCACCAAATTCAATTCAGACTCCTCGCCCTAAAGTGCGAGGGTTCTGCTACAATTAATATTTGTTTCAATACAAATATTAAAGTTTGGTTTTTGAAACTTGTTTGGAGCTTGTAATTTGTAACTTGGAGTTTTGATATTATTTTTTAACGATCATTCCGTCTCTCATTCTAATTACCCTATTTCCAGCTCTTGCGATCTCAGCGTCATGGGTAACCAGTACCATAGTGGTTCCTGACCTGTTCAATTTTCTAAACAATTTCAACAACTGGTGGCCGGTCTGGGTATCTATATTTCCGGTAGGTTCATCGGCCAAGATAATTTCGGGGTCGTTATATAACGCTCGTGCGATCGCCACCCGCTGCTGCTCGCCGCCGCTGAGCTCGTTGGGTTTGTGCGCGAGTTTGGTCTTCAGGCCCACTTTTGTTAATACCTCTTCGGCCTTGGCGACCGAGCAATCGTCATCGAACATTTTTGAAACGAGCACATTTTCAAGTGCTGTGAGGGTTGGTATAAGATTAAAAAATTGGAATACGAAACCAATATGCGTTTTTCGGAATAATGTCAGTCCATCGTCACTTAACTTCGAAATGTCTGTGCCATTGATATTTATTTTGCCATCGGTAGGTTTGTCAAGACCGCTGATCAAATGCAATAACGTTGATTTGCCAGCTCCGCTAGGTCCAATAATAGAAATAAAATCTTTCGGATAAATTTCTAGATCAATGTCTTTTAAAGCAACGACTTTTACCTTTCCTAATTTATAAATTTTACTTACATTATCGATCTTGATGATCGGTTCCTTCATCAAAATAATCCTCCAAATGCACTATTCATAACTCAAAGCCTGCACCGGATCTAAATTTGCAGCTTTCAAGCCGGGATATAATGACGCTAGTGTACCAATGCCAATCGCTAAGATGGCCGCAGAGAATATATTCTCAGCAGTAACTCTTGTAGGTGCAAAGAATACACCCGCGCCTGCAACATTATTGAACATGTAATCAAATAGAATCGCGATCCAGATCCCGGTAATCGCGCCGATAAGAAATGCAAAACCCGAGATCATTAATGCTTCCAGTATCACAATGTTCAAGATCTGCGATCTTTTAATCCCGACCGCTTTCAAAGTACCAAATTCTTTTAGTCTGCTCATAGTCGACATAAGCATAGTATTTGCGATTGCGACTATCATTATTATTGAAATTATTACAATAAGAATGTATAACCAATTATTAATAACGGAATCCATCTCTTCATATTTTTTTAGGGTGTTCTCATCATCCACATAATCAGACTCGGCCCCGATCAATTCATGTATACCTTGGCCAAGTGATAGGAACAAAATAAAGAATGCAATGCAAATCGCAACACCGGAAACAGCTAAAATAGATCTAGCTCGGTAATGTAGTATATTTTTCATAACATACTCCAAAATCCCGAACCGTTGTGGTTTAATGATCGCAGACCGACCTTCATCCCCTTTTATCGGGTTTGGTTTCGAATGTGTCACCATTGTGCTTCACATTAATGTAAATGTTTCGGCAACTTATAAAAGCGTTGCTGTTTATTCAAAAATCTCGATCGGTGTTTCCTCATAAGCGACCTGGATACCTTCGTTCGTGATCTCATAGGGATGCAGTCGTTCGTCGAACGAGGTGCCGCGCATCTTATCGATGCTTATTGCTCTAACCTTTTCACCCGACGAGGTGATCTTGGTATGTAAATGTATTACACCCCGCGCTAAAAAACTCTCCATTGTTATCTGCTCTTTAGTTTCCTCGCAGAGTAATAACGAAGTGCACTTGGCTTCGGTCAATATTTTCATTACCGATAGAATTCTTCGGCGACCTTTTAATTTACTATCTTCGAGCATTCTTATCGTGGTGGTGGAATCCAGTACTACTCTTTTATGTATGTGTGCTTCGAGTTCGCGTTTCAGCTCGTCCATCATGAGATTCAAGTTATACGCATCTGTATCTATACCTTCACCCTCGGGAGAGACGTCCAAAATTCTTATCTTAGATGTATCCCATCCGAACGCGACCATATTCTCACGAATTTCGTCGTAAGGTTCTTCGAGTGTTATATATAACGCGCTTTCACCACGACTAACAGCGTACATTAAAAATTGCATACCCAAAATACTCTTACCCGCACCGGGTCCACCAAGTACTAAATAAGGTCGGTTTTCGATCAACCCGCCATTTAACATTTTATCTAAGCCGAATATTCCACTCTTCACCTTCTTTAATCCACCTGAGGCTGGTATATTTTCCATGAAATTATCCCCTTTATACGTTTTGATGGGTATTGCAATTAGAATTTATATTAATTTCGGAAATGTGATTTTTTTTTTCTTATAGGAATTTCAATGGTGTGCAATGGATTGAATTAAGGATTAAGGATTGAGGATTGAGGATT
>CBDVCJ010000368.1:0-3566 GCA_965372445.1 uncultured Thermoplasmata archaeon | reverse complement strand
TTCTATGATAGTTTCCATTTAATCCTAAACGTCGGGAGTAACGGGAATTCGGGAGTAACGGGAGTAACGACAGTCCTGAGTCCTTCGTAAAGAGTCCCAATCGGTTTCGATACTCCCGATACTCCCGTCAAGGACATCATATTAATCATGCTCCCGATACTCCCGATTAATGATAGCTTAACGCGGTTCCAATTCATCTTCCTGAAACGTCAACACCGGTATCGGCTCTTCAACATTCCTGCCGGGCACGTAATCGTACATTTTTTGGGCGTTCAACCCAACGATCTTATAGATCTTGAGTAACGGTATTTTACTCGGGCAGCCCTGCTCACACATACCGCATGCAACACAAGATAACACCATGTGGTTGAACCGCCCCAGATGGAACAATAGCATATCGATCGGCATTTTAAGTGTACCTTTACGGTCCGACCATTTGAAATATTTATCAGATTCGTAATTGAAGGTCGAAGATTCGAAGAAACATTCTAAACAATAACATATCGGACATACGGTCATACAATTATGACAGTTGATACATTTTGCGAAGAAATTGCTAAGATTTTCCAACCCTTGGACTTCAGCCTGGGTTGCAGCAAGCAGCTCTTCAATCTTGATTGATCTTGTCTCCAATAATTTTAAAACATAATCGTCATGTGCCTTTTGCGTTGGGTATTTATCATCTAATTTGAAACCCGCGTCTTGAACTAGCTGTTGGGCTATATTCGTATTTATTGAAATGACCGCGGTTTTAGTCAAGTTTAGACCGAACATATTGACCGTAATATCAACATTTTCAGGTATGAAATATTCGCAAACCTGACACGCATTACGAAGCTCGGGTGTTGATACACCTTTTTCAACATAATCCTTATCTTGAAGTTGGCTCAGTATTAGTTCCGTAGGGGTGGTTTTGCCTTTCGCAATATCAGCATAATCCGCCACCGCAAAAGTGCCGGGACATTCCAGACCGATAACAATCACGTTATCCAAGGACGCCTGGTTGAGCTTCACCAACTCGAGCAGTGCGCGATGCTCGCAGGGTTTGAGCACAACCGCAAGTTTTTTCGCGCTTGGGGTGAGTCGCGTAATATCCGACACTAGTTTCGCGGAATTGACCGGCATTACAGGCGCAATTATATTACCGGCCTTGATGCCTGCAGGGCTAGAAACTAAGGTTTGGACGATATTTTGACCGCCTGGCAATACCTGTGGCACCAGTATCTCTTCAATCTCGGTTTTATTCAATAGCTCGATCAAAAATTCATTAAGAGTGCTGGTAAGATCCGTTTTTATACCTAAAGTGATGAATTTAGTGGCTTCTTGTGCATATGACTGTTCATGGATTTTTAATTCGTCGTCGACCATTCCGTCACCTACGTATTTAATGTGCTTGGTCAATTGGGGCGAATATCAGGGGGAGAAGAATCTCCCCCTTAACCCCCTCTCTTTCCTTATCGGTTTGTGGGACGCTTTCGGCGTCCCACCATTCGATAATTAAAGAGGGGTCAAAGGGGATTCCTCCCCTTGATACACCCAATTGACCAAGCCCTAAAGCGCCCAAAACTTCTGCATTGGGTTGGGCCCTAGCTTTCGGATCTCGTCGGTCAGCTCTTCGATGGTCTGTGCATATTTTCGACCTTCATCAGCACCGATCCATTCGAGCTTGACCCGTTCGCCCTCTAGGCCAAGTGTATTTAGTATATTTTTAAGAAGCGCGATCCGGCGCCGTGCCTTGTAATTGCCCGAAACATAATGGCAATCGCCAGGGTGACACCCGGCGATCAACACCCCGTCGGCGCCTTCGAGCAAGGCCTTGAGTACATACACATTATCCACCGACCCGGAACACATCAGCTGGATCGTACGGATATTAGGGGGATATTGCAATCTGGTCGTGCCTGCAAGATCTGCAGCGGTCGAAGCACACCACTTACACAGAAAGCCTACTATCTTCGGCTCGAATTCTTCCGGTTTTTTGGCCTTTGCCAAATTCTGACCCCCAGAGTATATTTTATAAATTTTGAGTAATATGGAGTAAGAATTGGGAATAGAGGTATTGATATAAAATGTTTTTTAAAATTGATTTTAGCTATTAATGCTCAATAGGGAATAAATATTTCGTATTAATTTTGATAGGTACAGTCTAACTTTATTTAAGTGAATGAATAGGTTTAACGAAAATATTTTATTGTTAATTTAATTCCGAATTAACAACCTTTCGGAAAATATGACAATATATTTCATAAGTTTTTTATATTATTAAATTAATACTCTATACAATTCTTTAATTGGGGAAAGGGGAGAATCGCACCGAGCAATGAACGACATATCAAGCCCGAGCTCGCTGCGTTATTAACAAATTGCGCCGAGGTTACGGCCATTTCACGGCCTAACCTCATCGCTTTGCTAGTGTAAAAGTGATAATGGCACAAAGCGCCAAGCAGCGGGCTTCTATCAAAGCCCTTGCATGGCGTTTTTCTTGCGAAAACGCGCCAAGGTGTGGGCTGACTTCGCAGCCCTACCTCATCACTTTGCTAGTGCAAAAGTGATAATGGCGCAAAGCGCCAAGGTGTGGCGCGATATAAATAACAATAAGCCTTAGGAGGGAGGCAATAAAATGAAAAGGCAAATAATAACATTTGCATTGGTAGCAATAATGATATTATCATCCGTACTAATTTTAATACCACCCGTAGCTTCAGATGGTGGTAGGAGCACTAGAAGCCCAGTTGCAGATTTTCTCCTAGTAAATGATCTTGGAGATTCTACAACTATACAAAGTGTAAAAACTATACTTGATAATGCTGGTCATTCAACCGAATATGTTTCGTCGGAATCTAATTTACCTTCTGGTTGGGATAACCCAGATAATTATCCATCAATATTTTGGTTTGGTGGATTATCGTATACCAGTGGTATGCCTTCAGATAGCAATGCAGGTAAAATGGTAACATATGTAAAGAATGGTGGTAATGTATTTAGTGCAGGGGTAGGGGTAGATTCTACACATTATCCAGGTAACCCCGGAACTAATGAACAAGACTATTTGAATTGGGTGACTCATCATTACTGTGGTAATCAATGGGGTGGTGGTATGAGTGGCAGTTCGTCAAATTCGTACAAGACAACGTATGTGCAAGACTCTAATCATGAACTTTTTAATGAACCCAATATTCTGCCGAGCTCTTGGGTTGGAGATACCTCATATTACTGTATATTTTGGTATAACCCTTCGGGTCTTTTAAATAATGGCGTAGAAATTGGAAGAGCCAGTACAACCTCGGATTCTCGATATGGAGATATTTGGGTCTGGGACGGTCCGTCTTACAATCAAAATAATGGACGAACTGTATTAGTTCGTCATCCCATCCGTCATTGGTCAACAACCACTCCAAGCGGTATATTATCTGATTTCATAGAAAACGTAGCTGCGTGGTTTGCTAGAGGAATACCCGCTGAGGTACAAGTCAAGCCTTCGAATTTACACTTTAACTCTAATGCCAAATATTTAAACGTCAGAGTACTTGATTTCCCAGAAGACCCAGATAAATCACCAGTGGACA
>CBDVCJ010000367.1:0-3576 GCA_965372445.1 uncultured Thermoplasmata archaeon | reverse complement strand
CCAATTTGCAAGAGGACATAGAGTCCTATAAGACTGTACACTGTTACATACTTACTCCTCTTCATTCTTGCTTCCCTCCAATTTTTTCTGCGCTATGCGAATGTTATATTATTATATGAAAAATTAAGTCCGACTCCACCAACATTGTTCAAGCATTTATTATTAATAAGAGCATTCAAATTGTATTTGTAAAGTTTTATGCCATACCAATTATTAAAATTACAGGTGTTGTTAATTAGGGTATTTGAGTCAGAATCAACAAGGTAAATACCTCGGCGGTTATTATTCAAACAGGTATTATTAATGTTGAAATTAAAAAAAGATTCAGTTAAACGTATCCCGCTCCAATTGTTCATGTTACAAGTATTATTAATGATCTTGGCTGAAATAGAACTAGCTAAATGAATACCATTTTTCTTTTTTGAGTTACAAGTGTTGTTTTTTATTGTGATATTATTTGAATAACAAATATAGATGCTGCCCCCATCTTCCGAGTCTATTTCATTATTAATTATTTCGCAACCTGAAATTGGCCTTCGATTGGTCATTTGTGTATTAATACCTTTCATATAAATTCCATATTCGTTTCCAATTATTCTATTATTTATTACCTTTGGTGAGCCTTCAGAATAATACGATAAATCAATAAAATCTCCTTGAGGAATAATATCATAGTTATCTATTAATCTCAACCTTACCCAATAACCATATTCACTTTTTTCATTAGTAACGGGATGGATATGAGCTTGATAAGCCCATTCAAGCGGTGGTTTAAATATGATATCACCTGTGCGGGTCAGACCAAAAGTATTATCAACTCGTATCGATGCAGCCTTCCAAGTATCCCTATCAGTTGCGCATTCTATGACAAATGAACCACCCGACCCTGCTCCCCCCAGAGATAATTTAATATATATTTGTGAAAAAATATTGGCTCCACATATCATAAATGAATCAGATAATTCTGATTGATTTGTTGGGAAAAGCTCGAAATATGAAGTATCCTCAGCGGTACAATTATCTGTAACATCAAAATAAGTTGTATTGGTATCGGCTAAGGCTTGATTCGGTGTGACTTGATGATTTTGCATATTAATACCAATACTAGAACAATTTTCTCCACCGGTTATATTACAATCCATAATTTCTGAGCTGTCACCGGCACCATTTAAAAAATTAACAACGTTCCCACCATAGGGAGTAAGCGAATATTTATTGGCATCTCTTACTTTATCTATCAAAATAGGATATTGATAAGGATATGGATATCCCTCCGCCATTTGGTCTGAAACTTTTAGTGCATATTGATATGCTTGTCTTATACTATCTAAAGCCCCTATTCTTTCCCAAAATGGATGAACGAACCAAGATCCAGCAAAATGACTTGGATTTGCATTGAACCATGCATGAGCTATATTGGTAATATTCCCAGAAGCGCCAATTATGATCCTATTGGGTTCTGCGGACAAGCCTGGTGATGAATTTATGAAATCCTGAGCACGGCATATATCAAGTAAAACAGTCATTCTTTTACAATTGATTTGATCTAACCAAGAATCCAAGGTATCTGCATCTAGGTAATGACCTGCTGCACCATTAGAATCGTCTTCAAAATATAAATGACATTTCTCGGGTGTGCCATTTTTTCTACCATGACCTGTGAAATAAAACAGAACATGGTCATCCCTAGTTACTTGAGTTGATAGGTTTGTTATTTGCTGTTGTAGTGTTACTTTTGTTACTGTTTTATTGTCTACATCAATTATTGGATCATCAGAGCCTGGCCAACCAAACTCAAGGGGATATTCCCCAGGAGTACTTGCCGGGTCATCAATAGTACCATTCCCATCATCATCGACACCAGCAACACCCGGTTGACCATCAGGACCGAATAGCCAATTGTTTGTACCGTCGTATATGGAGATATATTCGTCAAGGGTATCATTATCATCATTTGGTTCGCAATCATATGAAGAACTTGTTATTTCATCGTCATGCCATAACATTAAAATTATATTGTCATCATCATAACCCAATTTTTTAAGAGTATAATATGCTTGAAGGCTTTGTGCAGGGAAACAATCACGGTCCGGAAATTGATTATTAGCACCCATGTCGTTCGCCGGTGCACAAATTATGGCCCATTTATCGCCACTTTCACCATTGATATTTGTAGCAAATTGACCGTTTGCAATTTCGCCTTTCAATTTTACGGGTCTATCTATTGTTAAACGTTCATAGTAAACGCCTGGTAATATATTTATTGTCGTAGAAAAGTTTTCATCTGCCGCATAAATAGCTGCTTGGGTTCTATTAAAAGCATCAACACCCCAAGTATGGCCACCACATGAGGCTGGAGTATAATCATCATCTACCCATATCTCGGTTACGATGGGTATTGGGTTTGGTAGGGATAGGTTATCCTGTATGGATTTTTCTACAATATTCAAGATATTATTTTCTTCATTAAAACTTTGTGGAGTTGCAGCACCAAAAACGCTTAGGAATAATTCTCCGATTATTATTATGCTTAATACGACTGATATAACTCTTAACTTTTTAATACTTAGTCCCCCTAAATACAGCCTTTGGAATAATAGTTCGAATCAAAAGAACCCTTTTTTATTGGAAAACATCTAGAAAGTATTAATATTTTTTGGATATAATGTTGAATTGTAAGTTGTTTAAAAAGTTATTAAAAAGAAACTATACATTCTTAATACATTTTATTATTTCATAATTGCAATTATATTTAATAAACAATTATTAATAATTTTAGAGGGAAATATTACATACCAAAGTGGAAAGTCTGATACTAAATTACTTTCTCCCCCTCACATTGATAATATATTGGATTTAGTGGTTAAAAATATTATCTTTAACTATGACTAAAAAACAGTACAATTAATAATTAAATTTAAAAATTTATTTGATGCTTATCAACTTTTTGAACTAATGGTTATTCTATAGCATTGGCGAGTTCGAAAGGAAACAAGTCAGGGACTGAGAATCTCAACAAATGTCGTAATTAAATATTTATTGACCTTGTGTATTTAAAGGTTCTTCACCGTTTGTCACAATTCCAGTTATTATTTGTCGTACTTGATAATGGACAACGACGTTTTTTATAGCCACTGAACATCAATAAGTACTCCAAAGATTTTATCCTTTGTTTGGTTAGATGATCGATAATGGGTTGGCGGATATACGAAGTTCCCCAATGGAAAATTTTCATATTGAATGTGCATCTATTGGTTAATGGTGACAGGATACCATATGCCCCAGTTTAAACTTGCTCGAGTGGCCTGAGTCCAAGGTCCAAAGGTCAAAAGTCGCGGGTAAAATATGCTCATGGGTTGAATAAGTCTCATTTTACCATTAGTTTGGGAAAGTTGTAAGTCGTGAGAGCATAAAATCAATTGTTTGTCATATTGTCTAAAGTCAAAAGTTGAAGGTCCAAATGAACTCTCGACATCAACTTTCACAGACCGAGGTAAAATTCGGTTAATAAAAAATAATAATTTAGAATTTTACCGCAGGTGTTTCGTCCTTCGGACTTCAACACCTAAGGTCCCT
>CBDVCJ010000366.1:0-3639 GCA_965372445.1 uncultured Thermoplasmata archaeon | reverse complement strand
AAATGTCTTCTTTCATGTCGAAGTTAGACATTTTCTACTTCTTCCCCTAAAAGTCACGGAGATGCACTAGAACCTATAATAAAATATATATATCCTAGAATTATTTGCTTTACTATGGCACGAACAATAGCATTTTCAATTGATGGTGGAGAACCAATATTAAAAGATGTTAACTTTGAAAGCGCAAAAATAGGCGATTGGATTTGTAATGATAGTATACCAATGGGTTTTGGGCGGATTGTTAAGAAAGATGATGATTTTATTACTGTAGATAGAAATCCCTTATTTGAGATTTATTCCGATCCAATCAATAAAGATGATTTTAATAATTTAAAATTGAAAAAGATTTTAAATGCAATAGACATCAAAGCAGAAGAGATTAAAAAAATTATATGATGTAATAAAATATTATCTGTCGTCTCCCCCCCAATATTATATGATAATTCCCTCTCGTATTAAGCAACAATCTTTTGACTAGTTAGCAATCCGATTTGATTTGTTTTTTATCAAATTATTCACTTACAATTTCCCTCATTTGTCAATGGTAAATCAATATATATATACATAAAAATATCGTTATTTTGCACTTAATTGCACTCATTCATATCTAAAACAATTCTAAATAAATTTCAATATCGAATGAAATAATTAATGTCGCACTTCGAAAAGAAGTATGACATTTTTATTAGAGGTAAAAAATATTTGTTTCTCATTATGCTCAAAATTTTTGTTTATATATAAATCCCGCTCTTAGCTGTAGTTACGTAAGGTGATAAATTTAATTAGATTTCTTCATCTATTTTTATTAATAATTTATTCTTCCATCTCTTCTTCAATGGTTGTTGGTTGTTCAGAGACCGGCATAACCACCTGTTTGGGTAACGGAGGCACTTGTAGGTTATGTTCTATACTTAATGGAGATAGTCGCTCATTATTTTCAGGCTCATCATTCGTATCTTCAATTACTTCATTGTCACCATTATTACTTTCAATTTCTCTTTTTAATTCTTTATAAGTTTCCTCTGAAATTTCGCCTCTCAACAATCGTTCTCTTAAAAGATTCAATTGTTGGGTTTTTGATAGGGTTGCTTGAGGTAATTGAAGTTGCGGTTTAATGATTTTGGGCATTAATTCTGGAACTGGAGTCTTCGCTGTTACTATTTTAGGTTGATCTCCCATCACCGGGGTAGGTAATTCAGGTTTAGGTTCTATTGAAGTATCTAATATGGGTGGTTTAGAAAGGCTAGGTAAGGTTTGTATTTCTGTTGGTTTGTGGATCAATTCGGCTTTTAACACAGGCACTTTAGTAGCCTTCTTTTTTCTGTAAAGAAAGGTAAATGCTATTAAAATTATAACTATTATAATTAGTATAATTAATATCCATCCAACAGAACTCATAAAGTCTTGATCAGTTTTTTCATCTTTCTCGATAACATTAATTTGGATAGATTTAGTTATTGAAACCTCTTTATTTTCTGTTAAGGCGCCGTTAGAAATTGCAGTAACGGAAATCGTATATTCTTGGACCTTAACCGTATCCGATATTAAAATCTCAAGTTTTAATGTAATATTCTCATTACTATCAAGACTTATTGGAGTTGATGAATGTTCAAGGGCAATGTTTGCATCTATAACTCTTTCATCCAATTCCAATTTAAACATATCGTTCGAATTACCAATATTAGTGACAATGATATTAGTAAAAATATATTCACCAGGTTTAACATTAAATTCTATAGTTTCAATTTCCAAATTAACTCCATATACATGGACAAATTCTGGCTCGATAGTGAAGCTCCAAACTCCAGATATACATATCCCTTGTATCTTACCTTCACCAGTATTTGCGATCGGTATTACTGTCCAATAATATGTCAATCCTTCAAATAACTGTGTTGATCGAATGTAAGAAGTTGAACCAATATTTTCGGAATAGTTTTGAGGATTTGATGAAGTGTCAATAAATATTGTATAAGTTACTGATCCCATTTCTGAATAATTTATATTCCATGAAAAAGTAGGTGTTTTTGTAGAAACATTAGAATTATTAATTGGAGAAATTAATGTGACTTTTGGAATTTCTATAGTTGTATCAATTTTAAAATGCCATACTCCAGAAATGCAAATTCCATTATCTTTTCCATCATTTGGAATTACTGTCCAATAATATATTAATCCATCCTCAAGAGCCATCTCAGGTTCATATTTAGTATCGATAAGATCTGATTTTAAAAGAGCAGAAACATCTAAATTAACAATTTCGTTTTCATCTAAACTTAAATAAACATTATAATGGATGGGCATATCACCATCCGGATCCATTCCTTTCCAAACCAATTCGGGTTTTGCGTCTCTGATTATTATATCATTATTAGGTGATATTAATGTTGATTCAGGTGGGCGGTTCAACTTAATTTTAATTTGGTATTCATCAGATAAATATGGTCCATTTCCGGCCACATCTTTTGCACGCCATTTTATATAGTTATTTTCACCTTCTAAAAAAGTTGGATTTACTGAACATTGAACAATATTATCATTGATTATTTGTTTTGCAGATTGCCATGAACCATAACTAAATGGGCCACCAGTTGAAATTCTAATTTCTATTGAACTTGCATTTACTCCACTTAAATTATCTACAACTGTAATATTGCATATTACTGATAAATTATCCTGCCATTCGTTAGAACTAGGTATAGCATTAGTAAAGATGACATTTGAAGTATCAATTAATACTCTGTATTCTTCAGATTCATTAAAGCCATTTCCTACTATATCTTTAGCACGCCATTGAATGAGATTATCTTTGCCTTCTTTTAAAACGGGTTTAATAATACAGTCAATACTCTCAGAGGATTCTTTTTGAGGATCTAGGTCAGCCCAATCATAATTCCATGTTGTACCATTATCTAATGATATGCGATATTGTATTGAAGATCCATTAACCTCAGTAGTGGTATCCGATATTGATATCCCGCAATTAGGCGTGAGCGTACCCTGCCATTGATCTTCATTTGGAAGCGAGTTTGAAAAAGAAACATTATCTGCATCGATATAAAGTTCAAATTTTACATCTGAATTATCACAATATGGCGGAAACCCACTTATATTAATTATAAATATTTCATTTAGTTTTGTTTCATTATCTACAATTGACGAAATTAATATATTTTCACCTGGATTTGGGATTTCACCCCAAAAATCGGAATCAGAATCCCAAACTGTCACCGAAACTCCTGAATCATCCGGAGGATAGATATTATTTGTACCGTCATAAACTACTTTCAAACCTTCCCATGTGACCTCTTCTCCACCTCGTACCCAATCACCCTCTGTAAGTGGTCCTTGAAAATTCCCTCTTATATTCAAATCACCAGTAAAATTTAGGTGATTTTCAACTCGGTATATATTATCAGTTAAGTTCAACCAGTTATGTATGCCATTGTCACTAATACTATGGACTTGAATCCCATGATAGAAATTATCTGGGTATGACCAATTAAATGTAATATTAAAATCTAAAAACCAAGCGGTTTTTCCATCTGTTCTATAACTACTTGAAGTGTCTAGCTCAGCATAATTATATGGATCATAAATTTCTGAGAACTCCTTTGTTGTTTCAAACCAAGAATATTG
>CBDVCJ010000365.1:0-3645 GCA_965372445.1 uncultured Thermoplasmata archaeon | reverse complement strand
ATCCCCTTCGGGCATTTTCAAAGCCGAGGTAATGAACGAAGTTCATTACCGCAGTCCGGTTAACGAATAGGACCTAGGACGATAGCACTATATGACTAAGGACTTAGGACCGAATGGCAATATTGTATCACGGACCTCGGACGATTCGGTATTAAATCGTTAAGGACTTAGGACGATTTGGCATAAAATGACCAAGGACTTAGGGCCCGAAAGTTATCGTCAAACACACAACGCCCAACGCACAACACATAACTATACGGACTCTCGAACATTATTAAGCATTCAACTTCTAAAAAATCTATTAACCCTTCCGTCTATATTTCAGCCCAACAAGTTAAAAAGTACACTTGCCACTATCGAAGATACAACCCCAAGCATAAAACCGGCGATCACTTGCTTATTCCTCCACCACCAGCTTGAGGTCCGGATCGCATCTTCGATCTCGAACGCGATCTTACCGGCATTATTCTTGAACGCCAGATCGTACGCTTTGCGCACGGTTTTACATTCTTTCTCGCGTTTGTTCGGATCGGGTTTCTTGAGGACCTTCAATGCGCCGAGCTTCAAGCCGCGTATCGAGTCCTCCAAGGTACCTTTGCGCGTGAAGTAAATGAACGGGCTGGCACCCCATCGTTCACGAAGATCGTTGGCAAGCTTCAAGCCGCCGTGTGATGATAGCCTTAATTTTGCCATTAATGTAATGAACTCAGATTCTGCATCTAAAAGCGACTCGCGCGCACGGCATAATTCCATGATCTCGTCCTCGGTATTTCGCGGCCCGTCTGGGAAATATAGGTCTAAAATAAATAGATCGGGCTTATTACAGCCCTGTTTCTCCAGATCGGTTAAGGCTTCAGAGATCGATGTTCCTGCGCCGATAATAAAATGATCTTTGAGATATTTGCGAAATCGTCGTATTTCGTGTGGATTATCATCCACAAAACACACCGCTTTCTTTCTACCCGGGTTCATTGGCTTACCCCCATAGGAATATTGGATTTATAGTGAAAAATATACTTCAACTTTTAAGCACTTATCGAGTTTTTGGTATAATTTATTTGCGACTTGAGATATAAAAGACATATTCAGGGGATATCGGGAGCCCGGGAGTCGGTTGCCCCACCCCTAACTAATGTCAAATAATAAACCGCTGAGTACGCTGAGCTCGCTGAATTTCTTTAATGATTTTAGATTCAAGATTGTAGAGTTAGGATGCCTCATCTTATATTCTGAATCTTGAATCTCTATTCTAAGTACTAAATAAATTATTCAGCGCTTTCAGTGTCCTCAGCGGTTGAAAAAGGGCGTGGGCGGGGTGGCCGATTCCCCATTCCCAATTCCCCATTCCCGAGTAACGGGGAGTATGTCATATTCTATCACAAAACCTTAAAATAACCCATAATTGTTACAGGAGCGGAGAGTGATGAAAATGCCCGACGATAAAAAAGTGGATCTTGCATGGCCAGGAATCGATAATTTTGATTGAATTGATATTTCAAATAAAATGTCTATCAAGATAATATAAAACATTTTAAAATAATTAAAAATATTTTGGTTTTTACTCAATAAATTTTTCCAATTTATTTGTAATTATATCTTTCACCAATTTGCCATCAATTCTACATCTAACTACCTTCATAACTTCACCCATAATAACATTGAAAGGATGATTAAGCGTTTCAGGATTTGAATATTGAGCTATTACATCATCTACTACACTTTGGCATTCTTTAAAAGATATCGGTTTTATGTCTAATTCAACTGTTGCATCCTTTACATTCTTATCTGGATGGTCTGTTAAAAATTCCAGAATTACTAGTATTGCTTCTTTACTAAATTTATTTTTACTTAACATTTGAAATAATTGATAGAAAATTTCATCTGTAATATTATCCGTATTTTTACCTTTTCTTCGTAGCGATTTCAACTTCTCCTCAAAAGTTACTGATACTAATATAGGGTTTACCTCTAAGTTTCGTATTATTTTATCAAACAGATTAAAATATCTAGAGATCGCTAATGATTTTACTAATGCTTTTGGAAGGTTAAGTTTTTTCAATTTTTTTTCTCGATCCCATATTCTTTCGGGTAAAGTTTTTCTAATATGATTTAAACGTTTCTCTGATATTGGTGTTGGTGGAGAATCTGTATCAGGATACATTCTATCCGGTCCCGGTAGAATTCGTTCAAAATCATTTATACCGTCCGGAAAAACCTGTCTGGTTTCTGAGGGTACACCTTTGGTTGCATCTATTGCGCGCAATTTTATCTCCTCCACGGCTGTTCTAACATCATCTTCATTGCCCCAAACCAATACAATAGTATCTGTCGATTTTGCATTAAAACACTTTTCTAGTTGATTGATTTCTTCCAACTTTAGCCCAAAACTTTTAAAATACTTGGTATAAACAATATTTGGCATTGCATCCAAACATGCAATCACTCTTACCCTTCCAGAAATTTCATCACCAAATGTTTTACCTTCTTGTGTTGATTTGTCGAGGATTCCTGCAAACAAACGAAGTATGACTCCATATATTTTTCCTTTACTACCAATAACCTTTTTAAAAAGGTCACAATTTGAATTCTTGAAAATTGATGTGACGTCTTGTAACTCAATTTGAAAAGTTCCCTTGGTGATTCCGCGCAATCTTAATTCGTCTCGAATATCTAGTAGCGCTTTTTGTCGTATGGCTTCATTAGCTACCGCGCTAGCAATGTATTGGAGTTTAGGTACACCTTTCAATTCGATTCTTGTACTCCCATTTACACTTACATTTATATCTTGACGAACACTACCTAGGCCTCTCCTAACTTTACCTGAGGACCTTAACAGCCTCCCAATAAGCTCAGCAACTTCGGCAGCTTCGTTGGGGGTTTTTATATCGGGATAAGTAACGACCTCAATTAGTGGTATACTTAATCGGTCAGTTTTAAATACTATTGAGTGACGAATATCGTTTAATTCTCTGCAAGCATCTTCTTCCAATCCGACCTGAATAATTCTTATCTTTCTATTCTTATAAGGAACCCATCCATCAACACCAATAATCCCAGTTCGCTGAAAACCAGTAGGGATACTACCATCCAAATATTGTTTTCGACTAATGTGAATTTCATCTACAATACTGCAATTTAGTAATAGAGATATTTCAAGAGCTATATCTAAAGCTTGCTGGTTTAGTGGGAATGGAGGCGTGTCGTCCATTTCGTAAGTGCAAACCGTGTCATCATACAATTGATAAATTACATTTTTTTTGGTTTTAAATTCCATTAATGCAGTTCCATCATATTCTCCAAACTCGGAAAGTGTGGGTCTCATATGTCGTAATATTTCTGCAGTAGGCTTATCTTTGTGCATAACTGCTTTACATTGACAAAATAATTTTTTTTCTGTATCTAATTGCTGATGAATTTCCAGCCCGCATTTTAACCCTAATTTTCGGTAGTAATTTTCATCAAGATTATTTTCTTTTAATTTATTGATATTCAAATATTTCACCTATAATTTAAAAATGCATTTGGTGATATTACTAACTAAATATAATACTTATTATGATTATATTTGGTAAAACATAAATTTTAATATAAAGATGTTTTTTTAATACGAAGTAAGGGAGTTCCAGGTAATCCATCTGATGCTGC
>CBDVCJ010000364.1:0-3682 GCA_965372445.1 uncultured Thermoplasmata archaeon | reverse complement strand
GAAACTTAGCTCTGACTTCTATCTTCCGACTTCTGTCTTCCTATTTGAAAAACATCTTGAATCTCCAATCCACTATGGCAAACCCTAATCCTCAATCCTCAAACCTTCGTCCTATTTTGCCTCAATCTCTCTAATAATATTGGAAAGTTCTACTAACACACCTTTTACACCCATTTTCGAAAGTTCATAAGCGTGGGATTTTCTTACACCACCGCCAACATATAACTCGATTCTTTTTGAAACCATATTTTTTATTAATCGATGGTTCAATGGTAAAGTAGTTCCTATCCTACCTAGATCTGTGAAAACCATTTTGCGTATTCCCACCTTAACAACTTCATTGAACACACTCAAAGGATCTTGATCCCGTAAAGCTTGGTCACAGCTAACAATTTTGTTTTGATGAAAATCCAACCCGAACATAATATTTTCAGACAGATCATGCGCATATTCTAATTCTTCAAGCGAGGCCATGGTTTTCGTTCCTATAACAACCCGTTCAGCACCTGCAATAAATAGATCAATTATACCATCGCCGACCCTAACCCCAGCATCTAACCATATCTCGGCCACCTCGCTAAGTTTACGAATCAGCCTAATTTGGGGATTGTTTTTAGTTATACCATTTATATCGGTGATATAAACAATTTCATAACCATGTTCATCCGCAAGCAACTCGATAAAATCTACTGGGCTGGGTGAAACCTTATCGAGTTTGAGACGCCGATATTTATTTTTATATGCCAGCACGATCCTACCATTTAAAATCGAGATTGCCGGCATTACTAAGAATCCTTTGGGTTTCGGCGGTTTTGCTCGCCCTGGTGATGATAACGACGAGTTCAATGAACTCTTATCCACGCTATTGATATCTAAACCCCCGATTAAGTTCAAATACGCTAAAGAATAGTTATATTAATTTGAAAAAAGTTGTGGTGGGTACGGTAGAATGGCCTGTCTGTGCTGTTTATTGGTGCTTTTAATAGATCATAGGGTTATTAAATGAGTTATGATTAGTATTCCACAGCAATATCCATACGTTATAATGGTTTCAATATAATTACATCTTTCATGGATTTTATTTTATTAAATGGAAGTACTACCCTTCCCGTACGATCGGTTTTGTAATCGCGAATATCGATCTCTTCCGTTGGGATGACCAGTAAATGTTGTAAATCACCGCTATTTGTGTCGACCACTACATTATCAACCTGCCCTAAATATTTTCCATCCGCCGTCATAATATTTTTACCCTGAAGTTCTGTAACAAATATTTTCATAACCTTCACCTTCTTTTCCTAAGAATAGTATCCTACACCTGTATCTCTTTCCTTCCTTTTATCTATTCCGCCTTGTAAATCCTTACTTATCATTTCATAGTATTTAACGGTTTGTTCATCCAAAGAACTGTGGACAACTTTCATCGCCTCTTCAAAACAGTGCATATTAACTTCTTTAGCATGCTTATCTTTACGCATTGCAATTATTCCCGCTTCTCGACATAGACTTTCAATATCCGCACCGGAATAACCTTCGGTTCTTTTCGCCAGTTCTTTGATCGATACTTTTTTTAACGGCATATTGCGCGTGTGAACCTCAAATATTTTATGACGTGTTCCCAGATCAGGTGCCGACACCAGAATGAGCCTATCGAACCGTCCGGCTCTGAGCAGCCCGGGATCAATAATATCGGGGCGGTTCGTCGCACCGATGATCACCACCCCTTCCATAGATTCGAGACCATCAATTGACGTCAACATCTGGTTAACTATCCGCTCCGTTACGCGTGAATCATTACTTAAACCCCTTCGAGGTGCGATTGCATCCAGCTCGTCCAGAAATACTATCGAGGGCGCTGCTTGCTTGGCTTTCTTGAATATTTCACGCACCGCTTTCTCGCTTTCACCAACCCATTTGGAAAGTACTTCCGGCCCTTTGATCGAAATGAAATTTGCCTGCGATTCGTGCGCGACCGCCTTGGCCAATAAGGTTTTACCCGTACCGGGCGCGCCATACAATAAAATACCGCGCGGCGGTCTTATACCTAGGTCCTTAAAGGAATCCGGAAATTTTAACGGCCATTCAACAGCTTCACACAACTGCTGCTTAATTTCGTCCAACCCGCCAATATCGTCCCAAGTGACCCGCGGCACCTCGATCATTATCTCACGTAGTGCTGACGGCTCGATCTCGCGTAAGGCATCTTGAAAATCGTTCTTGGTGACCTTCATTTTACTGAGGATCTCGGTTGGGATCGGTTTCTCAAGATCGATTTCAGGTAAATAGCGTCTTAATGCTTTCATTGCAGCTTCGCGCGCCAATGCCGCCAGATCCGCCCCGACGAAACCGTAGGTAATATTTGCGAAATGGTCGATCTCGAAACTTTTTGTCAGCGGCATACCGCGGGTATGAATCTGAAGGACCTCTTTACGCCCGTTACGGTCCGGCACACCGATCTCGATCTCGCGGTCGAACCGGCCGGGACGGCGCAGTGCAGGGTCAACATCATCAACCCTGTTAGTTGCCGCAATCACAATGAGTTGCCCGCGCGCTTTCAGGCCATCCATTAAGGTCAGCATTTGCGCGACCACTCTACGCTCAACCTCACCATGAACTTCACCACGCTTAGGTGCAATTGAATCCAATTCATCGATAAAAATGATCGCGGGTGTGTTCTTCTCGGCCTCCTCGAATTTCATGCGTAAATTTTCCTCGCTTTGACCGTAGAATTTATTCATGATCTCAGGGCCTTGGATCGAAATAAAATGTGCACCTGATTCGCTTGCCACTGCTTTGGCGATAAGTGTCTTACCCGTGCCAGGTGGGCCGTGCAGTAGCACTCCTTTTGGTGGATCGATCCCCAGCCTTTCAAATAATTCAGGGTGCTTCAATGGCAGCTCGATCATTTCACGCACGCGCATAAGCTCCTCTTTGAGACCGCCGATATCTTCGTAAGATATCTGAGTTGTGACCTCGACCTCTTTCATCGGTTTTTCACGCACATCGATCTGGGTATCGACCCCGATCTGGACGATGCCTTGAGGTGAGGTATTGATCACTCCAAATGGTAATGCACCGCCCATCAGCGCAATTCCGGGGACGATGACGGTGTCGCCTTTATGCACGGGGCGCTTAAGCAAACCACGCTTGACAAAACTTTCGATACCGGGCCCAAATTGCACTCGATGCCGTTCAGAAAGAATGGGTGCCAAAATAACTTTGTTTGCGGACTTGACTTTGGCGGGCTTGATGGAAATTTTGTCGCCTAATGAAACATTTGCATTCTTTCTCACCATCCCATCGATACGTATGATTTCTTTATCTTCATCCTCAGGGCGCGAGCGCCAGACAATAGCCGCAGTTTCGGAATTATCGCCGTTGAGATGGATAATATCGCCGGGTGAAAGTTTTAACATTTTTCGGATCTTGTTACTAATCCTCGCTTTACCATGCCCGACATCGGCCTGAAGCGCTTCAGCGACTCTCAAAACAGAAAGGTCTGCCATTTCACGAACACCTGTTGATACCTAATTAATATCAATCCTATTAAAAATTTTGGCTATTTTCGATTATGTTGGATTGATTATTATTTTTACGGTTCTTTTCCCGATGACAGAAGTGAAGTGCGACTTGTATCGGATGGTTTTTTTAAGTATATTAAGTGGCAAAATAAAGGATGGGG
>CBDVCJ010000363.1:0-3723 GCA_965372445.1 uncultured Thermoplasmata archaeon | reverse complement strand
GGGGTTACCTCCCGGGATGATCGTCGTGATGTTCTATATTTTTATCGGGTTAATGGTTGCAGTACTTGCCTTAAAATATCGGCTCAAGCTTGATTACAAGCCACGCTTGTTCTCGAATAAGTTAGAATTGAAACTTGTGATAATGACATTTTTTATTATCTTGGGCGGAATGGCGCTCCTAAGCATCATGGATATTGGTACGGGCTTCAAATTCTTTCAAGAAGCACCAATCTTACTGCTGCCAACGATCCTAGTCCTCTCGGTTGCTGTGATTGGCCTTAACCGTATCGATTTCGAAAAATATGGGCCAATAGTAAATGGCTTATTCTATCCTTCTTTAGGACTGTTGGGATTCAGCATAATAACCTGGAATAATGTGCTGCTGCCCTTCCGATTTTTAGAGTATATAGCCTACCCGCTTTGTATTCTCAGTGCAATTGGAATTATTACCTTGATAAAATTGGATAAAGATCAGTTCTGGCCAAAAGACTTAAAATTGAAAGCGATACTCGCGATCTTCATTGGTGCAATTTTACTCTCCGGCGCGTCAACCTATGCCGTCCAGCGCGTGACCAGCGGCTATACCGAGACGATATCACAGCAAGTGATCGAAGGGTTAGATTTTGTCGCGGAAAATGCGGCTGAGAATGCAACCGTTGCAACTGACCATCGTATCAGCACCTTGGTGTGGGAACGCGGTTTCAACACGACCTATGATTATGCATACGATCTATGGTTCGCCACTCGTTGGAATTCCAGTGGATGTTTGAGCGAGCTACAAGGGCATGGAATTGGTGGCAGAGAATACGGGCGGGTGGGTTACATTGTTATCGATAGCGTGATGGTGAAGGATGGCGTGCAGTCGAACACCAACGCGACCCCGCGTCCAATAACCGCGATATCTTATGAAAAATTCAATCATGAACCCTTTCATCTAGTGTTCGAATCAAAATCGCGCCAAAAACTTATGGATGAGGATGAATGGGATTCTATCACCCTTCAAGATCCCGAGGAGTATCCATATATAGGTCAGATAAGTAAACCATTACCAAATGCCCAAGAGTGGTGTCGGGTATATAGTGTGAACTGGAGTTATATTCAAACCGCATAAGTTGAAAAATTCCAAGAACCATTTTATCCCGTGGTATGTGGCTTGTTAAATTCCAAGAACCAAGAGACAAAATCCAAACAAATGCCAAAACCCAAAATCCAATCCCGGTTTGGAATTTTAGATTTGGTACTTGGACCTTGTTTGGTTCTCGGAGGTTTGGTTCTTGGAGTTTTGCATTACCCACATACCTCACACCACAAACAACATCCTAAAACTTACCAATTCTTTGGTTCTTGTATCTTGGAATTTCTGCCTTATCCACGCCTGCCTCTACTACGTGGTTTCATAAATTCAGGTACGTCTTCATTACTTTTTCTATATTCTTGGCTTTTCTTACGATATACTGGGGGGTGCCCCATCTCTTCGGCTTGGGCTTTGAGCCTTGAGATCCTCTTTTCCATAGGTGGGTGCGTTGAGAATAATGTGACGAACCCTCGGCCTCGGAATGGATTGACGATAAATAGTGAGGAATGGGCAGGGCTGGACCGGCGGAACTGCATCGGGTGACGGCGGTTCTCTTTATGCAATGAACCCAGTGCGCTTGCAAGCGCCATCGGATTTTGGATCGTTGCTGCCCCGACCTTGTCGGCCTTGTACTCGCGGCTGCGTGAAATTGCAAGTTGTAATAGAATTGCGGCAAGTGGTGCAGTTATTACCGCAATCAAAATTATTGCGGGATGGATGTTGGTACTTCGGTGGCCAAATAGCATCTGGAACAATACGATTCGAGCGACGATCGCGATTATCGCAGCGACAGTTGCGGCAACGCTCATCACCAGAATGTCGCGGTCTTTAACATGCGCCATCTCATGTGCGATCACACCTTCGAGCTCTTCATCGTCCAGGGTTTCAAGCAATCCTTCCGTAGCGGCGACCACTGCATGGTCCGGGTCGCGGCCGGTAGCGAACGCATTTGGGGTGTGGGTCGGGATGATCGCAACGCGCGGCATCGGTAGGTCGGCTTTCATTGCAACTTTCTTAACGGTATCATATAATCTCGGCGCTTCTTTCGCAGTTACGATCTTAGCTTCGTAAGCACTGAGCACCATTTTATCCGAAAAGAAGTAAGTCACCAAATTTAAAACTACCAGCATCACAACAACGCACATTAAAATTGCCCACATATAAAAATCATTTGAAATAACACTGTAATACATCAGCGTCCAGACTATACCATAAGCTAATGCAAGAAACATTATCCACATGAGAATGAACATTGCAATCAATTTTAATCGGGGGTGAGCCATTCAATATCACCAATTTCTGTATTATATATGTTATGCTATTTATCGTTATAATAAAATATTCCATCAGGATAAATACTTTTCTATTACTGCCTTGGAACACTTATTGTAATTATTAAAATAGGAATAGCTCTAAGTTTGTGAATAAGCCTTGATCAGCACCTGCATCGGCGTGGCACCAACCATTAACATCACCTTAACTTGATCTTGGGCTTTATGATCGACCGTCGCACCGAAAATTATACGGGATCTGCTCTTGATCTGTTGGCGTATCGCGTCCGAGACCCTCTCTGCCTCTTCAAGCGTCATATTCTCGCCGCCTGTTACATTAACTAACGCCCTCTCAACCACCTCCAAATCGACCTGAAGTAACGGCGAATTTAAAGTCTGGCGGAGCGCCTTGGTGACACGGTCCTCACCCTCGGCCTCGCCAAAACCCAGGAGCGCCACATTTCCACCTTTAACTATGTTCTTGAGGTCTGCCAGATCCAAATTGACCAAACCCGGGGTGGTGATCAATTTTATCAGTTCCTGAATGGACCGTACTAAATACCACAGCCCTATCTTTGAAATTTCGGGTACAACCACCACAATATCTGCGATCAACCGTAACTTCTGGAGCACTCTATTAGCAATATGCACATCCTCAATTCTATCGAAGCCACTTGTAAGCTCGACAATGACAATGTTCATAACTTCGAGCTCATTAGCGGTATTAATAATTACTTCTGCATTCTCAAGGTCGCCCTCACCTTCCAAGTTGCAGATCAAAAACGCGATATCGATCCCTTTTAATTCCACACTACTATCTCTTATCAATGCCCGGAGCTCTTCATTGTAATCCCGATCAGGTTCGATCGGTAACGGCGGCTCAACCGCCACGGAGTCCTCCTCGAGGGCGGGTTTAACCAAACTTTGGGGCACTTTGGGATCTTCAACATTAACATTTTCATCTTCTGTAGGCGTTGGCTCGGGGGTAGGTTTGGCACTAAATAAATTACGCAGGCTCAAGATCATTTTTTTAAATTTCTCGACTAGGGTTATTTCTGCGACGCTACTATCAGTTTTACCAGGCTCCGGCGGTACCTCATTGAGTTGTGGCTCTTCCTCTGCCATATCTTCAAACTGGTCATCAGCGAGCTCTTGGGATTGTGGAACTTGGGCGGGTTTGGTGAGATAATTATTTGATATTGTACGATCAAAGTTTACGATCTCAATTTCGGTGAGATCTTCTTGATGTGCGCTTTGAAGCTGGTGAGCTATTTCACTACCGCCTTTGCCACAGCCTATGATCTTAAAGTTAGAGGGCGGTTGGATATTCTCTAAGGTTTCACATTGGTTTATTGAATTTGATCCCATTTCAAATTT
>CBDVCJ010000362.1:0-3754 GCA_965372445.1 uncultured Thermoplasmata archaeon | reverse complement strand
ATAAGTGTTGAAAAATCGAATAACAATACCATCTTATATAATAAAATTGCATTTAATACAATAACTGGAATTTCACTTATTAATTCATCAAATAATTTAATAAAAAATAATGATGTGATTTCAAATGACTGGAATGGTATTTCTATTGTTTCATCATCAAATAACAATGTAATAATGAAAAACTATGTGGCATCAAACAGAGAGAATGGAATTTTACTTAGAGATTCATTAAATAATACAATAATCTCCAATGATGTAAATTCAAATGACTGGGCAGACATATATCTTGAGCATTCATCAAATAATAATAAAATTATTGGAAATAATGTTTCGAATTATATAAGGTACGATGTTTCATGGAAAAATCCATATGGAATCTATATTTGTAGTGGAACCTCCGAGAACCATATTGAAAGCAATAACGTTTCAAATAAACTTACTGGAATAAAAATTTTCGGGTCTTCAAATAAAGTTTACAATAATAATATTTTTTGTAATATGGGTGGTATAGGTCTCCTTAATTCAAAATACAATTCAATCATAGGTAATAATTTAATGTTAAATGGTAAGTATGGCGGTATACATATTGACGCATCTTCTGATAATAGTATTTATCACAATAATTTCCTCAATAATTTTAAACAAGTTGATTATAGTAGGAATTTATCCCCCTATGTTTATCTTATTAATTATACTAACATTTGGAATAATACATATCCTTCAGGCGGAAATTATTGGTCCGACTATAATGGCACCGACTCAGATGGGGATGGCATTGGCGACACGCCCTACATCATCGACGCAGACAGCCAGGACAATTATCCCCTCATGGAACCCTGGAATATAACAATTCAAGAGCCCGCTGATATTACTATACATCTTCAACTAAACAAAACAGAATTCTTTGTCGGTGAACCTATTACCGGTTTTGTACAAATATTCAATAATAATTCAGTTAATATTTACTTGAACGACGAAAAATTCCAAACCGTCTCAGGCTTTATAAACCCGGATGAATTAGGTGTTTTCTTCAATATTCGATCAGTAGATAACGCACAAGAATTCGAAGGATTCTTTAATTACCCACACCAGCTAAAAGTAGAAGCTCAAAGCTCTTTAGTTATCGAATTCAAGCTTGACCAATTTAATGAAATTATTAATACTTCAAAAGATGAAAATTTCACTGGATTAGGTGCTGGAAATTATTCAATTCACTCATATTTCTATTATGGAGATTTCCCATATTATGAGATACTTGAATATAATATCGTGAAGTTTAGAATTGTCAATAAAAGCCAACCTTTTACTAATGGTGACGGTAAAGGCCCCGGTCAGGAGGAAAGTTATGTTCAAACCATAATTTTTACCTCAACGGCAGGGTTGATCTTGGTTATGATCATAATCTCACTTTTTGTTGCAGGAACTGAAATCGGCAAATACAAGTTCGCCAGCATGTTCATTGCACCCCTATATACTCGTGAACTGAAGAAACGCAGGAAAAAAGATGAGTTAGTCCGCGGTAAGGTTATTGGTTACATCATCGGTAACCCCGGCGATAATTATAACACCATAAAACGTAAATTAACTCTCACCAATGGAGCTCTTGCATACCATTTACAAATACTCGAGCGCAACCACGAGATCCGCTCGGAACGCGACGGTGTGTACAAACGGTTCTATCCATTCGAAGGTAGGATCACCGAAGAGATTCTTGAACTGTCAAAACTCCAGAAACGGATCTATAATTTAATCGAGCAAAAACCAGGTATCACGCAAACCCAGATCTCAAAACAATTGGGTGAGTCTGTTCAAAGAATTAATTATCATATTCAAATGATGGTGGATGCCCGTATTATTAAGTTGGAGAGGGAGGGGAAACATACTAAGTGTTATATCATTGAAAATGTAAAATGAAATTTTTTTTCCAAACTTTTTTCAACTGCTGAACTCGCTGAAAAGAATAATATTTTCAGCGTATTCGGCGTCCTCAGCGGTTTAAAAAATGTTTGGCTTAAATTTATGATCAGCTATAAATTAGCAAACCCAAGTGCATATAAAATGGCGATCAAAACAGGTTGATGTATCAGATAAATGAACAATGAATACCGCCCAATAAAACAGAGCGGTTTCATCACGGAATTTTGTGATAGGTCCGGGAGCTTGAATTTGCGTTTATATTTGGGGTATAAAGCATGGCCGATCACGATCCCGACCAGCACCACCCCGAACCACGGCAGCAGCGGGAAATAATCTTCATAATCATATTCCATAGGTCTGAACCCCAGCCAGACCAGCCCTGAGAACTCGAAGTTCGGATATATTAGAATTATACCCAGGATAATGAAAATTATACCCAGGGCCAGGTTCAATGATCGGTATTTAATAAAGGGTATCGCAATAATTATCGAGAGGCCTATCAGGTGTAGAATGCCGAACACGATAACAAATTCGCCCAAAAAATACCAGGTAATGACGGTAATTATTAATCCCCAAGAGAACACCATCAGCCCGCGTTTAACTTGTTTGAGCCGGGTGTCTTTTTCTGATATACCCTCAAGCTCGGCTTTGGAAAAATTTAAAGTTAGCGAAATACCGACCAGTGCAATAAAGACCGATGCACCTGCTCGCGCATAAAATAGCCACGGTAATGAACCTAGCTTGAAATCGTAATCGCCGAAATATTCCAAGTCGTAGAGGAAATGGAAAATTATCATCATAATGATCGCGACTGCGCGCATGAGATCTATTTCCCAGAAACGTGATGCGGGAGCATTTTCCATATAAAATACTAAAAACCTTAACTTGGCTAAAAATGTTTGGTTGGATCCAATAAAAGTTTTTCACTTTATCCTATCAGTCGAAGTAATGGTAATTTGTTTATCTCTTATATGATAAGTCAGGGTAAGTTCCCTCTGATCTGCGCCGAACTTTTTTATAAATGCCGAGCGCACCACATCATCCGAAACGCTCTCGGTTTTTAACTGGATAATACCGTCGCATTTATCAATTACGCTCTGGATCTCTAAAGTACCCAGTATATCTGCGAGCAGCAACACAATTACGAGGTTCTTTTTCATTGCAATTTCACGGATGAAGATAAGAAAGTCACCTGCATCTTTGATACCAAACGATTCGATAAAAAAAGTCAAGGGGTTAATTAAGATCCGTTTCGCATCATCAACCTGTTTCAAATGATCGATTATCTTGGCTGGAACGGCATTGATATAGAATTTACTATATTCAGGGCAAGCGTCAACGAATTCAAAGTTGCCCTTATTCTCGAGACCATCGGTTGAAGATATTAAATCGTAGATCTCGTCGCTTGAGGCTTCGACGTCATAAAAGATCACATGCTCGTCATTTTTCAGGCCTTCAATTAAGAAATGGTAGCCGAACAGATCTTTTCGAGAGCTTGCATCACCGATATAGAGGATCACAGTGCCCTCCTCGAAACCGTTCCTATATAATGCATTATCAAGTCCGGGTATACCAGATGGCATTCTTTGCCTCGGGCCTTTGTTCCTTTTTACCATATAAAATCCACACTCTATAACAGGTGCTATATTATGATTTGTGTATTTATCCTTTTGTGTGATATTGTCTATAATTGCTCAAAATGGGATGAGGTATGAATACGCTTCGCTTGTGGTGTTTGGGAAGAGATTGGAAGTAAGAAGATGGAAGCTAGATTCAATTAATTAAGCTCTATCTTCCATTCTCTATCTTCTAGCTTCAATATTCTTTGTATTCCCAC
>CBDVCJ010000361.1:0-3758 GCA_965372445.1 uncultured Thermoplasmata archaeon | reverse complement strand
TACCTATTACCTATTACCTATTACCTATTACCTATTACCTATTACCTATTACCTATTACCTAAATAACCACAACTCACAACTTATCGGACGACTGGCAGACCGGCAGACTGGCCGACCGATATTGTTACTAATCTCACATCCATTTCCGCATTATGAATTTAAAAAATTATATTAGCTAATAATATTCAGAAGTGATCACATGAAGACACCAGCAGTAGTAGTGAATTTTAAAGTTTATGCAGAGGTCGTAGGTGAAAAAGGTCTGAACCTCTCGAAATTATGTGAACAGGTTGCTCAAGAAACAGGTAAGTCAATAATAGTTGCACCGCAGCAGGTCGACCTGGCATTGATAGCAAAAGAGGTTGGCATCCCGGTGTTCTCCCAACACATAGATACAGTAGGTGTGGGCAGCCACACGGGCCACACAACACTCGAGGGGGTGGTGGCCGCTGGTGCGAAAGGGACACTTATAAATCACTCTGAGTGCCGGTTGAAGATCGCAGATATTGATTGGCTGGTACAAAAATGCCGGGCTGTAGGGTTGGAAACCATAGTATGCACGAACAATCTTGAAGTTAGTAAAGCGTGCGCACTTCTAAAACCTGATTATATCGCCGTTGAGCCGCCGGAACTGATCGGTGGTGAAATCTCGGTAACGAATGCCGACCCGGAAATAATAAAAAATACGGTTGCGGAAATAAAACAGCTCAGCCCAGAGGTAGGTGTACTGTGCGGGGCGGGTGTGAAGACCGGAGAGGATATTAAGCAGGCGATCGAGCTTGGGACCGAGGGTGTTCTGCTGGCGTCGGGGGTGACAAAAGCCTCAGACCCAAAAAGCGCGCTCATGGATCTGGTAAATGGCCTGTAAAATCAATTAACAAAATAAAAATAAAAATTATTTACTAGCCTTACGTGCAAACACGATCGCAAATGGTAATGCAACGATCACGCCAGCAATAAATGCAAGTGGTAATGCGAAGATAATGCCGCCGCCCGTAACCTTCCAGATCTGGGTCAGATAGCCCAGTACAACTGCAAATGGGCAAAATATGCCCGCGAAAATTGCCAGGCCTATAATAAATGATTTTAACATTGAAGGTGATTCTACCTCGATCTCACCTTTTTTCGATGGTTTGTATTTGCCTTCGAAGGTTTTAGCAGACATCTTTTGATACTCCTATAATATATTTTTATTTTAATAATCCAGAAAAGTGCTTTTTGTACTTAATCATTACTATCTATTAATTAATATTGGTTATGAAGCTAGGTTACGGTAATTTGCTTTCCAAATTACCTCACCCTCAAAATCTTTTCAAGATTTCGACGGTTATGGTTAAGAGGCCGGTTTGGTTGAGCTTGACTAAATAGCAATATAAATACAGTCAAGCGAAGCCCGAGGGCACGAATGTGCCCGTGTGGATATTCGGTAAAGAAGCTGGTGTGGAAGTTGGATTCGGAAGTTCGTGAAAATTTAATACCATAACCTAACTTCTGACTTCCACACATGCTTCGAGCTTTGCTCAAAGCCTGAGAGCTCTCGACCTTCGGTCTTCGACCCAACTGGCTTCCTAACCTTAACCAAGTCGATATTGTCAACTCAGAGCTTCGAACTTCTATGAATTATTAAATGCTTTATTCAATATCTTCCAGATCGCCCGTCCTAACCGCGCTCAGCCCTTGTTCTTCAAACCAAGCTTTCAATTTGAAATAGACCGGTTTTTTAAGCGCTTTGCGATGGAAATAGACCAGAACCGCCTCGGGGGTTTTTTCTATTGCAGTTCGTAATACTTTTGTCGAGATCATCTCGGATATATCAGAGCCAATAGCATAAGTAGGTATCATATGGCCAAACGCGATCTTTTTCGCGCGTGCGACATCACTGATACGTGGTGTGTAATGGCCGCCCCCAACCCCAATTGCAACCGGATATTTATCGCGAACCTCAGAGTCAAGCTCTAATATTGTCTCAGCGATCAGGTTTGAAGCGTCAATATCAGCCCATGCATTTTCATCGCTGCCAATTTCAATAAAGAAGGTTGGCGTCTCGAGATACGGGCCATGATGGGTGGCTTCGAACGAAACTGAATATTCGAATTTCTGGACCTGTTGTACAGACTTGACTTTTTTTACCAGTATTCTATACGCATCAGTCATCATATTTGGCGATGACAGTACAAGCTCGTGCGGTCTGCCGCCATACTCCGAACTATCGCTAAAATTACCGATCGGATGTACAGTTAACGTCCTCATACCGGATGCACTTCGGTGACGCGAGGCGTATATTATTGTCTCAGGTCTAAGCCCTAGCTCTGATCTTATAGCAATGTCGAGGTTGTCATACGCTAAATGGCGTTGGTTGATCGTCACCATCCAAAACTCAGTAGCCTTACTTTTATTCACATATACTGGATTGTTATCAAATTTAAGATCCGTGTGTTCTTCCCAGTTGCCTTTTTCTAATAATTGTGAATGGATGTTTATACTTGCAGGGTCTGGTTTGCTGATGATAACAAAAATCATATGATCATCTTTATTTTATAAAATAGAATAAAATACTAATTTAAGGCAGTCGATTTATAAGTCTCATAAACTTTTGGCGCTCCAGGTTTGCAACTTCACGGCCTTTTACACGGGTGGTGAGGTCGACTAATTTATTTAGAGCCATCGTCAAACCTTGTTTGGTCGGGTTTGCCAGGTCTACATTCGACTGTTTAAATTGGTGGCTGATCATCGGCATCCCGCGCTCCACGCCGCCGTGAAGGTCGCAGAACGCCACGATCATCTCATCAGCGACTTGTTTGGGCGAAGTTATGTACTCGAGTCTAAGTGTATCGTTAATTAAAATCTCGCCGAGTTTATAAAACGCATTTTCGATATTTTCGCCGGTCTTTGCACTTGAGAACAAAAATTCTGTTCTATATTGGGCTGCTACCTTATCCATTTCCTGTGCTGTAAATGTTGCCTGGTTTACCAAATCATTCTTGTTCGCTAAAAACAGAATCGGCACCCTTCCGATAGTATTAAACAGCGACGCCACCCAGTCATTGAGATTATCATAGGTTTCTCTCGAAGTCAGATCACAAACTAATAACCCGCCATCGGTGTTCAAATAATAGCGTTTGATCAACCCCCAATATTCTCGATCGCGATGACCTATTAAATCCCAGATCGACATCGTTAAATTCACTTGGACCTGTTGGCCTGTTTCGAGTTGGGTATTTAAAAAAAGATCCTTCTTAGAGATCTTCGCGCCTAAGGTTGCAATATATTTATCATCGAATTCGTCATAGACATATCTGCGAATTAGCGAGGTTTTGCCGACCTTCGAATCTCCGATCAAGCAGACCTTCTTCTTCATGACTTTGATATTACCATTGCTCATCCTAATAATTCTCCCGATACCTAAATATAATAGCAATACTTATTTGTTTCTACATTTCCCACTTGGAATTAATTACCCTAATTTATATATATCATTATTCAATTATGACCGCTGCAATTCCGAATACTCTATAAAAGATATAAATTTTACAGTCCAATATGTAATATTTATTGGAGGGTTAACTAAATTTGGCTCTTCCCCTAATTTAGGGAAAGATAGCTATTATAGTGGCAAGTTTGGGATGTGGTATGGGGACGCTTCGCTTGTGGTAAATGGGAAGAAATTAGAAGCAAGAAGATGGAAGCTAGATTCAATTAATTTCTATCTTCCATTTTCTATCTTCTAGCTTCAATTGTCTTGGTATTTCCACACCCC
>CBDVCJ010000360.1:0-3768 GCA_965372445.1 uncultured Thermoplasmata archaeon | reverse complement strand
AAGACCGTTCAATATTTACGGGCCGGGTCAAAATGAAGATTTTTTAATACCGTTGATCTTCAAACAGATACGAGAAAATAATCGGATTGAACTAAACGACCCGACCCCAAAAAGAGATTTATTATTTGTTACCGACATGATCGATGCATATATCAAAGCTGGTGAATTAGAGGGTTTTAAATTTGAAGTTTTTAATATTGGTTATGGTAAAAGTTATAGTGTGAATGAGATCGTGGAAATGGCGTTACAAATAACCGGTAAGCAAATCGATGTAATTTATAATGGCGAGAGGCGGCCAAATGAAGTTATGGATACTGTTGCCAATATTTCCAAAGCCTCTAAAAAATTAAATTGGCACCCCGAAATAGAGCTTCAAACTGGGTTGGCATCAATTTTCAATAAATAATAAATTAAAACACGAATTTAATCGAAAAATTTATTTGGATAATATCTATTAAATATTGGTAATTTTATAACAATTATGGAGAATAAATAATGAAATTTTCAAAGCGCCTGAATTTAGCGCTAATAGGATTTCTTGCAATGTTAAACATCGTTTTTAGATATCCGACAACACCCCATCAAATAGGTGCCGATTCGTTCCACTTACATATGGTAGCTAATTCGGTCTCACATTACGGCTACGCCACATGGATCGTCCACCCATTTTCTTTTTTTGGACTAACTCCAAAGACCGTCCCAACAGCATATCCCTATATTCTATCCGGTTTTTCACAACTTAGTGGCTTAGAGATGGAAGCTACGATCTTACTGTTCTCGATTATAGTAGGACTAGTAGGTACCTTCAATGCGTATCTTATGGCTAAGGAAATAAAAAATGATGATCTGTTCATCTTTATCGTGGTTTTTGCGTTTTCGCTGTCGCCGGTTTTTTTAAATTATACTATTTGGACCGTAACGGGCCGTAATTTATTTTTAGCATTATTCCCGTTATTTATTTGGAGCGTTTTTAGAAATCTTAACCGAGCTAAATTGGATTATAAATATATTGGTTTTAGCGTGATCCTGTTTCTAATTCTACTATCGATCCATCGTATGGCAATGCTGATCCCGATCTTTATTTTGGCTTTTATCATAAGTATATATTTTTATAAAAAATTGACGACATTATCAATACCGGGTAAAACATCGATTGTTGCACCTTTACTATGGATCGGAATTTTCATTTTTTTCTTTTTTGCGCAATTATTAAGTTGGGGTTTTTATAGCGATCTGGGACTCGATTGGGTCTATCGAGAGGGTTATTTATTTAAAGGTGGTCAGATAACAGACAAAATTTTAAATATGGGAGTGGATTACGGTGGTAAATATGGACCGTTATTCATTTTTGGGATCTTTGAGATATTTATAATGTTGTTCTTTACCAAAAAATATTTTAAGGGCGAGGTTTCAAAGATCAAGGTAAATCGAAGTTTTTGTAGTATATTGTTCCCGTTATTAATTCTATTTTATGTGCCACTCCTCTTATTAGGTATCTATACCTCATTGGTTCTCCTACCATTTATTTGTTTAATTATTGGGTTTGGGATTATATATATATTTGATCGAATAAAAACAACTCGTAAGCCAAAATATAAAAAAATATTTAAAATGCTTGCGGTTCTAATAATTATCTCTTCTTTAGTTATATCGTCTATTTTCTCGATGTTTATGATCAATTTATGGCGGCGTCCGATCGCGCCTGCAGATGATACGGTGTGGATGTCGGAAGAGACGTATGATACCGGCATGTATCTAAACGAATTTGGCAATAATAGTAATTTTGTGCTAAATGATTGGATCATTTGGGGAAGAATTATCTCAATTTCCAAGAAAAGTATATATTTGCGGCTGAATTTAAGTCAAGTCTCCATTAAACGCGGAAGTTTTTTAGACTTATATTATTCGGACACGTTATATGTAATAACATCCAAAGAATATGGTTCCGGTATAAACATCCATAGTTTAAACTTTGAAAAGGATGCGCAAAGGATAGCAATTAGTTTAACTCAAAACGATATCAAATTCGCATTAGAAAAAAATAATATCCCAAAAGGTCAATTCATGGCTGGCGGCGGTGTATTAAGAAGCTCAGCTTTTTTTAGTTCGATGTTTGGTGAAAGATATAAAATTTATGATAATGGTGATATTAGTGTTTGGAATATCGATTAATTAATAGTAATAAATGAAGTTACAAAGTTTTGTTTATTAATAAATTCGGCACTTCTCCCGATTTTGGGGAAATAGAATGTTATTACGAATGTCTTAATGGCGATTTGTAGTGGGAAGATGGGGCTGTGGTGTGTGGGTGAAAAACTCCAAGAAGCAAACCTCCAAGAGCCAAACAAGCTCCAACTTTGGAAATCCTGAAAGGATTTTCAATGCGAGGCAACTTGACGAAGTAAGTTGCCGCAGATACCAAATTCGAAATTCCAAATCGGGTTTGGACCTTGGGTTTTGGTATTTGCTTGGATCTTGGTTCTTGCATCTTGGAATTTAATAAGCCACATCCCAAACTTGCCATTGTAATAACTATCTTTCCCTAAATTGGGAGATGAACCATTAATTCATATGAATTCTTTACATAAATCCCTAACTTTATTTGCGTTGATCTCCCAGGTATATTTTTTCATTACCACCTTCAAACTATTATTACCCATTTGTTCTCGTAATTTCGAATTGTTTAATAATTTAATTATTGCATTCGCTACTTCCTGTGGATTTTTAGGATTAACGGTAAGACCAGCATTATATTTTTCAATTATATCAAGTCCGGATATCTTCGTTGCTAAAACTGCTTTGCCGCAGGCCATATATTCATATAATTTTAAGGGTGAATAACCGATCGGAAATTTCTTTTTTAAGACAACACAAAGGTCACTAGAATTTATGTAAATTGGAACCTCACCATATGGCACTCGCCCAGTAAAAATAAATTTATCTGTGATATTCAATTCCTGAACTTTATTCTTTAATTTCATTTCTAGAAGGCCGGTGCCGACAATTAAAAATATTGTGTTGGGTACTTTTTTCATAATTCTAGGTGCGCTATTGATTAAATATTCAATACCCTGCCAAATTTCAAGCCCACCAACAAAACAAATAATATTGGAATGCTCATCAAGTTTCAATTTTTTCCTGCATTTGTTTTGATCCAATGGATGGAATAATTTTGTCTCAACACCATTATTAACAACATAAATGTTATCGCTTGTGACTTTATATTCTTGAAACAATATATTTTTAATACCATCTGTAACCGCTATAATTTTATCAGAATTTTTAAATAATATTTTTCCAAAGAATTCATTAATTATAATTTCAAATTTATATTTTAAGAACCCTTTTTTCCTCTCCTCAAATTTATAAATCCCATTAACTTCGGTTACTAGAGGGATATTTCTAATTTTCGATATCAATATATCTGCAATATTGATTGAGGTGTATCGAGTATAAATAAACCTCAAATCTTTTAATAACAAACAATGGATAAATGACCATAGTTGATAAAAAATTATTTTATAAAATAAGTGTTTCAAATTAATAAAGAATGTAGGTAGTTCAATAATGTTTAAATTTTTTACATTTGAAATATTGTTATATTCACTACCTTCAATAATTATCAAATGTATTTCTGCGTCTAATTTTTTCGGCATCCTTTTCCATACTTCTGTAATATGTGTACTAGAGCCACTCTTTTCTAATATTGCAGGTGCTAAAAAACAGACTTTTTTCATGATATCAATAAATCGTTATTACTTTTAAAGT
>CBDVCJ010000359.1:0-3784 GCA_965372445.1 uncultured Thermoplasmata archaeon | reverse complement strand
CCTATTGGTCAGCCATTAGAAAACTGGAATCCCAAATCTCCAATCCACTATGACACACCCTAAGTGTGGGAACGAACGAAGTTCGTGCACACACTGAGGGTTATTTTCGAAGAAAATGACCCGTGTCCTCAATCCTCAATCCTCAATCCTCAAACCTTAATCCCTTTCCATACAATGTATCACTTTAGATCTAAATATTAATACAATCCTTCCACACTAAGGTATCTCTCACCAGAATCAGCAAAAATACACACTATCAACTTACCCTGAAATTCGGGCCGTTCTGCAAGCTGGAGTGCAACATGTGCCGTTGCGCCCGAGGTTATTCCTGCGAATATGCCTTCTTCTCGAGCGAGACGCCGGCAAGCTTCAAAGGCGTCCTGTTCTGATACCAAGATTATTTCATCAATATTTGCCCTATCAAAGAGCTCGGGAACCCAACCCGGTGCAGTTCCCATCATCCTGTGAGGCTTGAAAATTCCCTGGGAAAGTACCGGGGCTTGGATTGGTTCTATCCCAATAATTTTAAAACTGGGCTTGCGCGGCTTTATCACCTTGGCAGCACCCATCGCAGTTCCGGTTGTGCCCAAGCCCGCGACCAACACATCGAGCTTACCATCCGTATCGCGCCATAGCTCCTCCGCGGTGGTCTCTACATGAGCTTTTATGTTATCTGGATTGGAATGCTGGCATATATAATATGAATTCGGAATTTCCTGTTCGAGCTCTTTTACCCTTTCCATTGCACCAACAGTGCCTTTGGATTTGGGGGTTAGCTCAAGCTCAGCTCCAAGCGCTTTAAGAATTCTTCGCCGTTCTAAACTCTGGATCTCGGACATGCAGATGATCAAACGGTAACCTTTGAGCGCGCACAGCCACGCAAGAGCTATTGCGGTATTGCCGCTCGAGGCTTCTAGAATCGTTGTGGCTTTTGTAATATCGCCGCGGTGCTCGGCCTCCTTGATCATATAATAAATTGGCCGGTCCTTTAAACTGTAGGGGTTGAACATCTCGAGCTTGGCCGCAAGGGTGGCATTGACCTCACGCCCGATTTTTCTTAGATAAACCATCGGAGTATTGCCAATATGGTCTATTAAATTTTCATTAATATTCATACGAATTCCTCATAAGGTTATATGATTGGAATAATATTATTGCTTCTTCTAATTTGGGGGAAAGCACTTTTCAAGTGGCAAGTTTGGGATGTGGTATGTGGACACTCACTTCGTTCGCTTGTGGTATGTGGTTTGTTGAAATTCCAAGATGCAAGAACCAAGTTCCAAACAAATACCAAAACCCAAAGTCCAAATCTGGTTTGGAATTTTACTATTGGTACTTGGAGCTTGTTTGGTTCTTGGAGGTTTGGTTCTTGGAATTTATTTTTCCCACACACTACAGCCCCATCTTGCCACAATAAGAAATATCTTCCCCTAAATTGGGGAACGATCCTAATATTTTAGCAATCAAATAATTACCCTAGTAAAAACCATATGAATAAAATAGACACAATAATTTGTATTATGATCCACCCACCAGCACAGATATTTCCTAATGTAGATGTGACTGCAAACGGACGATTCTTGCGCTCTAAATATATTGCATAAATTTCAACAATAGGTGAAACAAAGAAAAATACCATCGCAAATATTAAATGTATAAAGATACCAATGAATCCCACAAAAAATAATCCGACACCGCCATAGAACATTGCATCGTACCTGCTCGGCACCAAGCCCATGACTTCCGAATCTACTAGTTGGGTCGGATAAAAATAGCTGGTGATAGGTACACAATTCGGCCATTGCGTATTTTTTATCAAAGCTTTAGAACTTATTTGTTTGTTTGTTACTTTAAATACAACTTCAGGCCATGTTAATGGACCGTAATTTTTGTTACCATCATAGATTAACCATTGATCTTCTGAATTGGGGTTTATGGCCATATTATCACCTCATTAATTTTTTTTCAGCGTTTAAAATTCCAATCGTTGGAACCATATTTTGATATCTTTAATTTATCAATTAGTTCGGTTTCAAACTCAATTAAGTTATCAGGTGTGATATTTAAATTGAAAGTACTTTTAAAAGAATTTATTAATGCATTTTTAAGATCTGTTATTGATGGTACGTTCCCTCCCATCTCTTTTTGGATCGTGGTAACATAATCTAATTTCGGGCGCTTTAATACCTTGTTCATTAACCTTAGATCAGTCCCAACAAGCATGGTTCCATGCAGTAAAACCACATCTTTTTTTAGTACCTGCGCAGACCCTGAGATCTTTTTACCGTTTAACAAAATATCGTTAGGGGGCTTGAATTTCGCATCTATTTCAAATTTTCGCAACGCATCAATAACGGCATTACAAACGACTTCAAAGGTCTTTTCTACGCCATTGTCTAATTGGCGGTTGGTTATTATGCTGTAGATCAATTGACCTTTATCCGTAAAGATCGTGCCGCCACCTGTCATCCGCCTTACTATTATTATATTATTTTGATCGACCATTTCAACATCGACATCTTCGTCCACTTTTCGAAAATATCCAACTGAGATGCCCGGAGGGTCACGTCTGTAGAAATGAAGTGTGTCGGGTACTCGATCCAAGGCTCGTGCGGTGCTTATGGCCTCTTCAGCAGCGGTTACATAATAGGGGTGACCGATATCGGTATCTATTAATCTCCATTCTTGCATATTTATCTACTCTTATTTAGAATATGCTTACAGTCGTTGCAATAATCCTCACCTTTCAAATCTGTATCTGCTAAACGATTTGAAAAATGCATGACACAAAACTTATCTTCGCAATGCCTCAACCCGAAGGTATGACCCAGTTCATGAACTGCTTCTTTTATCATCCTGCCTTTAAACAGCAATCTTAATGCACCTTGTTTTAATCTATTTAACGATATCACGCAGGTTTTTCCGTTGATCTCGGCCTGACCGAATATAAAATTCAGTTCCGGTGTGTATAGGTCTACATTTGTAATTCCAAGCACCTTATTCCCGGATTGGGTTTGGGCGATCTTTAAAAAATGTGCCGCTAGAAACTGTTTGCGCTTGGGATTATAAGATCTGCGGGGGACTGCAACATTATTTAAAATTGCTATCTCCAGATCCAACAATGGTAGTCTCTTAGTTAATTCATGTCTTAAAATGGATAGATCTCGCGGAGATACATCGTCGCCAAAAGGTAATAGCTTGATTTCAAATGCGTTCATTTAGGGACACCACATAATTGCTTGGGTTATTGAGGCTCATTCATTACCCATATCCAATTTACTTTGGGTCGCGTCACGTATTAAACTTTTTATGCCAAACGATTCAGTAAAGATATCCGCCATAATTTGTGTGTTTTCATTCTCAAATTTGCGGGTGGTCCAATACGCGGGATCGTTTCTTGGAAGTTTGACGCCCGCTTTGGTGAGGATGACCTTGGACTCTATTCGCGCGTCACCTTTGACCTCTTTGGCGGCGATATCTTCTGGCCGAAAGCCACAGCGCATTAATTCCTGTTGAAATATCGGGCGGCGATAAATTTTTTGAAGTATGTAAAGGCTTACTTCCGCCTGGTCTGATTTGGACAAAGGTAGTGTACTGGCCTTTTCTCCGATCGATTCGTAAATGTCCTTTTTATGAGGGATCGAGGTTTGATAGACCTTTGAAGGTGGAAAATCCTTGGCTCTTACAAAACCAAAATCCTCTAGCGCTCGTAAGTAGCCAGTTAAAATCAATTTGTGAAATTTATAACCTTTATCTTCAAGAGTTCTAGAAATTTTACTTATTG
>CBDVCJ010000358.1:0-3795 GCA_965372445.1 uncultured Thermoplasmata archaeon | reverse complement strand
TTCGGTCGGGGTGGCTATGACTGGTACCATGACTGAATACATAGTTAAAATTAAAAGTATAATTATTACCAGAGTCGTAATTTTCAAGATCGATTTGCTTTTCATTGCTGTCCCCCTCCTTGGAATTTCGGGTATTTATATCATCGCGCCCCTTGTCGGCACTCATAGAAGAGAGCTTAAGTTAAGTTGCTAACTCTAATGAAATTTTCAGCGTATCCCCAACCTTGAACAGTTTTATAGATATTTAAATATTTTGAGATATCATTGGTTTGAATTATATATCGGGAAGGTTTTCATCGGCGATGATTAATACAGAACATTGGATAAAGACTACCATTAACTATATTGGTACTTCTCCAAATTTTATATGAAGGGATAATATATGATTTGTTGTGCCTAAGATCGGGAGTATCGGAAGTCGGGAGCACGGGAACCGGGAGTCGACCACCCCCCACCCCAATTATTAACGCGAAAGCACGAAGACACGAAAGAATTTTTTCCACTCACTAAATTTCGTGTTCTTCGTGTCCTTCGTGTTAAATTCTGGGGGTGGGGGTGGACGATTCCCCATTCCCAATTCCCGAATTATGGCTTTATATTCGACGCTCCCGATATTCCCAAATTGAGAAATGTAATTGGCAAATTCGGAAAAGATATTCATTTAGTAGGGTTCTTACCAACCGGCTTCTTAACCTTACCGTCTTTGTTCACACGTTTGGTTACATTGTACTTTTTCAAGGCGCGCGGTTCATCAGGCCCATTTGGTTTATTCAGTTCGGGTTTGCTAACACGCTTGCGGATTAACAGTAGAATTATTAAAATTATAATTATGATCAAAATAATAAATACCACAATCGCATTCGAATCCGTTGAATCGTCACTATCCTCAGAGGTTGGCGTCTCTATATGAATGTGTACCTCGGCGATCGAAGTTTGAAAATTATCATCCATGACGCTAAGTATGATCGTGTGTGACCCTGCCGATAGATTTTTGGTGAATAATGGCTGGTTGCCGATCTCGCCATCGATCGAAGAGAACCAGTAATACGATAGATCTTCACCTTCGCTTCTGGAGCCCTCAAATATAATCTGGTCGGTCGTCAGGAATATTTGCGCGGCTTGGGGTGAAGTTATAACGGCCGCGACAGGCCCAATGAACGGTGGCTCTTCCCAGGTACGATCATGGATGATCGTTAGGTTTCCGACGCTGTAATTGTAAAATGGGGTATTATGTGGATCACTGATAATTCCATAAACAAAATAACTCCCTTCAAGGATACCTGTGGTATTCCACACGTAATAATCCAGCGGGCCGTCCTCACTTAATTTATCAACAATGAGCCACCCGTCCAACCCAAAATTATTGCTGTCGTAATATAGTGCAATGATCGCATCATCTTCGAGATCGTCATCCTCCCATTGGATAAGGTACGTTGTATTAGCAAAATCGTTAACACCATCAGGTTCTAATATTGTTATTGTTGGCGGGGTGTTATTATAATTGGATGGGGGCGGCACATAATGGTCGACAACCACTTGACCGTCACTAATATTGAAAAACGGCGCATTTCTGAAATCATTGATCATTGCATAGATATAATATTTGCCCACAAGTATTTCGGATGTATCCCAGACATATGAATTTGCGTCATCATCCTCTCTTAAACCCTTGATAATGTTAGAGCCCTTAGACATTAGATTTTCGGTATTATAGTAAAGAGTAATTTCGGCATTATCATCGGGGTCAACATCAGTCCATTTGATCTCGTAAGTTAGATCGGCTTCATCCTCAAATCCGTCAGGTTCGTCGAGGCTTATCCAGGGCGGGGTGTTATGAGTTGGATGGGTGATGTTTAACGGACCCGTACTATAATTATTAACCGGCGAATTTTTTGTATCCGCGATTGTTGCGTAGATATAATAGCTGCCATTTGGAATGTTAAAGGTTTGCCAATGAAATTCGTTTGTTTCACTATCTTCACTGAATCCACTAACAATTGGTAAACCGTCAAAGTCATTATTGTCATTATCATAAAAAAGACTGATCACTGCATTATCGTCCGGGTCATAATCCCACCATGTAATAAAAAACGAGCTATCAGCCACATCATCAACCCCATCCGGTTCTAAAATGGCGATTTCTGGTGCGGTATTGTTCTGGATGTTATGGTCGATCGTAAGCCTTACCAAACTATAATTATAATTCTTTTCGCCCAAGTTATCATAAATTTCGCCTAATATATAGTATTCTCCCTCAGCTACCTCCATTGTTATCCAAAAATAATAATCATCTTTATCATCTTCACTTAAATTTCCAATAATGAACTGTTCATTTCCATTGTTATATTTATTATCTTTGTCAGCATACAAATTGATCACAGCATCATCATCAATATCATTATCACTCCATCGTATTACAAAAGATGTGTCCGCTTTTGCACCTTCCGCTGGCGGGGTTTCGAGCGTGATTGCGGGGGGTGCGTTATGATAAATGGTAACATTACCAATACTATAATTAACTCCGACACCGCCACGATCATCCCTGATCTCGCCATAAAGTCTATAGCTGCCCTCGTTCACATTTGTGGTGTCCCACTTGTAAATACCGTCATTTTTTGTGCCGAGTATAATTGGACTTTTTATTTCATATGTATAATTATTAAAAGTTGTAAAATAAACATAAGATAGATCGACGCTCAATATTTCAAGAACATTAGGGTCAGTTCCCAGCCATCGAATTGTATAGGAACTATCGGCCCGGTCGCCGCGCCCGTCAGGTTCGAAGATCGTGAGGGTGGGCAAAAAATTATTTAAAAGTACCGAAACAGTATCAGCCCCGAAATTAGCAGCTGCGATATCGTTGACACCGTCAAGATCAAGATCGGCTAAGGCAACATCATACGGTGAAGTCCCTACGGTCCAATTCACTAACCCGCTAAAAGTCCCATCACCATCATTTAATAAGATCGAGGCCGAGTCGGATTTTACATTGGCAGTTATAATATCAAGATCCGTATCGTTATCGGCGTTACCCAAAAATACTGCGAGCGGGTTCTCAGCTACCGGGTATGTTACCATAGGCGCAAATGTGCCTGCACCTTGGTTTATTAGTACTGAGACATTGTTTTCATACTGGTTGGCAGTCACAATATCATTATCGCCATCGTTGTCTAAATCCGCAACCGCCACATCATGAGGGCCTCCACCGACCGGGATATCTTTGCGCTTGGAAAAACTGCCGGTACCATCATTATTTAAAATTGATACACTGGCATTAAGATAATTCGCGGTGATCATATCCAGATCTAGATCTTGGTCTGTATCCGCCAAAACCACGCTGTAAGGACGTTCACCCACATCATAATTTTTAACTGTACCAAACCCGCCATTACCATTATTTTTCAATATTGAGACCGTGTAATCCCAATGATTGCAAACCGCCAGGTCATTATCACCGTCATTATCAATATCGGCAGCATATACATCTACGGGCCCGGGATCTTTCCCGCCTTCAATGTCATAATTTGCACTATTATCAAACCCGCCAGTCCCATTATTAAATAATATTGTTATATCGTTGGCTGAATAGCCACAAACTATGATATCCAGATCATTATTAGTGTCCTCACCCAGATCAGTAATGAATATCCCCATTGGACGTTCACCCACAGCGTAATGTGAGGTCGAATTGAAGACGCCATCGCCATAGTTCTTTCTTATTGTTATTGTATCATTATATTTATTTGCGGTCACGATATCCAGATCGCCATCCGCATCGATATCGGCGACAAAGAG
>CBDVCJ010000357.1:0-3822 GCA_965372445.1 uncultured Thermoplasmata archaeon | reverse complement strand
TATTGATCGCCAAAAAATCATTCTTCTGATTCTTCGTCACTTACAGGTTCTTCGGTGACTGGGGACGTAACTATAGTCGGCATAATTTGTGGTGTAACGGGCGCTGGGGCAACTGTTGGGGTTACAACCGGTTGGGGCGGTGGCGGTGCTGGGACTGGCTGCGGTGGCGGTGCGGCTGCCTGCGGGATCTGGGTGGGTTGTGGCGGTGGTTCTAAGGGTTGTGGCGTTGGCGCTACGGGCTGCAGCTCTTCCCGAACTGGCTCTTCCTCAGGTCGTTTCTTGCGGATCACAAACAAAAACACTAGTATTATTACAATAACAATTACTATCACAATTATTCCAATGCCTGCATAAAGCATTGTATTATCTTCTTCATCTTTGCTAGGTTTTTTGGGAGGTACCGCTTGGTTAATATTCGGTGTTGTTAGATCTTCTGAATCTACTCTAACTGTGCCTACTGTGGTGGTGAAATAATATGTATGTACTCCCTCGGATAATCTTGTCGTATATTCATATAAATCGCTGCTGGCATTATATTCTAGATCGAAAGGGCTTCCATCTATCACTACTTGGATAATATCGGGTGGTTTATTATCACGGTGAGAATATTCAACAGAAAATGTAAAATCAGTTTCGGTATCGCCTATGGAGGGTGTCATACCAGGATTGCTAAGCTCCGGCCAAATAATTATCGGCTCTTTGCTAACTGTAAGCGTGAACTCGCGAGAGTCCAAACCATCCTCGCCGTCGGCTACAGATATTTCCACCCAATACCACCCCACATCTTGAAGCTCAGGCGTACCATTTAAAATCCCGGTACTTGGGTTCATACCAAGCCACGATGCATTAGTGCTCAAACTCCATACCAAATAATCGTGTGGTGTGCGGTCGTCAGTAGCATCATAATCGACATAATAATATTGATCTACAACAGCATAGAGAACATCATCGGTTGTAATTATCGGCGGCTGGTTCTCAGTTGCATAAACGGTTAACTTAAAATTATGGAAATCCATCGCGTCTTCAGTATCCATAACTGTAACATTCACCCAATACCAGCCAACATCTATTGGATTGGGGGTGCCAATGAGAAGCCCACCCATGAACCCAATAGTCAACCAACTTGCATTGGTTTTGAGTGACCACCTCAATAAATTCACAGGTGTACTGTCGTCGGTTGCCTCGTAATATACTTCGTAATCTTGACCTAAGGTTATAGAGACCTTATCAATGGTGGTTATCACTGGCGGCTCATTATCGGGCTCTTCCAACGGTGTTACCATCAATGTAAACCTTTGCCAGTCGCTCCCGCCATCGCCGTCTTCGACCGACACATTGACATTATAATCTCCTACATCGCCGGCCGATGGTGTACCGCTAAGCACTCCAGTTGTCGAGTCGATCGTCAGCCAACTACCGGCATCAGTAATTAAAGACCAGGTCTGCTGGGATATAGGGCTATCGATATCGGTTGCATTATAATCCACAGAGTATAACTCATTAACTGGCGCTTCCATTGTATATTCAGTGGTTATCATAGGCGGGTCATTTACATTAAGCACTATAAGCGTAAAATAAGTAAACCCAAGCCCGCCATCACCATCCGCAACCGAAACATTGACCCAATATTCGCCAACTTCATCGTTGCCAGGTACACCATTGAGCAATCCGGTATTTGCATCAAGATTGAGCCATGAGGTTGCATTGGTATCCAAAGACCAGATCTGGTTATCTATATTGCTATCCACATCCGATGCATTATAGTCAACGGAGTACAACTTGTCTTCATATGTTATTTCAACATTAGAAGTGTTTATTATTGGCTCGTCATTAACATTAAACACCGAGAGCGTAAAATTAGTGAAATCGATGGCCATCGTATCATTGATCGAGATATTAACCCAACATTTCTTAACGTCATCATCCAAAGGCGTGCCGTTTAAAACACAGGTCGTTAAGTTAAATGACAGCCAATTAGCATCGGTTGAAAAATTCCAATAACCAGGTTGGCCGATATTTTCCCTGTCAATATCTTCGTATTGATAGGTTTCTTCATAATAGTCATCTTCATATGCTGAAATATTGCCTGGGGTTGTAATATCTGGCGGTGTATTATAAACAATAGGGTTGTTGAAAATCATCGTTGATGTAACATTAAAGCCATCAGACGCCCTGAATTGGTAATTATGAGCACCAATATTCAAATGTGTGATATTAATAAAATAGTCTTTTCCATCGATATAATTTGTATCTGTCGTATCGGTTTCTATCATTGAATAATTTACATTATCAATACTTATATTTACATAATTTGGTAGGTTATTCTCACCATGAAAATATTTTACTGAATAATTAAAGTAAGTATCAGTAAAACCCGAAAGCGGTTGTACATTCCCATAAGATAATATTAAATCCGGTCCTATTGCATACAGTTTATCGTCGAACGACCCAACGTAAATCGTCCCATCAGAACCGATTGCTGGCGATGACTGCACAAACCCGCCAGTCGTAAAATTCCATTTTTGAGTTCCATTTGGATAAATTGCATAGAGTTCATTATCATATGATCCGACATAAATGGCCCCATCAGAGCCGATTGCCGGTGATGACTGTATCTGGTCTCCTGTTGTAAAGCTCCATTTTAAAGTGCCATTAGGGTATATTGCATATAGCTTATCGTCAGTAGAGCCAATATAAATTATCCCGTTGGAGTCTATCGCTGGTGATGAATATATTGGCTGGTTAGTTAGATAGTTCCATTTTTTTGTACCGTCTGGATATAGTGCATATAGATAACAATCAGTGCAACTAAAGTAAATCGTACCGTCAGGCCCGATCGCCGGTGCTGTTCGTACACTGAGCGAGGTCGGAAAGCTCCATTTTTCTGTGCCGTTCGGATAAATTGCATACAAGTTTCTATCCCAAGAGCCAACATAAATAGTCCCATTGGTATCTACCGCCGGTGACGACCATACTGAGCCGCCGGTTGGAAAGTACCATTCAATTGTGCCATTAGGATTAATTGCAAATAAGTCGTAATCACATCCTACATAGATCGTTCCATTAGATATAATTGCAGGCGATGATAAAATATCATTTCCCAACCAGAGTTGCCATTTTTTAGTCCCGTTTGGGTAAATTGCATAGAGGTTATCATCATCAGAACCAACATAAATCGTACCATTAGAGTCAATAGCTGGCGATGACTGTATTTTAGAACCCAAACCAGTTAGAAAATTCCATTTTTTGGTGCCATTTGGATTAATAGCGTATAGGGTACTACTATCAGACCCGACGTAGATCGTACCATCGGGGCCGATAGCAGGTGAAGAATATATATCGTAACTAGTTTCAGTAAAATTCCATATCATATTGCCGTTATTTGCACTCGTATCATATGGACTAAGAGCTGTATGGTTAAGATTTTGGCGGAACATCGGCCATGGCGAGCTTGCAAGAGCTCTTGATTGCATCGGCATTGGATCAGTATCAATTTCAATATCCTGGTCATCATTTTGAATTTCAACACGCTCTAATTGTAATTCATCAATTGCATTAGTACGCGATATTAGCGTTGAACTTACATAACTCAAAGTCGAAAGTAAAAGCAGCGAGGTTAATAATATCACAATTTTCTTCAATGTTCGGTCCCCCTGAATGTGTCTCTGGCTAGCGTAAGAACAAACTTTAAAATATTTAATATTATCGCTGGCTCGGGATTCGTGCTGCGGGATTCGGGATTCGGGATTCGACCTCCCCGCCCCCCATTTCAACCGCTGAGTACGCTGAGTTCGCAGAATTTTTAAAAAGATTTTAGATTCA
>CBDVCJ010000356.1:0-3836 GCA_965372445.1 uncultured Thermoplasmata archaeon | reverse complement strand
ATGCCGAAGGGATTTGGGGTGCTCATGCGGAGAACGAAGTTCGACGCATGTGTCCTTCATCCTCTATCCTAAATCGCTAAATTTAGTACTTTTCCCAAAATTGGGAGAAGAAATTTAAAATAAAAAAGGTGAGGTAAATGGCTGAAGATACAATTTTAACGGAGCAGAAAGGACCGATAATGATTGTAACTTTGAATCGTCCGCAGGTGGCGAATGCTTTGGACCGTTCTATGCTCGAGCACGGTGCGGAACTCGTGCATAAATTATATTATGATACAAGTGTGCGCACGGTCATCGTTACAGGTGCGGGTGAGAAAGCGTTCTGTGCCGGTGCAGATCTTAAAGAGCGTGAAGGTATGAATATGGGCGAGGTGCGCCAATACATTATGAAGATCCGCGATACTTTTACAACGATCGAGAACCTGCCCCAACCCGTGATCTGTGCAATTAACGGCACTGCATTGGGAGGCGGTCTCGAACTTGCGCTTGCATGCGATCTAAGAATTGCAGCGCCCAATGCAACTTTTGCACTGACCGAAGTTACCTTTGGCATAATTCCCGGTGGCGGTGGCACCCAGCGTTTACCACGGCTTATCGGGCGCGGCAAAGCTAAAGAGATGATATTATTGGGTAAAAAGATCTCGGCTGATGAGGCGTTGGCGATGGGGTTGATCAATCAGATCGCGCCGGAAGGTAAACTTCTCAAAACTGCGCTCGAAATGGCAGAACAAATATGTAATAATGGACCGATCGCAGTGCAGCAGGCTAAATATTCGATCAACCGCGGCATGGAGGTCGATATAAACACCGGGCTGCAGATCGAGTCCAAATCTTATGAGGTGACGATACCGACAAAAGACAGAATTGAGGCGTTGAAGGCGTTTAAGGAGAAGCGTAAACCTGTTTTTAAGGGCGAGTGACCTACAGACTCAGGACCGACCAAGGAAAGACGATAGATGAAGGGCAATAGGCGAAAGAACAAATCGCCTTTCGTCTTTCGACTCTTGCCTATCGTCTTTCCGAAGGCAATCCCTATCATTTTTTGCCATATTGTCGTTTCGCCCAGATACCAAGCATAATAGGTAACACCACGACAGCCAGTCCAGCACTATAAACAATTGTAATTGCAGTAATTAGGCCGAAATGTTGAATTGGTGGTAATGGTGAGATCAACAGAATAACGAAGCCAAATACAGTTGTCAAAGCTGAAATAAATAGTGCCTTGCCTGTATTTTTTATGGTTAGCTGGATGGATCGTTCAATAGACTGAGCTTTACAACGCTCCTCCCTGAAACGCTCCACGATGTGTATCGAATAATCCAGACCCAACCCGATAGTTAAGGCTGTGACCATAACAGTGAGCACATTTAGAGATATCGAAAATATGTACATTGTACCCACGATCCAAATTGCAGACAATACAACGGGTACAATTATCATCAACCCGAGAGCAATACTGCGATATAAGATCATCAATATGATAACCGAGAATATGACCGCGACAATAGTTGAGACTATCTGGCTCTCTTGTAATGAGTCCATCGTAGTAATTGCCAGAACCGCGCCACCAGTTACTATTGTTTCGATGGTTCCGAAGTCAACGGCGTCTAGATCGTTACGAAGGTCATGGTACATTTCACGGATCTCGTTCGAGGCGCAGGGGTTAACATAAACGCGTATTATGGTCGCGTCATAATTGCCTATCGAATTGCGGTGAATTATAGTTTCTAGTTCGCTCTTGATCGAGTTATTGACTGCAAGTGGATCGATAGAGTATTGATGGTCAAAAAGATAATCAAAAACAAATTGTACTGAACTATCGTCATCTGGTATACCATCATGGTTTGGATCTGTCAAATTGGCAAGTGTCGTGTTATCCAAAAGCGCACGTTTCACATAATCCAAGATCGATGTGGTGCGTGCTCGACCCGCAACTTTTACTACATATTCATCATCCGCAATAAACCCCAAAGTTTCATTGATATTGAGTAAAGTGGCGGGGGTGGCGATACTTTCACCTTTGGTGGGCTCGGCTTCAATTAAAATGAAGGCTTGCGAGTAGCTCGAGCCATTAAATTCGCTTTGAAGCGTCTCTTGGGTCATCACGGTGTCCCAATCCTCAGGTAGAAAATCCGTATCCGAAAATTCAGTTCTCACGTTCATACCCAGGATAATTGCACCCGTAGTGATTATTGCCACTATAATTATTACCAGAACAGGGTAATAAGTCACCGATTTCGTGGCGGTCTCAGTCCCAATATCGATCACCAAAGGTTCGCGCTCTTCAGCAATAATTGGACTCTTTTTAGCGTGCTTATCGATTAAATATCGCAATGGACTCTGGAAGAATAATGTTAGTAAAAATGCATAAAATATACCGAGCCCGCATACAATACCAAAATCTCGGATCGGCTTGATATCCGAGGTTACATTTGCCATGAATGCAATGGCAGTTGTGAGTACTGCCAAGACTAATGCAGCACCGACAATTTTTATGGTATTAATCATCGATGTTTCGATCGATTTGCCGCCCTTCAATTCCTCTTGATATCTTCTCGAGATATGTACCGAATAATCCACGCCCAAGCCAATAATTAGGGGTATGACCGCAACCTCAATAATAGTGAATTCAATATCTAATAATACCATTGTGCCAAAGGTCCATATTGTGGCTAACACTAAAGTTACCAGAGGCAGAACCACATATGAGATCCTGCGAAAACTTAAGGCCAGCACTATAATGATCAAGATTACAATTCCAGCCCCAAGTAAAATGAAGCTGACATTAGAATTTTCATCGATATCCGCACTGATCAGGTCCGCGCCTGTATGCTCGACATTTATTTCGGCGAAATCATCATTTGTGATCTCATCACGGAGCGCCACTGCGGTGCGTTTCGCTGCGGAAATACTCAAACTGCCGTTAAGCTGTACTAAAATTATCGTGGAGGGGGACTTTTGGGTGGCGGGATCGGTCGCATCGAAATTGTGGGGTAAGAACATATCGGCAACGGCATTTATATCGTCAATAGTCAGTACAAACTCGGAATCGGATTCTATGTATTGTAGATAATAAGTAAAATTTATCGAGCCGTCTAAAATTCCCATTAAGGTGTCTACCACATTTTCTAATTCAATATTAGAGCATTCTGGAATTGATTTATTGATCAATGGTATGTTTATACATATTTCATTGATGATCTCGGCAATACTGATTGTACCTATTACACCGTCGATGGTCTTTGCCGTTTGCGTTAGTTCAAATTGCTCGCGGATCGCTTCCGGCGCCAATACATCATGATGGCGGTTGTGCTCTGTAACGTAAATATAATGTACACGGAAATCCTGGCCGAAATAATCTGAGACTCTACGGTTAGCTCTTACAAGTTCATTTTCAGGTAAGAACTTGGATAAATTGGTTTCAAATGACAATGCAGGTAGAAAAAATGCGAAAGCAATTGTGAAAATAATTACTACTACGATAATATTGACAGCCTTTTTCTCGATGAACTTCGCCATTCCCTCCAGCATTATTATCTAATGATAATCATTCAGTATATATATGAGTGTTTTGTTTTTTCATTACGAATAAATATGGTAAATGCTCGGGAGAGCGGGAGCAACGGGATCCAGGATTCAATAACCCCCCACCCCTCATTTCAAACCGCAGAGGACGCTGAATTAAATGTATAGATTCGAAATTCCATTGGGAAGGCGAAAGGCGAAGCTAGCCTTAGCCTATCGCCTATCGTCTGTCGTTTTGGGAATTCCGAAGGAATTCTCAATCGAAAACCATAACAATGATTTTGACGGTAATTTACGATGTAAATTACCTT
>CBDVCJ010000355.1:0-3856 GCA_965372445.1 uncultured Thermoplasmata archaeon | reverse complement strand
CGTCTCTGCGGTAAAAAAAGAATAATTATATACGTTATATACTATCAAAAAATTTAAATCAGAATAACAGCGGGAAATATATGTTCAATAAATATAAAATTATTATTGCGAGTTTAACAATTGTAATTATTTTAATCAGTTCATTTTATATTTTCTTGCATACCGCACCTAGCAAATCAGATGAGATTATAATTTATAATACCGAAAATTCGGTTTTTAATGGTTATAGAGCTAAAGATCTTGCAAAAGAATTGGCGTATGCAGCTGGTGAAGGGTCAATAATTTCAGAATATACAGAAACGCACCATACTACCACTCAATATCGTTATAAAACCACGTTCAATAGTACAATTGATATCTTCTTGGATAGAGACCATTTTTTCGACATAACAAACGGACCTATTAAATTATACAGTAAAATTAATCCTGGTATTAATATTACAGATAATTCCTTAAAAGCAGAGGATATAGTTCTTGGAACTTGGAAACGATTTTTGAATAGTTTAAATGTCCAGCTTAATGAGAATGATTATAATATAAATGTTAAATCTCATGGTACGTGGGGTTGGAAAGTAATTATTCGTCAAACTTGTAATAACAATATTCCTTTAGAGAATACCGGTATTGCTACTTATATTAGAAAAGAATACTCAGGAATAAGTTGGCTGGACATCTATGAATGGTCAAAAGTAAAGATAGAAAAACCCTTTTTGGTATCTTTAGATGAAGCGCAAGATATTATTTGTAATGAAACTCCGGTTATTTCAAATAGATCGATGTTAAATTTCACCGGTTATAGATATATTTCTGAAAATGTACATTATTACTTTAAGTATGAAATTCCGGTTGATAATTGGACGGTTACTACGGCTGTATTATATTATGGTAGTGGATATACAACAGATAAAAATGGAACCGTAATTGATGAACATACTTATGAACAATGGATATGTTACGATTTATTTGTAAATGTTGAAAGTGGTGAATTCAAATTTAAAGAACATGGTATATCAAAAATAATAGATAATAATTGATACAAAATTAATAATAATACCCCTAATTTTAAAGAACATTTAATTAGTTTGAATAAGGAATAATTATCGAATTTAGATCTTTTTTATATGCTTTATAATCTCGAGGTCCTACTCCCTATAAGAAGTTGGAACTTTCTAATGTCATTCACTAGCTAATTTAAAATATTTACTTATTTCTAGAGATCCAATTTCATTAAAGATCTTTGCCTGTAATATTTATCCAAAAAAGGAATGTTCGGGTGAGCGAAAAGGGGCTTAGGCATTAAGTTCCCTAACTCCTGACTCCTTACAATAGACAACCAATCCTATATCCTGACTCCTGACTCCTAACTCCTGACCCCTAGCCTCAGTCAGTTTCCAAATCTTCCCCACCTGCATATACTTGCTGGATCTCGTTATAGATATCTTCCATCCCGAGCGCAGTTGCGGAAGAGATCGGTATAATCCCCTTATAGAGCCCCATATCCTCCAAAACCCGAAACAGCGCGACATTCATTTGGGTATGGACCGAATGCTCTTCATCGTCCAACATATTTTCTAATAGATGGATATCCTTGGACCATTTCATAATATTAGTTAACTCCTCTTCTTCCAGCATGTCGGTTTTGCTCAGAACGTTTATTGTGGGAATTGGAAATCTGAACTGGGTGGTAGCGCTGAGCATCATTTGCGATATAAACCCCGACGGCGATTTTGCAATAAACGGGTCGAATATGAACACCATTGCCGACCGTTCGGCACCGAGCTGGTCTATTAGATAAGTACTGGATTTGCGGAAGGTGAATAATTCTATTTGGCCCGGAGTATCGATCAATATATAATCGGTTTTATAACCTTCCAAAATATCTTTAACCTCGGTGATCTTGAACGCTAACATATCCGCACATGCGATCTGGGCACCATTAGGCCCTAGATTTTGCTCCTTCATAATATCGGTCAGAACTAGCCAGTCTCGGATATCCACATCCGGTGAATAGGGTAGATATTCAGCACCGGGATCTAAATTAACAGTTACGGCATCAAACCCCTGGGAATTCATCCATTGTTGGAATGCATAGGTAAGGATAGTTTTACCAGAGCCCGCGGTGCCAATAAAATAGACCAGAATATTTTTCATTTCTATATGCCATCCCTAAGGTTTTTCCGTTATAACAATCGCTCAGTTTTTAAAAATAACATTAATGCTCCAATAAACCCTAACACACCGCCAATAAAGCCTCCTTCATTACCAAAGAAAAGTATTATGCTGAACACGAACCCCAGCACGTATGCAGTTTTCGGTGTCCTTCGAACTTGGGTATAGGTCCACAACAGCATAAACCCGAACACCAAACATATAACAAGCTGGATAATATGTCCAAGAAACCCCTTAGGGGTATCTACAATTTTAAATAAAAACACAAGTATCCCCAACCCCATCGCACAAAACCCGCCAACAACAAAGAGAATAAGATAGATCGGCAGTTTCTCGAGCTCTTTGATCGATTTCGGGACCTCTTTGCTGACTTGGTCGATCGTTGCGCGGGTCTGGGCTTCAATACCGGTTCCTTTTCTGCCACCCGACGGGCGTTGGACTGGTCGGGCCATTGGCGGTATTTTTTTACGCGATGTTGATTTTACCGACATTATATTACCTCAATAACGATAGAAATATAGATTAAAGATATCCTGCCTTTTGCAAATACATCAGATCTTCGGTATCGAGCTTCTCACCATTTTTAAACCGATCATAGATCTCTTCAGCCTGCTGCTTGGCGATCTTTTCATCTTTTACCTTTTTATAACGACGACGCTTCTGCTTCAACCCATAAATTATTTTATCGTAATCATGGACCTGTTTGATGTACATAATGTGATTCCGATGCTTTTCATCTGCCTCAAGTTTGCACTTTACAAGCTGGTTCTGAGCTTCGTCTACTTCCACCTTCAATTTATCCACATTACCGTAGATCGTTATCATTTCATCGTGCTCAGACTGCGCAGAATTAGCTAACTCATTCACACTTCGGTGCTCAGCCTCGGCTTTATCTTTGGCCTTGCGTGCTATTTCCAACGCGCCCTGGATCCCTTTGTTCTTCTCCAATTGCGTCTCATTTTCTTTGATCTTGCTCTGGATCTGACCTAACGCATCGATCAGTTCACGTTCCTTCTCGGCAGTTAAAACACTCGTCTGCTGCTTGAATTCTAATTTCTTCAACTCTTTCTTGAGTCTTACTAATGGTATGCCTTTTTTAGGTAGTTGGATCTTTTTGAGTTTATTTACCTCGTCATACAATTTGAGATACTCTAGATTCAATTTCTCGCGTTTCTTCTTCGATTTCTGGACTTCCTTGTTTATCCGGTCTCGCTCGTCTCGATGCGTATTGGCGCTCTTGATCAACTTGCGCAACTTATCGTTCAAGCCCGAGCGTTTCTCTACCCATTTCTTCATTTCGGCATTAAGATAATCGCGGTCGCGTTTATACTTCTCTGCATCACGATTTAATTTATGACGTTTCTCCTCCAATTCATCTAACAGATTAATCGCCATGTTTGCCCTCGAATGTGAAATTCTTATAAAAATCTATCTAAACATTTATACAATCATTAACTACAAATCGATTATACCCAAGTAAATAATTCCAGCTAATTAAGTGTTTCGATTTATTATGAAGGCCATAGGTCATTGGTGATAGCGACATTACTGTGGAATGTCAATAATCGGGAGTAACGATGGTCCTGAGTCCTAAGTCCTTAGTCATATAGTGCTATCGTCCTAGGTCCTATCCGTTAACCGGACTGCGGTAATGAACTTCGTTCATTACCTCGGCTTTGAAAATGCC
>CBDVCJ010000354.1:0-3917 GCA_965372445.1 uncultured Thermoplasmata archaeon | reverse complement strand
GTTTGGCAATTCCCCAATTAATTTTATTCCTTTTTTAAGAGTAAGATTCTCTTCATATATTCCATTATATACGAATATAGTATCTCCAATATTAGACGCATCTATTGCGGTTTGAATATTTGTGTACATAGCTCCACCGTCATCATTTACGGTAAGTATCGCTCCTTTAGCAGTAGAATCTTCGGTGCTATATACAAATAATAATCCAAAACAACCAATAATTATTAAATAAGATATAAAAATTGAAATAATTTTCTTTTGTGGTCTAACATACAAATTGATTGGCCCCCTTGAATATTATTCTGACACTCTCTAAAAAGAAGTACTAACTAATTAATTTTGCTATCAAATTCAAAAAATAAAAAAAAGATAGAGAATTTCAACTGCAACGTAAAAAACGCGCCCAACTCGGCTCTTTTAGGTGGTAGGTGGTAAGACGGTGAAGGTCAAATCCATCTACAGTTTTCCACGAGCTGAACCACTGACTCAATGATTATTTTCTTCAAGAGCAGGATCCTTCACCTTCGGCACCGGCGCTTGTCCCTGTGGCTCTTGCACTTCAACTTGAGGTTGCTGCTCAACTTGAGGAACTGGTTGCTCTTCCACCTGCGGCATCGGTGCCAGTTGTGGTTGTGGCGCGTGCTCGACCTGGGGTGGTGTAACCTCTGTTGTTGGTGGTTGCTCGGGTGGAACTTCTGGTAAAGGAGGTTGTTCTGGGGGCGGTACCTCATGAGCTGGCACTTGTTCTGGTGGGACCTCAGGAGTTGGCGGTTGCTCTGGTGGTATTTCTGGCATAGGTGGTTGTTCTGAGGGTGGAGTCTCTGGAGTTGGCACTTGTTCGGGTGGAACCTCAGGTGGTACTTCTTCTGGTGGCGGAGGCTGTACTTCTTCAACTGGTGGTTCTTCTTTAGCCTTTTTCTTCTTAAAGAAGATAAAAAGCAGGATTAGTACTACGATAATGACAACAATAATTCCAACAAATGCATAGAGCATTGTGTTGTCTTCTTTGCTATCCTTTGGTTCTTCACCATCTTTATCTTTTACAGTAATTGTTAAAGTTAATTCTTCCGGATCATCATTACTTTCAACAATGAACTTAACAGTATACACTCCCGGTTCTATATCTTCAGGAATCTTGATTGTCACAGTGATCGTATCAGAATCTCCTTCAGGTAAGGGAAGAGAACTCTCTGAGAATTGAATATTAGCTGAGGTGAAATCATCAGATTCAAAGCTAATAGTAAAATCATCTTCGATATTACCCTCATTAGTGATTGTTACTGTAATACTCTCAGATTTACCTTGTTCAATTATAATAGAATTTTTATTGGTTGTAAGGTTAACTTTATAAATCGGTTCAAATCCTAAATCAATTGTAAAACTAAACGAGCCAGATAAACAAATACCATTAGTGGGTTCGACTTTCCAATAATAGGATTTACCGTCCAGCAGTTCATTTTCTAATATATATTCAGTGGTGGTTAAATCTATTTTTATTATAGTTTGAGGATCGGGATTCTCATCAAGAGCTACGGAGTAGGTAATGAGCCCAGTTCCTGAATAATCAAGTTCCCATTTTAAAGTCGGGGTTAGTGTGTTAATTTTAGATTTATTTGCAGGGGATAATAATGTTACTTTTGGGATTGATTCAGGGATTGTGCTGTCAACATAGATTGTAATATCAGATTTTGTTGCCACACCACCGTCTTTATCAGTTAGGGTTAATTCAATATCTACATTTCCTATGACATTTTGGTGTGGAATGATTTCTAATAAATCTTTAGCGGTATCAATAATAGAAATCGCTTCAATATAGTTATGAACTGTACTTGTTACGCTCCAAACCAGGTCTTCATTTGCGTCTTCTATATCGCTTTCGTATAGAGTTAAATCAATAATAAGCGGTTGACTCCCGACATCAATTTCATCCAAGTCATTAGATATCACAGGCAAATTGTTTAATACTTCTAATGAATCGTTTAGATATACCCAGCCACTGGAGATGCCCTCAGGATCTTCAAATTTTATTCCAAAATCATAGAATCCTAAAATTGATGTTTTATCTGTACTAAATTCAGTTTCCCAACGTTCATTAGAATATTCTCCGGTTAGTTTAGTCCAATAGCTTTCAGAGTTCAGGTTATATTCGATGTAATATTTAAGAATAGATTCTGGGCTTTCATAATCTGTGGAATTGACATATAAATATACTGACCCGGTTCTATAAATTTTATTTTTTGATATTTTTATATCAACTATTTTTGGATTAGTATTGTATACAATTAACGAATCATATAAATATATCCACTCACAAAAATCACCATCACTATCGTTACATCTTACACTAAAATCATACAAACCAAATGAGGCATCAAAGGGAATATTGAAAATATATTCAAATCTGTTATCCACATATGATGGAGAATTAAGATAAGCAGTATCCCAAAAATATTCCGTATGATTACGATATTTTAATTCAACTGTGAGATTCTCTTCTGTATCTTCAATATCAGTGCAATTTACCCAAACTAAAATTGTATCTTTTAATAGAGCAGAATTATTTGATAAAATTAAATTATCTATATTGGGAATATTGTTTAACACTGTCAGTGAATCAATGAGATAAGACATATTACTAAATAACATACCAGTATCATTAAATCTAACTCTAAAGTCGTATGCCCCTAAGGTGGCATTTTTTAGAGGTGTAAAACTCACCTCCCAGCGTGAGTTATTATATTGTTGATTTGAAAAATAAGACTTATTCCATACTTGCTCATTTGGATCTCTAAATTCGAAAAATGGAGTTAGGTTTTGCTCTAAATCTTCAAAGTCTGATGCATTTGAGTATAAATATACTGGGTTAGTTCTTAATACTGTTGGATCTGAAATCTGAAAGTCTAATACAGAAGGGAAATAATTTAAGTCTAACTTTAGTACAAATACGTCATGATTACCATTATGGGTTATGTCATATGCACCTGTTGTATTTGGGAAATTTGATGAACGTGTATCCCCAGTCACATAAGCATAGCCGCTGGAATCTATTTGAATTCCATAACCTACATCCCAATCACTTTCGCCAATGAATGTAGAATATAAAAGTGCTGACCCAGTAGAGTTTAATTTGAGCACAAATACATCATAACTACCATTATGTGTGGTGTCATATGCACCGGTCGTGGTCGGAAAATTGTTAGACAATGTACATCCAGTCACATAAATATTGTCGCTAGAATCTATTTGAATCGCATAACCCCCATCCTGGCCACCACCCCCAATGAACGTTGAATATAAAAGTGCTGACCCAGTAGGGTTCAATCTCAGCACAAATACATCATCATCACTATTATGTGTGGTGTCATATGCACCAGTTGTGCTCGGAAAATTTGATGAACCCGTACGTCCAGTCACGTAAGCTTGATAATTAGAATCGATTTGAATCGCGTAACCCCGCTCATTATTATTTCCGCCAATGAATGTAGAATACAAAAGTGCTGAGCCTGTAGAGTTTAATTTGAGCACAAATACATCATAATTACCATTATATGTGGTGTCATATGCACCAGTCGTATTCGGGAAATCGGGTGAACCTGTATACCCAGTTACATACGCATTGCCGCTGGAATCGATTTGAATCCCATGACCCCCATCCCAATCACTTCCGCCAATGAATGTAGAATATAAAAGTGCTGACCCAGTAGGGTTTAACTTAAGCACAAATACATCATAATTACCATTATATGTGGTGTCATATGCACCAGTCGTATTCGGGAAATCGGGTGAACCTGTATACCCAGTTACATACGCATTGCCGCTGGAATCGATTTGAATCCCATGACCCCCATCCCAATCACTTCCGCCAATGAATGTAGAATATAAAAGTGCTGACCCAGTAGGGTTTAACTTAAGCACAA
>CBDVCJ010000353.1:0-3918 GCA_965372445.1 uncultured Thermoplasmata archaeon | reverse complement strand
GAAGCAAGTTGCCGCATTAGATGTTGATTAATCTACTACTCCCGATATGCCCTATCATTATAATTATCCATCACACAATCTTCAATTCGACCTCGCCCTTTTCACAGTCTATTACCCTTTTGATCGTCAGTTTGCGCTGGCGGTTTAGTTTTGTTATGGCATTACTGTCCAGCATATGACCGTCCATTTCAAGTTCCTGGCTCTGAAAATACATGGACTGCGGGACATATCTCACGAAAAACTCGTCGCCTAACATCAAACCGTTAAAATTGTCGGGAATCTTCAATCTTATTGTATCTTGAAGTTCAAGCCCATCATCATTATATTTTATATCACGGATAAAGCCAATGGGTATAGCTTTACTTTTAGTGATCAACATATCGCGGATCTTACCCTTCAACCCATACGCCAATTCAGTGCTCTTCCCGAACGTTACCAGCAACGATCTGAACGCGATCATTTTCAAGGGTGTGAAAGTCTGGGTCGGTATGCGGTGAAGGTTGCCGGAAATATTTACATGGTTCTTAGCTACTTTTGCATTATATTCATAATCGACCCATTGCGAACTGACCACCCTCCCATTTTCAAGTTTGCCCAGCCACCCGCAATCATTAAACACAATATCATTCGTTTTCATATCGAATAGCTTTACCACACCGCCTTTGGCAAGATTAACTAGCAAATAATATTTGGGGTGTTTGACAACAAGAATTCGCCCTTCAGGGAAATAGGTGTTAAATGGTTTACGCTTGTAAGGTAACTTGGTTGAACCCCCTTTTTTAATGCGTGGGTGGTGATCGACATACGCGAGCAGGAATTCCGGTACGCGATACACCAGATATCTATCCGGCATGATCTCGGGGGTGACGAGCTTACCTTCGCGCAAGCCCTGTAGCATTTTATCGGCGATCGTCCCGGCCAGTGGCATCTTGTCGGCGAGCAGTTCAAACCCGTGCGGGTAAAAATGTAAGGTCTGACGACTGCCCATGCTGCCAGCATAGAATTTATTCGGATAGACAAAATAACTTGTGAATTCAACCCCTTTTTTCATGATTTCTGTTAGTCTATCATCCTGGTGAAGCTTTGAGATCTTGCCTAAAAAACTTACGGTCGCGGAAAGATAACCAATATCAGGCCCGTCATATTCAAGAGACCACCCTTCTTTGGATTGGAGGGTTAAGAAATATTCGAGTTTGTCGTTGTAGCCTTTCAATAACGATTCGTCTTTGAGTAGATCATAAGCAGTGTAGATGCCCATCATTGCAACTGCATGATGGTTTGCAAGTATACCTTGCTCGTCATATTTTCCCAGATATTTTGCCGCTTTATAGGACGCGTCAAAAAGTCGGTCCCTTAACTCATTTGAGATGTGTTTTTGTAATAATTTATACGATTCTAAAACTGCATAAAGTGTAAATCCCGTAGGGCCCGCCCAACCGCGTTCGTTCGGATAAAATTCGTCGAACGATCCGTCGTTCTTTTGAACCTGAATCCAATAATCGATCCCTGCAATACACCAATTCCTGATCTTGGCCTTTCGATAATAGATATTATCTGGAAATTTATGTGAATAGACCAGTGCCAAGGTGTGCACTGCGAACTGTGCTAGTGCGGTCGGAAAATCGATCGCACGGTCGAGCCAATAAGTTCTGTCGAAAGACCCGTAGGTTGGTGAGAATGGGTTGCGGTCTTCAAGACTAAGAATTCGAGGTACCTGCGAGATCGCCCTTTCAGCATAGGCATTCCGTAGCGCTGTCACTTATATTCACTTCTCCTAACGATTAAATCCGCCAGTAATCCGAACAGTCCGATCTGGATCGCGGCAATTACCAGAACGATAACAGTAATATCCATGACCTTCCCCACAAGTATCCAGGTGTAAAAAAACACCAAAAATGCCAGTAAGAGTAATAATAAACTGATTGGGAAAAATACCCTCAAGGGTTTGAAAAATGTCATCGTTCGTATAATTAACGATGTAAAATTCAAAGTGTCTGTAGATCTGATTTTCGATTCGCCTTTACGAGGGTTATAATTTATCGGTACATATTTAATTAGATAATCATTGCATAAATATGCGAGCGTTATGGTAGTAGTAAATGAAAATTTTGGCGGTAAAATATTAAAAAAGTTCAATGCAGTTTCTTTTCGAAAGATCCGCAGCCCAGAATTGAGGTCCGGGATCTTGGTTTTGACCAGATAATTGGATAATTTAATAAGAAAGAATTTGGCGAATCTGCGTATTGCCGACATTTGCACCTGCTCACCGGTGCGCGCGCCAACAACCATATCATATTGCTTGATATAGGTCAATAATCTAGGTATTTCCTCATTGGGGTATGTACCATCGGCATCCGTTATGACGATTATTTCGCCGCGTGCATTATTAATACCTGTTTTTAAAGCCGCACCATAACCACGATTGAATGGATGCTGAATTAGTGTTACGCCTTTAATCTCACGGACGATCCTTACCGATCTATCACTGGAGCCATCATCCACGACAATGATCTCATAATTACGATGGGTGGTTACCATAGTTTTTTTAAGGTCTTCCAAAACGCCACCGATGGCTTTCTCTTCATTATATGCGGGTACGATTACCGATATTTCTATTTCGCCGTCTCCAGTCCTCTCTTGCCGGGCTTGGGGGGTCGCCAATTAATACCACCTTAGTAGGAAAAGTAATGATTTTATGATCGCTAAAAATTATGTTTTTATTACAATAAGGTTTTTTTTATATAAAGGTTTCAGTATAAGGTTTTTTTTCAGCCCTTTTTACAGCGATTTAGACATATATGATTTATCAAACATTATTTTTATTAATATCATTTATTATCATATTAAACTATATACTGCACAGTACAGCCCATCAAAAAATGGCAGGAAATCACTTACAATATTGAATTAAATAATTAATGTCATACTTCTCATTAAACCACGACATTTTCCAGGTAAAAATAGAATAGAACGTAAGCCTCCTTTTTTCATACAAAAGTTGGAGAATTCAGGTACTTATTCTCTCTTTTTTTTTATTTTTTTTTAAAACAAAAATTATTGATTTTTTTCAACAATAGATGGCTGTAACTTTTCTGACTGCTGGGGTTCTATAGACTGCTGCACTTGCGATGACGGTATTGGCGTAGTTTGTTCCTTAACTTGTGGCATTGGTGATTGTTGGGGTGGTTGTTCAACCACCTGCGGTGTTTGGGGGGTAACCTTAGGGATTAGTGGAGTAGGGGGCTGTTCTGGTTGCGGTGGTTCAGGGACTGGTACTTGTTCTGACGGAGGTGTTTCCGGTAGCGGTTCTTCAGTGACTATTTCTTCCTTAACGGCTTCAGGCTCTTCAGGTGGCTTTTTCTTCTTCAGAAATATGAACAATAATATTAATATTATGATAATTATAACAACGATACTAATACCCGCATACAACATAGTGTTATCTTCATCACCCTCTTTTCCGTTTCCATTACCATCTATTTCCTTCTCATGTTTGCTTGGATCTAATGGATAATAATCTATATCATCATTATAACCATCACCATCGGTGTCCGCCAATAATGGATTAGTTCCAATTGCAGTTTCTTCAATGTCAGATAATCCATCATTATCATCATCGGGATCGGCATTGTTTCCGGTTTCATCATCGTCAGTATCTAACCATTCATTGGGGTCGTCAATAAATGCATCGCTATTATCTCCATATCCATCACCATCAGTATCCAACCATTCATTCGGGTCATTTGGAAATGCATCAATATTATCTGGATATCCATCACCGTCAGTATCTGTCTCGTTGCCTCCAGAGGTTATATTTAATATTATTGTTGAATAAACAGGATCAGCTTCATTTCCAGCAAAATCATTGACTTTAAAATAAACAGTTTTAGCTCCATCATCTGACGGAAGTGTGATTTG
>CBDVCJ010000352.1:0-3918 GCA_965372445.1 uncultured Thermoplasmata archaeon | reverse complement strand
ATGATTTTCGTGCAAGAGTTAATGATAGTGATGGTAATTATAGCACATGGCTTTATTTGAATGATTCTTTACTCATATATAATACAGGTCCGAAGGTAATTGATGCAGGATTATCAGAAATCTCAATATATCGAACTGAATCAGCTTATTTATATGTGAATGGCTCAGACTATGAAACACCGGAAGATATGTTATCTTTTTATGTTCAATACAAACCACAAAGCGAAGACGATTGGGTCGACTTGACGGGTAATTATTTGAATAATAAATGGGCAGTTAGTTACATAAGTGACATAGATTCAATTCTTGGCAACTACGATTTTCGTGTAAAATTCGAAGATAACGAATCTACATCAAGTGGCTGGATTTACCTAAATGATTCTCTTGAGGTTCTGAATAATCTACCAATAATAATTACTGAAGATATTATGTTAGCAAATGTTAGTGAATTATACGAGGTTGATTATAATGCCACTGATATTGATAGCCCATTATCGCAGCAAATATGGTCTTTGAATACTAACGCTACCTGGCTATCAATCGGCTCAGATACAGGTATACTATCGGGTACACCAACTGAAACGGATTCGGGCTGGTATAATGTCAATGTTACTATCGATGATGGTGACGGCGCTCAAGATTGGCATGAGTTTATTTTGACCGTAATCACTGGAGGAATAGACAACGACCCACCAATAATTACAACAACAGATGTGGTTTCTACTACAGTGGATGTATTATACTATGTGGATTACATTGCTATTGACGACCATACACCATTCGACCAATTAGTATGGATGCTCGAAACCGATGCGAGTTGGTTGAGCATCGAGACAAACACCGGCATCCTCAGCGGTACACCTATTTTGAGTGATGTAGGGCAATATTGGGTGAATGTATCGGTGAAGGATGAGCATCTGGCGAAGAGCTTTCATAATTTTACATTGACCGTCTATAGTACTGTGAACCAACCGCCGAAAATAACAACCGAAGATGTGCTTTGGGCACAGGTAAATATTATTTATTCTGTAGATTACGAGGCAACTGATGACCGCACATCGATTGATTATTTACAATGGAGTGTAAAAACTAATGCATCGTGGCTTACTATGCATATGAATACAGGAGTACTTAGTGGTACTCCAGATTCAAATGACGTCGGGTGGTATATTGTTAATGTATCTGTTTTTGACGGCGAAAATGGCTGGGACTATCACAATTTTGTCCTTACTGTTACCTCAGAGCCAATCGAAGAAAATAATGCTCCTGAATTATCCGACCCTACCTTAACGCCTTCTGAAGGCGATGTGGAAACTGAATTTACATTTACTATCCATTATTATGACGCGGATGCGGATGTGCCTAGCTTAATTAAAGTGTTTATTGATAATGGATCTTATGATATGACTTTAAAAGAAGGTGAAGACCCTGTAAATGGTATTTACACATTCAGTACTAAATTGTCTGAAGGCAACCATACATATTATTTTACCGCATCTGATGGCATTGATCCTGCAACCACTAATACTTATTCTACTCCCTACATTAATAAAGTAACCGATGTTGATGGAGGCAAATCCAAGAAAGATACGGAGGTAGATTGGTTGATTTGGGTTGTAGTTATTGTAATAATAATTATTGTAGTTCTTATTTTATTATTTTTATTTGTCTTGAGAAAGAAGCCAAAAGAAGAACCCGTTGAAGAAGAACGGCTACCCGAAGAACCGCCGGCACCAGAAGTAATACCTAAGCAACCGCCACCGCCAGAACCCCAACCGGAACAGCCGCCAATACCAGAAACCCCGCCCGAGCAACCGCCGCCGGAAGCGCCTGCACCGGAGGTCGAAGTTCCAGAAGGAGAAGCACCAATTACACCATCGAAAGAAGTGCCAGCAGTTTCACCAGCCTCTACCCCTACAGTTACGCCAACAGTTCAGGCACCACAACCTACAGTGACACCTACTGTTGAAGCAGTACCCACAGTTACACCCACAGTTGTAGCCCAACCCCAACCGCCACCCGAACCTAAACCTCCAGAACAACCCGCCCAAGAATCGATAGAAGAGGGAGAGGAAGAAGAATAATAATCCCTATCTATTGATTATAAATTCACTAGAACCCATCAGAATTTCATTAAATGCGGATTATCACAACCACATTACAGGTTATTAATTTTACCGCCATTTTTCAACGGCTGAGAACACAAAAAACGCTGAAACTTATTCAGGGCATGCTGTGTTTTCAGCGGTTCATTTAGACCTGATTATTCGTTTGATCTCCAATGTTGGGCCTCCAAAGTTTAATAACAATCCCAATTTTAAACCTGAAGCTTTCAAATAATTATGACGTTGTGCCTTATCTATTTCAGTTAATTGCTTTGCAGATTTTATCTCAATAATGATCTTATTATCAATTATAAAATCAGGTTTATATTTTTGTTTTAAAATAATATTCTTATACAATATTTCAAGTTCCAATTGGCTCTCAAATGGGATTTTCTGAAGCCCGAATTCAATTTCGAGTGCCTCTTGATATATCGCCTCTAAAAAACCAGAACCTAATATTTTATGAACTTCGATGGCTGCGCCGATTGCTTTACTACTTAATTCCTCATATAAAAAATCTTGAACCTTTCTCGTGTTTACTCCCCCTTGGTTTGTTTCAATTTTTTCAACCGCTGAGAACGCGAAAAACGCTGACTTTTTCAGCGTATTCTGTGTTCTCGGCGGTTTGATTTTCATTCTGATATTGTATTATATAATTTTTCATTATCTATCGACTTTCCCCCATATTTATTATTAAGTTAGAAATATGTTTTGCATTATTTCAATATATATCAACATTAAGTCATCAGTATTGATAGAGTTAAAATTCCACCATCCCACATAGAATATCCATATTTTTTCAACCGCTGAGAACTCTAAAAACGCTGAATGTCTTTCAGCGTATTCTGCGTTCTCGGCGGTTTGATTATTAACAATGACATTAATTACTAAATTTCAAGCACACCCATATTTTTTAATTTGTTATATTGATTTTCGGCATATTGGTCATTCATAGCTGCAATATAATTCGCGATCACTCTCGGTTTTGATAGACCAAAACAATCTTCATTTTCTCTAACATTTTCTGATAATATATAATCAATTTCTTTTCCCAGTTTATCAGATTCCCAATCATTCCATTTTATTAGATAAGTATTAAATAATGTTTTAATAATGTATCGCCCCCAAGCGTTCATATTCTTAACATTAGAATTTTTATGAATATCTCTTGTAATTAAATCAAATAATTTTTTATCCAATTCATTAATATCATTAAAAAAATATGAATCATCTTTTTCTGGATGTTTTTTTGGCTCTTCTTTAATAAAATAGTTATATTTTTTATTAATAGTATCATCAATTACATCATCAATATATTTTTTAATTAATTTGAATTTTAATGGATAATTTGGATCATATCTTAGAGGTTTATCTGGATCATAATTAGGGTAGCCTTTTCCAATTTTATATTCGCGCCAAATATCTTCCAATACATCCTTTTCTATAATTCCATATCGTAACCCATCTTCAATATCAAGAGCTCTTTGAGCAATTTCATCAGCAAAAAAAACTATTCTACTCTCATTTGACCATTCGATTTTACATTCTTCAATATTATTGAATATTTTACATTCCAATTCATCTTTGTATTTTCTTCTATCCTTGATTGTATGTAATATTACTCCAGATACAACTTCCCATGTCAAACCCATCCCAACATCTTTTCGCTCCAAGAGATTGTCCCATTCGATATACAAAACAACTCGTGCACTTTGAACATTGTGTGAAAATCCATGATCTTTAATATCTCCATTTCTTTTCATTAATTCATTTAGTGCTTCTTCACCAGCATGACCAAATGGCGTATGACCAA
>CBDVCJ010000351.1:0-3952 GCA_965372445.1 uncultured Thermoplasmata archaeon | reverse complement strand
CAATCCTACGCTCTTTTGCAATATAAAAACAGTCTCACGAACACTCACAACTTATGGGACTCCACGACCCCATAACTCCACGACTCTCTTGACTAAATTCGTCATCTTTCGCCTTTCATAAGGAAAACTCTAATCTCTAAACTCCAATCTCCAATCTAAATAGGCAATATTTAGAATCTTACCACATATCACTTTAACTTTAAACGTATTCTTATTAAGCCAAAAATGCTCTTGATAAGAAGAAATCTTTTAAATAACCTAGATACATTAATCTTATACAATCATAATGAAAATTATAATAAATTTAGATTATAAAATAATATAATAAACCACAAAATATAAAATTCAAAATAATTTAGATCGGATAGGGGTAATAATATGCTTAATTATCAAAAAGATAAAAGATCAACTACTAACCGGAATCTAGCGGTTTTCGTAATCATTCTTGTAATTCTATTACCGTTATTGAGTATCAATACCACGGGTTTTGACAACCCGATCATAACTCTTGGAAATGGCAACTCAGAAGAGACGATAACCTTCCCCGATGGTGGCGGTACCAACACGGACCTGAACTTGACATTACCCGAGGGTGCGATAATAACCGAGGCAGTAATGGAAATAAAGGGGCTGGGCCTCACGGGCGCGTTGCAACCTTATGTCCATGACTTTCAGGATACGATAAATAATAATGCCTGGTGGGGTTTAACCACCCAGAACCCGCCAACCTCGTTACCGAATACTTTTATGACCACAAAATTTACGAATACGGAATATACCGAAATTAATCTACCTGATAATATAAGAGCAACTCATGTCCTTAAAGGCTTGAATAACTATCCCTACCATTTATTCCGGTTTAACCTTACAGAAACGGGCATAACATCGTTAGATGTATATTGGGAAGGGTATGGCTACTTTAACGGTATGATGCTGGTACCTTATTGGTCGTATGTTTTTGTTTGGAACAGTAACTCCAACACCTGGCTCTCGATCGGTTCCAATAATTCAGCTGCGAGCACGATCGATTTTGTGACGCGCTACAATTCGTTCAACCCACCAAGTGATTTCATTGATGCTAATGGTCAGGTTTTTATAATGGCACAAGGTACTGGTATTGTAGATGCTGCTTTCAGCTCGGAGATCAATACAGATTACGTAAGGGTCAAAACCCAAGCAACGGGGATATCCTACCCCGCAGACCCGAGTTTGGATATTGGCGACGACGGTGATACCGAATGGTCGGTTTCCGGGATGTTCAATTCTAATGCCGTGATCGATGATAATTATAATTTTAGATTCGAATTACAATCGCTCGTCGATGCAGCTCCACCGGGCTGTATTGCGGTCGACATTCCGTTGAAGTTCACATCCGCTGCCGCGGGAAAGCTCAAGATCTACAATATAAGCATCAGCTATGATTCTCCGGAGGTCAATCTACCCCCATACCTTCCTGAAGATATCCCGAACGGCACTTACGGTTTCTACGAAGATACCGACGGCGGTGATGATCTCATAGATCTGAACGACCATTTCTGGGACGACCGTGACAACGGCTCGTTGCGATTTGCGATACTTATGAATAATGATGATATCCACGCCGAATTAGATGCTGACGGCCACCATTTGGATCTCACAGCAACCGAGAATTATTTTGGTACACAAAAGTTCCAGGTGAGGGCGCTCGATCTTGGGCTCGATGGTATCGAAGGCGGCGATACTGATCTCGATACGGACAGCAACGTTTTCGAAGTTACGGTCTGGCCGACGAACGATGCACCAGTCCTCGATTCGGTGGGTGGCAAGAATATACTTGGTACGACCGAGCTAGAGTTCATCAATACCGAGGGCGCCTGGGAAGATGAATGGCTGAATTTAACTGTGATCGCACATGATATTGACGATGATACAGTAACCTTTTCCGTAAATAAAACACTGGCACTTCCATCCGCACTTGAGATCGCACCCGACATTGAGGCTCCGAACACGGCCCAATTATCGGTTTTCGCGACCAATGAAAATGTCGGGTTTTTATTACTAAATATCACTGTTACTGACAATAATGCAACCGGCACCCGCGGACCGAACCCCAGTAAAGGTCCATTGACAGATACGATCGACCTCAAGCTCGAGGTGCGCAACACAAATGACCTACCGCAGTTCGGCCCGATACCGGACCAGCTCGTGGATGAAGATACATGGCTGAACGTTACAATAACTGCAAGTGACGACGATATTAGGTATGGTGATGCGCTTACATATACCACTAATATTACAACTGAAATTGATGGGTTGATCAAAGGTGAGAATTTCGAGTTTGATAAGAATTCAGGTGAGCTTTCAATATTAACGGATAATGAAATGGTGGGTACCTATTGGGTGGATTTTGAAGCCACAGACAATAACTACGGTTCGGATTCGGTAACGGTCAAGATCATTGTTAATAATGTCAACGACCTGCCGGTACCTGTGATCTCGGGACCGCTACATCAAGAGGCTTTTAATAATACTGTATTGATATTTTTCGATGGCGCCAACAGCACCGATGACGATCTGATACATGGTGATAGTTTAAGTTATAACTGGGAATCGTCAACCTCAGGGCTATTGAGCACCGACCCGCAATTTTTTATTACGTTACCTGAGTTGGGTTGGCACAATATTACATTGACAGTAAAGGACGGTTCAAACACCGAAGTTAAGACCGAAGTTTCTGTCAAGATCGCAGCGGCGCCGAACGGTGACGATGACCCGAACGGAGATGATGACCCCAAAGATGACGACCCGCAGGACCCGCCAAAGACCGATGATGAAGATGATGGGCTCTGGGTGGGAATATTGATCGCAGTGATCGTGATAATTATTGTTGTAATGGTCGCAGTTTTATTATTGATAAAGCAGCGCCGCAAGCTCGAGCGCGAGATCGCGAAGGAGCTTGAGGAAGGTGTACAACAGCCGCCACTATTAGCAACCATCCCGCCGCCGCAAATGGCTGCGCCGCAGCTGCCGATCGCACAGCCGCTCGTTCAGACCCCGATGGCGGCGCAACCGCTCCAGCCTCAACCCCTGCCGGGAGTGACGCCGCAAGCACCGCCACAGCAACCGCCAGTGCCCCAGATCAAAGACCCTCAGGTGTGAAACTGAATTTAAAAATTGGAAAATGAAAAATGCAAATTTTAAAATTTGAAATTGGGGTTTTGGATTTGTTTTGGGTTTAATAAGGGTTGCAGTTGAAAATCTCCCTTTTTTTAATTCTTTATCAAATAACAGTAAGATTGATTATCAATTAATCCGTTTAGAGATTGCTGGTGGTTATTCAAGATGGGTTATAATGAAAGAAAATTCTAAAGGCGGATATAGATAATTGTATTGAGGTAAATTCATGAGTTTTATTGTATTTACAGCGGCTAAGACCAAAAAGCATGACGCTTCCACTTACCGTGCAATAATGAGAGAGTCAAAGGCTGCAGGCTCCAAACAACTGGAATCACTTCTCGAAGAGGCAAGGCTATTAGCTGATCCATATTACAGGTCACTAGCTTTATTCTCGCTCTCATCAGATCCAAAACTGGCTCTTGAAAAGGCTGTTAATGTTGCCGAGGATGCATTGGGGATGGCCGATGAGGTTGAACAGCTTTGGCGCAGAGCCGAGCTATTAGGGGCTTTGGTCAATAAAGCCAATACATGGCGCGATAACTCGGCGAGTTCAGATAGAGAGATGTTCAAGAGCACAATACAAGATGCTATACTTACAATTCCAAACGGTAAAGGACTCTCAGATGCGATCGTGCAATGTACACCCAAACTTGGTGCCAGGCATCTACTACCCCTCCTTAACAAAGCGGTTTTGAACAGAGGCTTCGAAACACATGATGCCAAGGTTGTAATTCGGCAATGGATCAAACTATCCGAAAGTAATGGAACAACCCTAAATGTTATCCAGGATACCATT
>CBDVCJ010000350.1:0-3958 GCA_965372445.1 uncultured Thermoplasmata archaeon | reverse complement strand
TTCTTCTCTTCCTTTTCCGCCGGTTTCTTCTCTTCCTTTTCCGCCGGTTTCTTCTCTTCCTTTTCCGCCGGTTTCTTCTTGGGCGGTTTGCCTTTCTCTGCTTTCAAGGTGCCCTTAGCGCCACATTTCGGACATTTGATCACGGTCGGGCGTTTGGGGGACTTTACCAAGATCTTTGTTCTACACTTCGGACACGGGATCGTCACGGGTTTATATTTCTTGGGCGGTGCTTTCTCCTCGGCTTCGAGATCTTCTACCTCTTCCTCTTCCTCGCCCTCCTCCTCGCGGCGCGCGGCTTCGGCATACATCATTGTAAATAATTCCTGCGATTCGGTATTCAGATCTTCAACTCGGTCCTTGATCAATTTAAGATCGTCGCCGTCCAGTGCATCTTTCAGATCGCTAATTACTTCTGTGGTGGCTTTCAACTGTTTCTCGTTCAATCTATCGCCAACATCTTCGATCGCGCTCTCGGTTGAATATATTAACGCATCCGCCTGGTTGCGTAATTCCGCAGCCTTTTTCTTGCGTCGGTCTTTTTTACGGTATTTTTCGGAATCGTTCACCATACCTTTAACTTCATTTCGGGTTAATGCACCCGAGCCTGTAATTGTTATGCTCTGCTCTTTCCCCGTCCCAAGATCGCGCGCAGAGACATTTACGATACCGTTAACATCAATATCAAACGCGACCTCGACCTGAGGTACACCCCGCGGCGCAGGCGGGATACCTAATAAATGAAATCTACCCAAGGTCTTATTGTCAGACGACATTTCACGCTCGCCTTGCACAACATGGACCTCTACGCTCTCCTGGTTCTCTTGCGCAGTTGAAAATATCTGTTTCTTTTGCATCGGGATCGTTGTATTTCGCGGTATCAACTTGGTGCAGATACCACCGAGCGTCTCCACGCCTAAAGATAAGGGTGTCACATCCAGCAATAATACATCTTTGATCTCACCGGACAACACACCGGCCTGGATGGCTGCACCTAATGCCACACATTCTTCGGGATTTACTCCTTTGGTCGGGTCTTGCTTCAACATTTTCTTGATGGCTCTTTGTACCGCCGGGATGCGCGTCGAGCCGCCGACAAGTATGACTTTATCTATATCTTCAGGTTTCATTTTGGCGTCTTTTAGGGCTTGTTTCGTCGGGCCTATCGTCTTTTTAACAAGCTCTTCGGTGATCTCCTCAAACTTGGCTCGGGTAAATTCAACCTCCAAATGTTTCGGCCCCTCATCATCAGCAGCCAGATACGGTAGATTTATGTTGGTACTGGTCCTACCGGAGATCTCGATCTTCGCCTTCTCAGCCGCTTCCTTCAAGCGCTGTTGCGCGGCTTTATCTTCAACTAGATCGATATCATACTCCTTCTTGAACGTCTCCATCAAAAAGTCCATGATCTTTTGATCAAAATCATCACCGCCAAGAAGATTGTTACCGCTTGTGGCCTTTACTTCGAATACCCCTTCGCCGATCTCCAAGATCGATACGTCAAAGGTACCACCGCCAAGATCGAAAACCAGTAAGGTTGCTTCCTCTTCTTTATCCAGCCCATACGCAAGTGACGCGGCTGTGGGTTCATTGATAATTCTCAAAACCTCCAAACCCGCAATTGTGCCTGCATCTTTGGTCGCCTGGCGCTGGGCATCTTCAAAATAGGCCGGACATGTGATGACCGCCTGTTTGATCTCGTCGTCCAGATACTCCTCGGCATCATTTTTTAATTTGCCAACGATCAACGAAGAGATCTCTTCAGGGCTGTATTTTTTATCGCCGACCTTAACACGATATTTTGAGCCCATTTTACGTTTGATGGACCTGATCGTGCGTTTGGGGTTGGTTATTGCTTGCCGTTTCGCGATCTCACCCACAAGTATCTCGCCATCTTTGGTAAATGCCACTATTGACGGCGTAATGCGGCTGCCTTCAGAGTTAGGTAAAACAACGGGCTCACCGCCCTCAAGCACAGCAATTTCTGAATTCGTAGTTCCTAAATCAATACCTACAACTTTGGCCATTCAACATCCCTCATATGATGGTTTTTTTATTTGTAAAATTTTTCGTATAATTTGTAATAATTTAGATCCTAAACTCGTTTTATTTCAATATAAATCGTAGTATTATCGGGTTTCAATCAGTTTCAAACAACCCCCCTAAATGATAGGGCTTCTCATTTATCAATTCGATAAGCAATTAACTTAGTATCCGGATTTGCGCATATAACTTTTTTAGGATATAAATTATAACGCATGCAAATCTATTATCTTTCTTAATTAATTTCTATATTTAGTTCAGCTTTTCTGAGCGTATATGTGTCTTTTAATTTAAATCTTTTCCGAAAAAAGTAACGCTTGAACGATTATTTTAACATTCTATAATATTTGGAAATACCTCTTTTTTTCATTTTACCCCTAAATCTACCATTAACGATTCGAATATGTTGGGTTATGATATGTTGAAACGAGCTCAAAAACCCTGTTATAATAGTGTTAATGAGAGAAAGTTGCAGTATGTAGTAGTTTAGATAAAATGCCGTCTTCCTCATTGGAGTACGACAATTTTTAATTCAAACGACATTGTCAACATTGACAAAATATCAACAATCTGGTATTGAAGTAATTGTAATTGATTGCCACGATTTGCCATTAGACTTCTATCAAGTCTATATGTATCTTCAACAATTTGTGCATCCGGATTGATTTTTTTTTATATCCCTTAATATTTTTTACCTGCTCGTTTACTCCTTCCCTAAGATTCACCTGATCAATTTAGCCACACCCAAAATCGGGAATCTCTTCATCCAGTCGAATCCCCCGCCACCTTACCCCAATGATGCAGACTACTCTTCTTTGGCTCTATGCGAAATCGCGAAGAAGAAACTCTCGCTGGGATTATTTGCTTTTCCTGCGTTTTTTCCGCCGCCACCAGACAATAACAGCAACTATTGCAATTATTATTATAATTATAAATAATCCTAATTCAAATGAGATTTTAAATTTTTCATCATCTGTAGTTTTTGTGGAATAATAAATATCACCATCCTCATCCAACCACGGATCATAATCTACTTTACCACCCATTTTTACAGCAATCTCATCCTCATCAATCGTACCCCAATAGTTGTATTCTGCATTGATTATAATGCTTTTATTGTCATTATATATGAAATAATAATCTTCGTCATACCCCCAATAATCATCATTCTTGATAGTATTATAATTAATAATAGGGTTTGAATTCCCTAAACAACTAATAGCTTCACGACGAAAGTTTAAAATTGCATTACCTGTGATCATAGCGTTAGAATTATCTAAAGGGATTGCATAATGTCTACTCATCTTAATTATATTGTCTTTTATAACAGGGTTCGAATCATAAGCCCCAATGCCCATGTCGTTGGCAGATATTGTATTATTAGCTATGAAAGGATTAGAATTATCTTCGCATCTAATTCCTTCGAAACTGCAATACCTAATTATATTATTAGAAATTGAAGGTGAAGAGTTACGGCAAAATATACCTACACTAGCATATTCAATATTACAATATTTAATTATAGAATTTTCATCATCACAGAAAGGTTCAAATATAATGCCTGCCCACGTTACATGAGAGAGGTCAGATAGGTTCGCTGTAAATGTAATCCTATTTGTTTCTGTTCCCACTACCCTTAAAGCACCTCCAACAACAAAACGTCCAAACATTTTATCCCAATAAACAGTTACACTGGGTTCAATAATCAATGTGTTCCCGACATCAATAATATATTCCCACCACAGAGATATCGTACCATTACCATCCGCAAAACCTACTTTATCTCCTTCACTATAAATATAACCATAGTTTGTCATGTTCCATATAATGGTTTTACCCTCATCATCGAGTGACCTTGTATTTAATTTTTTATAGTATATAAAGTATAAAATCCTTCTTTTTTTAAAGTTACAGGGTA
>CBDVCJ010000349.1:0-3962 GCA_965372445.1 uncultured Thermoplasmata archaeon | reverse complement strand
TGACGAACTTAAATCCTCTCTATTACTTTTATCTATTTTTAACTTATCGCTTAAATTTTGGTACTTTTCTTGAAGTTGCGGTGTCATTTTTATGATACATTTTAAATCTGCACCTAAATCTCTTTGAGAAACTATCCTTATATATTCAAAACTATTTTTTAAGATATTATTATTAACAAAATTATCATTACTGTTAGCTCCTATATGAATACCGGAGTGACTATTTTCTATGCAGGTATTATTTTCAATTAGATTATCTGGACTTGAATCTAAACGTATACCTTGTGTGCTGTAGTAACAAGTATTATTCTTAATTTCATTATTACTGCAGCCGCTAGTTAAATAAATTCCAGTGAAAGGAGCGGAAAAATTATTATTTTCAATTAGATTATTATTTGAGTTTGTATAAACGTAGATACCTAGCTCTTTATTTGGATTGCAGGTGTTGTTCCTGACGGTATTAAAATTTGAACTGGATGACATGCCAATACCCCATTTATTGTCAAGACAAGTGTTATTAAAAATATTATTGTAGGACGATCCTCCGATCCCGACCCCCATTAATGCATTGAACTTGCAGGTATTATTTTCAACAGTATTATTTTCGGAATCTATGGCAATGCCAACCCCATAATCATTATTGTTACACGTATTATTTCTGATAATATTATAATAAGAATAGGCAGCAACCGCTACACCCCAAACATTATTAGAGCAGTTATTATTTCTAATTGAACATTTGGTCGAATAGTCCAACGAGATCGCATAGTATGTACTTGTAATATTACAATCCTGGACAGTACAATAATCTACCGTATCGAGGTCGACACCGCAATCTCCAGAAACCGGTCCGCTATTATTTATTGTAAACCCAGTTATGGTGACAGAATTAGCAGATACATAGATCCCGTCTGTACTCCCCCCTGCATCGATAGTCGTTACCAATGACCCGTTCCCAACCAAATTCAGTTGTTTGTTGATATTCAAGTTTTCATTGTAAGTTCCCGCCCAAACCTCGATCGTATCAGTAGGAATTGCCGCGTTGATCGCCGATTGGATCGTTGTGTACATAGCTTCGCCGTCATCATCAACGGTTAGCGTTGCAGCTTCAACTGTAGAATGATCCGAGCCCAGCTCGATTACTAACGGGAAAATACTGATGACTAGGACCGCTACAATAATTATTGATTTGGAATTCGTTTTCAAAAGGTTGGCCCCCCTGTTATGTGGTTAATGTCTAAACGCCTTTGGCAATATTTAATATTGTCGCTCACTCGGGATTCGAGATTCGGCAACACCCCACCCCCCATTACAACCGTAGAGTACGCCGAGAACGCAGAATTATTTTATTGGCATTTGGATTGGAGATTCAAGATTATAGTTTCAGGAGATCTCATCTTGAATTTAAAATCTAAAAATAAATTCTGCGTTCTCAGCGTACTCAGCGGTTAAAATTGGGGTGGGGGGTAACCGGTTCCCGTGCTCCCGCGCTCCCGATAGTCAGCAATCATTTAGCAATCCCAAGCTCTTCCAATTTTGTCGCAGTCGGCACACCCTCCTCATCCCACCCCCTAGCCTTATAATAATCCCCGATCATCATCTCCGCCTCTTCGGGTTTTATGTAATGCCCTTTCGATACACCTTCCGGGATCGGTTCCGATAAAATCCGTTTCGGCAGCTTGTCATCTTTACGCGTTATACCTTCACGAAGATTGAACAGCCGCTTCAAATTAGTGATCCTTTCCCCGATCTGCATTAATTCAGTTTCGGTAAATTTCAAACCCGTAACAGCCTCGAGCAGTTCAGGGAACGTTTCGGGAAAAAATATTTTTCGCGAGAATTTGCAGAGGCCCAGGCAATCATAGATTGTAACGAAATCTTCCATCGATTTGATCTCGTCGCCTTTCTTTTCGGCCGAGAGCCGGTCCACACCTTCGAACTTCCAGTACCTGCCGGTAAGTTCCAGCGCATACGCGCTCGATTTAAGGTGACACGCACCGCGCCACGAGCTCATGAACGCGAGTCCCATACCTTTTAGCCCGCGGATATCGTACGCCGGCGGTTCCTGGCCTTTGACATGGATCGCGTAATCTTCGGCACCTTGCCCGATCTGCTCCGCCGCACGTTTGACGCCCTCGGCAAGAACATCCCCGAGACCTTCGCGCTTGGCGATAAGCTCCACCATTTGCGGTACTGCCTCGCCATTCCCGAACTTCAGGTCGATATCGCCAACGTCTTCCTTAGTCAGTATTCCTTTTTCATACAATTCCATTGCGAACCCGATGCTAACACCGGCAGAGATGGTATCGATACCATATAGATCGCACAGCTCGTTCGCTTTACCGAGCGCTTCGATATCGGGGTTGCCGCACTGCGAGCCCAGCGAGTATAAGGTTTCGTATTCCACGCCATCAAAAACGGTCCCCTCGTACTTACCGCTCTCGATCTTGAACACCCTCCCGCAAGGCCTGACACACCCGAAACAAGCCTTGTTCTTCTTGACATATTTGGGGCCCCAGTAATAAGGGTCGATATGCTCGCGCTCCTCAAACACGCTCTGCTGCCAATTGCGGGTCGGAAACACGCCTTTCTCAACATTCATCCAATCCAGGAACCCGCCGGTGCCGTATTTTGTGTAGCGTTTATAATCTGTGCTTTCGACAATTTTTTTCACGTAAACCCCAACCAGCTCTTGGACCTTGAACGGGTTGGCAACTTTGAGACTTAAGGTTCCGTGCACTGCCAGCGCCTTAAGGTTCTTCGCGCCCATGACCGCGCCCACACCGCCCCGTCCACTTTGTCGCTCGTCACAGCACACGCAAGCGTACCGCACCAGATTCTCGCCGCCAATACCAATGGATGCGATAGCAGCAAAATTATTGCCAAGCTCTCTTTTCAAAATATTATCGATCTCACGGGTATCTTTACCCCAGAGATGCTCGGCATTTTTCAGCTCGATCTTATCATCGAAAATCGTGATGTAAGTTGGTTTTTCTGCTTTACCTAAAATTACAACAGCATCATAGCCCGCATATTTTAGCTCGGCGCCGATACTGCCGCCCATCACAGAATCCGTGAACGTTCCCGTAAGGGGTGATTTGGTATGGAACACAACTTTGCCGCCCGTCGGGACTGGCGTGCCCGTGAAAACGCCGGGTGTGATTATCAGAATATTATCTGGGTCGAATGCGCCGGTCTTGGGTTTGAAACGGTCATATAGGATCTTGGTAGCAAAACCATTCCCCCCGAGATAATCTTTGATCATATCTTCGGTAACTTTGGAGGTCGAGATCTCGCCTTCGGTCAGATCGATCTCAAGAATCTTACCGCAATATCCATGCATGTTCACTCACCCCCTTTGGAACGGTACGAATTTTCAAGCTCAACCAGGAAATCTTGCATCATTTTTTTGCGTTCTTCAGTTATATCTTCGAACTTTATCGCTTCGGGTGTACAAACCTTCACGCATTCCGGTGCACCGCCGCAAAGGTCGCATTTGAAGGCTTTACCTTCGCTGTCCGAATTTTCTTGGCTGAGGCGGATGGCATTGTACTTACAAGTATCAACACAAGTACCGCAAGCTATGCATTTCTCGATATCGACATCAATAATACCTTCCTCATCTGAGATCGCAGCTTCGGGACACCTTTCAATACAATCGCCGCAGAGCGTGCAGGTCACTGGAAAATCGGTCTCGAGCCCGTCTTTATAGATCTGGATACGTGCCATTACAGGGTTGATCTGGCCTTCATGAAATAGTGAACACATCATTTCGCACATGCGGCAGCCAGTGCAGTTCTCGGGATAGGATACGATCGTTTTTGGCATGAAGTTTTGTCCCCTAATAAGAAGGGAGGACATAGGTGTGGATGTTGAAATAATTTTTTGTACTTTTGCCTGATGGATTCCAGGTTCGAGATTCGGGATTCCAGATGCCTATTATTAACATCATTGATGTTTTC
>CBDVCJ010000348.1:0-3965 GCA_965372445.1 uncultured Thermoplasmata archaeon | reverse complement strand
TCTATCTTCTATCCTCTAACTTCCTTTTAAATAACTTGCCATCTTGAATCTCGAAGCCCGAAACTCGAATCCTTTCATTGCCCTTCAGCCTCCATCCTTATCCTGCCATTTACCACCTTTTTAGCAACAATGAAGTTCCATAACACTTTTATATCAATAACTTATTTAGTAAACAAGCAATATTTTAAAGTTACAAACAATTATTACAAATATTGCGGTAGAAATAATCTAACAAGAGGAGGGTATAAAATGGTAAGACTAGGTTTTCTAAGTAGTATTTTGGCAGCCTATCCGCCGCCACAGCAACCACCACCAGCCTATCCACCGCCAGCAGCTTATCCGCCCCCGGGCGGCGCACCACCAGGCTATCCGCCACCACCGGGCGCGCCACCAATGGGCCCGCCAGGCCGCAGCGGTAAACTCACCGCCGCAGGAATTTTGAATATACTTGGCGGTGTGATCTCACTATTGGTTATGCTTTGGTTGGTCATGATGTATCTTGCATTAGTTGCTGAGGCAGAAGATCTGGCTGATGAAACAGGCGTTGATGTTGAAGTGGAAACCACTGGCTTCCTAGCTTTTGGTATTGTTTGTTTGATATTGCCGATCGTTGGTGCAATATTCGCAATTTTAGCTGGTGTGTTTGCTCTTAAACAAAAACATTGGGGTTTATGTCTGGTTGGCTCCATAATTGGAATGATATTTGGTGGAACCTTTATTTTCTGTTTAATAGCCCTGATTTTAATTGCTATATCCAAAAATGAATTCATTCAGTGAGATTAAATCTTAATCTCACCCTTTTTTTTTCTTTTTTTTTAAAAAAATAGTAATTAATATCTCTATTCAGCTTCAGGTGTATTGGCCTTCTTCGGCGATTTTGTGGTGACACCTTCATCTTTTGACGGCAGCTCTTCCTTTAATTCTTCTTTCTCTTCATCCTTAGAGGGTTTCTTGGGCGTGGCAGCTTTCTTCTTTTTCAACTTCGGCGTCTTAGCCGGCTCTGCACCCTCCGCTACAGCTTCAGGCGCCGCTTCTTCCGCTTTGGGCTTCTTGCGCGCCCGGGGCTTCTTGACGCCTGGCGCAGGCTCTTCCAGGATCTCGGATTTACGGATCTCGATGCGCTTGATCGGGTAAATTGGCTTGCACATTTTAAAAATCGAATTGGGGAGATCACCATAGATCATAGTATGCACAAATTCGCCTAATGTTTTGTCTGTTGCGGCTTTTACGATCACATCATTCATTACCTTTCGGATCGCATGCTGTTGTGAGGTTTGGATACGCTTCTCGGCGATTGCCATGGGTTTTACACGGATCACATATCCATCTTTGGTCGTTACATCATAAATACCATCCATTTTAGAACGCTTGCGACGGGTTTGGCGTCTAATGTAATCACTGGTTAGATCGTGGCCTATAAATTTGGTATATGCCTCAGTACCTTTCACATCATTGACCTTGAATCGCAATTTGACATGCATTTTAGAGAAATCACCGGTCAGGTCTTGAAGCGTAACTTCGGAGGTGCGCTCAATGATCTTTGCCGGGCTGTCTGATAACGTTTCACCGATCGGTGCGCTTTGGAACATATCAGGTGCCAGGATCGTATACCATACTTTCGAACGCCACTTATCTTTTAATTTGCGGGCTGCAACACGCGCTGATTTCTTCTTAGCCAATTTCATGTCTCCTTTTATTATTATACCAGGATACCAAATCCAATGAATTGTAGTCTCCCTTAATACATTTTTATATTTATACTCTTTTGTTTAACTAGGTGGTAGGTGTTAGGTTATAGGGAATAGGTGATTATTGGTTCCAGTCTTCCAGTCCTCCGGTCCTCCAGTCAGCCAGTCTGATGGTAGACAGGTAGACTGGTAGACTGGCCGACCGGCAGACAGGCCGACAAAAAAATTAAATTCTGTCAAAATTATTCATAATCAATTTCGTTAACTTCCATTTCGTAAAAATAAAAATCGATCCTCAGGTCCCAACCACTTCCTTTATCCAGATCTAAAACACCATCAACCCAATCCCAACCCTCACAATTAACCGCGGTAATATTAACAACCCAATCTCCAAACCCATCAGGGGTCAAGCTGCACTGCTTTTCGGCGTGGATTTTGGCCTCGGTATCACTATTGGCCTGAACATTCATGGCATCTGGTTCGAGATTAAAATCAAATGTGAGTACGATAACGCCTGTATGCTCTTCATTAGTCCCGTTAGCTACTTTGGTGGCCTCTTCGGGGGATGTAACCCTTAATTCAAACTCGTCCGGGCCGGCACTAGCATTTAAAAGCGGGAACCAATCCGTCCATTGAAGCTCAAAGACTACCTTGGACAGGCCCTGAGCGGCCGGGGGAGCTATTATATGTGTCCTGGTGGAAGAGCTGAACTCGGTCGTGTAGCCGGAATCACTCAGTGTATCATTACCCGTTTGCCATGTAATTTCAAAGCTGCGCAATATCACCTCGATCTTAAAACTATCCGTAGCCTTTGCATTATTATTGTCGGTAACTGTTAATTGGACCGTGTACGTTCCTGTCTCATGATAATTATGTAAGGGGTTCTCTGACGTCGAGGTGTTGCCGTCACCGAATTGCCAGTAATAATTCAGGTCCATGGACCAGGTACCTGCTTCTGATGGTTTATAATGGGTGCCGTCGGGATCGTAACAGTCAGTCGCTAGGAAATATACCGGGTCATAGATCAGAACATTTCCCTTTACAATTAATGTCGCGTTCGTATCAAGCATTGCTAGTGCTACCGGTGGAGTATTAACATTTATTATGATCCATGTAACATCTTCAGCACCGTCATCATCCACAACCGTTAAAGTAACATTATATACTCCTGGCTGAGAATATGCATGGGATTGTGTCATACCAGTTCTGGAATATCCATCACCAAAATCCCAGTTATAATTTTTTATCTCGCCATCCATATCAGATGAATTTTCGGCATTAAGTACGATATTATCGCCAATATTAATAACAATCATATCCTGGCCAGTATTTGACATAATATTGTTGATATCGATCTTGGCTTCCGGGACCTCATTGTCTTCTTCAAGTTCAAAATAACCGAAAAAGTACGCAAATAGTATTAATCCTCCCACAATGAGGGCCACGCCAATTGCAGCCATACTTTTTTTCATTTGTATATCACTACTCTTTAATTAATTCATTAGATCAGGGTTCGAATACTATAACTATCACACTATATAAGATTTATTAATTTCTTCTTAATAAGAAAACAGAAATTTGTATATACCTATGATTTGTTAACATATGGGAATAGAGCGAAACTTGTTACCAAATATCGTAAATATAATATTAATGGTTGCATATCAAGGCTAAGTTTTCGAAGCCTGGAGCTGCAGACGGCAATGTTTTTCGCAATGAGCATCGACAACCGAAATTGTATCTCACCAGGCTCATCAAATAGCTTCAGATCGGGATTATTATGACCACCACCCTAAAATCCAAGTTTGAACGGAGAAGATATATTGTGTTCGAAATAAAACCCGAGCTTGAGGATTTGAGGATCTCTAGGTCTGAGCTTATAGGTGCAATAAAATTCCAATTAAAAACTGTATACGTTTCAAATAATGGTAACTTTAAAGCTGAGCCTTGGCTAATAATACTGGAGGATAATTTTGGGTTGATAAGGTGCACCCATCTGGATAAAGACCGAACAATGGAATTGCTCGAGAATATAACCCAAATACGTAGACGCGTGAATGAACAAAGATTGAATGAAGGGCTGGCCAATGGTTCAAGAGCCCCGCAACAAAATCATGAAAACATTATAAGAATCGAAGTTAAGACATTAGGTACAACCGGCACAATAAAAAGCGCCAAAAAAAAGTATTTAAATAAGTATATAAAAGTTAAAAATTAAGATTCTTCTCCCGATTTTGGGAAAATCACACTACGAGTGGTAAGTGGTACTGTTCAGTT